>JAHFTD010000010.1 GCA_023269565.1 Opitutaceae bacterium | reverse complement strand
GGGATCCGTGCGACTATGGATGGAGCTGTGTCATTTGCCGGGAATGGTAGGAGCTTGGAGTTATCATTTATCACTGATGACGATTATTGTTTAGGGCCGCTGGTAATATGGATGGGAAATTACCACGATAAACCTTTTGCGGTTAATTCGCTTACCACTGTCAATGCAGTGCTCAATGAGCTCAAATTAGATTCTCCTTCACTGCACAAAGAAGGCTTCATATACACCATTATTGGTCTGCTAACCCGACAGTATTCGACGGAAGGCAACCGGACTGGAATTACTTTAGTCGGGGGTAGCCGTGTGCGGCTTTTAAAGCTACTTCAGCAATCAATTTCTGCCGAGAGACTGGGGCAGATCAAGGTCCTGTTAGAGGGCCCCAATATTCAGATAGAAGCCGATGCTTGGCGTGCCACTTGGATCGAAATTGATCAACTGGGCGGTGTGGAACGGGCTACAGCGACAGGGATATCTCATCCTTGGAAAGTGACAAAACTGTCGAGAGAATTGCTTGGGGGCGAAGGAACTATCCCACAAGAAGTTCTCAACGCAGGACTGATGCTCGGTAATCAATATCCATCCGGCCTATTAAGAAATAGATAACATGCCCCAAACACAACAGGCCAGAAAAAGGGGTCAGGCTTTGTGGTTTGTGGGTGGCCGGACTTTACCTTGAGCGATCTGCCTCTGAGTCTCAGGGATAATTTGTTTTGTCTGTGCTCCGCCGGATTGATTGCACAATCTTCCCTCCGTGCACACGGCCGAAGCCATAGACATTGCCGAGCAGTTCCGACAGACCTACGGCCAGTCGCCGGCGATCATTGCACGTGCGCCGGGCCGGGTGGAGTTCATCGGCAATCACACCGACTACAACGGTGGGGCCGTGTTGGGCGTGGCGATCAATCGCTTTGTCTGGGTCGCGACTGCGCCCAACTCCGCCGGCCGCCTCCGGTTCGCCAGTGATCAGGCTACGCACATGGTCGACTTGCCCGGCGATCCCGGAACGCGCTTCACCGGCCCTGAGGTGTGGGCCAACTATCCGCTGGGTGTCTGGCGGAGTTTTTTGGATTTCAATCTGCCGCAGCCGGCGGGATTCGATTTGCTGGTGACTTCCGATTTGCCCGCGGGCGCCGGGCTCAGCAGCAGCGCGGCTTTGGAACTGGCGACGGCGCTGGCGGTGCACGGTCTTTCCAACGCCGCGGCGATCGAGCCGGGGCAACTGGCCGCGCTCGGACGCCACGCGGAAAACAAATACGTCGGCGTGCCGTGCGGCATCCTTGACCAAGGCACTTGCGCCTTCGGTCGCGCGGGGCACCTCGTGCACATCGACTGCCGCGGCCCGGCTTTCTCCCGCGTGCCGTTCCCTTCGTCCGCGCACCTCTGGATTTTCCACACCCGCGAAAAGCACGCGCTGATCGACGGCCTCTATGCCGAGCGCCACCGCGAGTGCGAGGAGGCAGCGGTAAGTCTCGGGGTGCGACTGTTGGCTGACCTTACGCCCGCGCAGTTGCTGGTGGCCGAAGGCAAACTGTCGTCGACCCACGCCCGGCGCGCCCGGCACGTGGTGGCGGAGCAAGCGCGCGTGCAGGAGGCGGTCGCCGCCCTGCAGCAGGATAACCTCGCTGCGGTCGGCCGCCTGCTCACGGCCTCTCACCGCAGCTCGCAGAACTTCTTTGAAAACAGCACCGCGGCGCTGGACCGGCTCGTCGATCTGCTTGAGTCGCATCCGGCCGTGTTCGGTGCGCGGCTGACCGGCGGCGGATTTGGCGGCGCCGTGCTGGCGCTGACCCGCGACAGCTTCACCGCGGGGGATGCAGCCGAGATCGGACGCCTGCAGGCGGAGCACCAGCACCGCCTGCCGGAAGTGATCCATCTCCATAGCGCCGACTGCGCCCAAGTCATCTGGCGCGGCTGAGCCGGCGGCTTTGCGTTTCCAGCGAACCGGGCCGTGGCTCAACTATCGACAGACTGCGCGAGCACAGCGTGCGCCCGCCCGAACCAACTCCGCTATCGCCTCGCGCGCGTGGCCGGACAGGCTGGAGGCGCATCCCGATGAGAGTCTTGGACAAAGTCGTGCCCCTCGCCGTCAGCGGCTTCCTGCGCTTCCTGCTCGGCGTCTACTTCCGGCGCATCGAGGTTTTCCACGCCGACCGTGTGCCGGCCGGCCCCGTGCTCTTCGTCGCCAATCATCCCGGTTCCATCACCGACGGCTTCCTCGTCGCCACATCGGTGCCGCGCCGCGCGGGATTTCTCGCCACGGCGCAGCTCTTCCGCTTTCCCCCGTTTGCCTGGCTCCTGCGGCAGCTCGGCATCATTCCGCTTAACCGCCTGCAGGATGATCCCCGCGCCATGCGCTCGGTGGCCGACAGCTTCGCCGCCGCTTTTCATGAACTCGAGCGCGGCGGCGCCATCGTGATTTTTCCCGAGGGCGTCACCTACGAGGACTCACGCCTGCGCGCCCTCAAGTCCGGCGCGGCCCGGCTCGCGCTGGAGTTTGAGGCGCGGCACGCCGGCAGCGGCGGTTTGCAGATCGTCCCGCTCGGGCTGACCTATTCCGCCAAGGACCGTTACCGCAGCGAGGTGCTGGTCTATTTCGGCGAACCCATCCGCGTCGCCGGCTTCCTGCCGCAATATGCGGAACGCCGCAAGGAATGCATCAACGGCCTCACCGCGAAGATCGAGCGGCGGCTGCAATCGCTGCTCGTCCATGTGCCGCAGATGGAACTCGAGCACATGGTGGACGCCGTCAAGCGCCTCTACCTGCCGAAACTCCGCCTCGGCAATCTCGTCATCACCGCGCCCATGCCCGCGCTCACTGAGGAGGTGCTGCTCACGCAGACCATCGTCGACGCCTGCGGGTTCGCGCACCGCGAGATGCCGGAGCGCGCCAACGCCTTCCTCACGCACCTCCACCGCTACGAACGACTGCTCCGGCAGCTGCACCTCGCCGACGAGGATGTCGAGGCGCTGGCCGCAAACCGGCACGCCACCGCGCGGATGTTCGGGGTCGGCCTGGCCGCGCTGCTGCTGTTCCCCGTCGCGCTGGCCGGCTGGCTGCACTGGCGGCCGCCGACCTGGCTGCTCGATGCACTCGCCGGCCGCGTGGTCGAGGCGGCGAAACGAAAAGCGCAGCTGGCGCACGCGCGGATGCTGCTCGGGTTTTTCATTTATGGTGCGTTCTTCGCCGTCTACCTCGCGCTGGGCTGGGGCTGGCTCGGCTGGCCGCGCTCCGGTTGGTATGGCCTGCTGCTGCCCGTGACCGGCCTCGTCGGGTATTTTTACCGGCAGGAGATCGGCCGGCTCTTCGGCGCGGTGCGCACGGCCGTCGTGCTGCTGCGCGCGCCGCTGGCCCGCCGCCGCGTGCTCCGCATGCGCTCCGCGCTCCTCCGTGAGATCGAGGCCGTCCGCAAAGTCTACCGCCAGACGCTCACGCCCGGCATCGTGCCGGGATTCTAAGGCAGGGACGGTTACCCTTAACCGCCCGAAGGGGAAAGGGCGCTTGAGGGCAAGCGCCCCTACCGGCGTTCAGGGCGCGGGGGTGAGCTCGATGGGATCGAGGTTCTGGGCGCCGAGGAAATCGAGGTCGACGATGCGGAGGTCGTGCGCGGCCACCTTCACGCCGGCGGGCGAGAGCAGCGGGGCGCGCAGCACGAGCTCGACGACGGTGCGGCGGGCGCCGCCCTTGTCGGTGGCGTAGCTGACCTTGTCGATGCGTTCGATTTGCACGGTGGCGGGCGTGAATTCGTAATTGGCGGGATCCTGCGCGCTGTCCTTGGTCAACTGTTCCTTGATGACGAGGGTGACGCGGTTGCCCTTGGCCGTGGGCCGGTTCTGCCACGCGAGCACCTGCTCGGACATGGTGGCGCCGCTGTAGGAGACCGGCCGGCCCAGCCGCACGGTCTGGTCCTCGCGATGGCCGAAAATGTCGGTGACGCCGGCCACGGCCACCAGCAGCTGGGTGCCGGCGGGTGGATCTTCGGAGAGCGTGAGCAGCACCTGCGTCGGGTTGTCGGGGACACGCTGGACCTGGCGGACGGAGATGCCGCGGAGGGGGCGGCGCTGGTCGTCGAGCAGTTCGAACTTGGTGCGGTCATTGGCATCGGCCCGGCGCAGGACACGGTTGAACTCGAGGCGGAGGGGATTCTTGCCGGACTTGTCGGCGGCGGTGACGGTGAGCGGCGAGTGGTCGTCCATGTCGAAGAACTCGAAGGGCACGGCGGCCTCCTCGATGGTGTTGCCCTGGACGTCGTGGATTCCCTTGGCGGCGATCTGGTAGCGGCCGCGGGGGAATTTCTCCGGCTCGTCGAAGCGCAGTCGCAGGGTGTTGCCGGCCTCGTTGAAGTGCGCCGAGCCGGGAGCCAGCACGAGCGTCGCCCCGTCGGGCGTCGTGACGGTGTAATGGGTCACGTCCTCGCCGGCGGCGCGGCCCTCCTTCTCCTTGCCGAGCGGTTTGCTGAAGGTGACCGTGACTTCGAGGCGTCCGGCGGTGCCGACGGCCTCAAGGATCCGCGGCGGCATGATGTCCTTGTAATCGAAATCCAGGCCCTTGGCGGGGAAGTCGACGTAGTTGCCCTGCCGGGCGGTGTCGCGCACGCCGGCGACCCCGGCGAGGCGGTAGGGCAGGCCGTTGCTGAAATCGCGGTCGGCCTCGAGGATGACGAAGGTGGCGGTCTTGTCGTTGGAGTCGAAGCCGGCGGAGCGAAGCCGGATGGCTGAGCCGTCGGGTGTCGCAACCTGATAGTTGCCGGTGGCGGTGACCGACTCGGGCCGGAGCGGTTTGGAGAAGACGAGCGTGAGCTGGTTCTTGTTCGGGCCGCCGGAAATCTTTGCGACGCGCGGGGCGATGGTGTCGAAGAACTCGAAGCTGAGCGGGGCGGTGGCGGGCAGCTTATTGCCGGCCAGATCGGTGAGGTTGCGGATCGCAAGCTCGTATTTCTCGCCGTCGAGGAGCTTGGAGGTCTTGAGGATGATCGTGTTCTGCTCGTTTTTATCGAAGGTGGGGGCACCGTCGAGGCGGGCCTTGTCGTCACCGAAGCGGAAGGACGCGTCGGCCGCGCCGGTCTTGATCGAGGCGGCGGCGATGGGCTCGGAGAAGCGCACGATGACGCGGGTATCGGAGGGGAGGCCGACATCGCGGCTGGTTTTCTGGTCGTATTTGACGACCGTGGGCGGGGTGCGGTCGGGATAGAATCTCCAGAAGAGCACGCCGGCCACCGCGAGGATCACGACCGCCGCGGCCGCGATCATATAAACCAGGCCGGAGGAAACGGCCCGCGCGCGAAGCTTGGCGGCGACACTGCCGCCGGGCGAGCCGACGCCTGTCACCACCACCGTGGCTTCTGCGCCGGACGGCGGCGCCACGGGGGCGGTGACAGGCAGGGCCGGATGGTCGATCATGGGCAGGGTGGCGGCGTGGGTTTCCTTGCTGTCGACAACAATCACGAGGCTTTTGCCCTGGAGCAGGTAGGCGCCGGGCCGCTGGTCGGGATCGGAGAGGCGCAGAGCGCGCCGCAGTTCCTTCTCGTAGGCGGTGACGCCCGCAGCCTCCGGCGCGGCCTTGTCGTAGAATTTCCGTGCCGCGGCTTCGAAGGCGGCAATTTCACCGGTGAGGATCCGGCGGAGCGGCTTGAAGTTCTTCGCGGGCAGAGTCTGGCCACGCAGGTGGTAGCCGGCGGACTGGCCCGAGGTGTCGACGGCCGGTCGGGCGAGAAAACGCGAGATGGGCTCGCCCGGCTGCCAGGCGAGTTTCAGTGCTTCGCGCTGGCGCGCCTCCCACGACATGACGCGGGCCTGCAGCTTGTCCAGAATCGTGCGGCCGGCGGGAATTTTCAGCGCGGGGTCGGGGGCCAGCGGGAGCGAGGAGCCGGCCTTGAACTCGCAGCCCCAGAGGACGAGCAGCTTGCGGTCGTGCGCCGGGCCGTAAACCCAGTAGGCATCGGGCTCAAGGTCGGGGTCGGGCAGCCGGAAATGGGCGCGCAGTCGCTTTTCATGCGGCACGATGCGGGGCGTGGCCTCGTGTGCCTTGTCATAGAAATCGCGCACGGCGGCAGCGAAGGCGTCGATCTCGCTCTGCGGGAGAAATTCCATCGGGCAGGCCGTGTCGAGGGTGATGCCCTCGAAATCATACTGGAGGGAGCGCAGGGTGCCGGTTTCGGTGATCCGGGCGTTGACGAGAAAGCGGGCCAGCGGTTCCTTGGGTGATTTGACGACGGGCAGGTGCTCGCCGGTGAAATAGGTGCCGAGGCCGTCCGGCGTGCGGAAAACGAAATAGGGGGAACGAAGGTCGCGGCGGACCGCAGGCGCGGGGTTGCTCATGGTATATCAGGTGGTGGCGATGCGGCCGCGGTGCAGAACCCGGGCGCGCTCGCCGGTGCGTTCGAGGATGATCCAGGAAAACACGGCCGCGACGTTCAGGTGGTTGCCCGAACCCTCCCGCATGGTTTGCATGGTGTCGGAGTCGAACCGGCCGCCGGGGAGCACCTCGCGGATCTCGAGTTTCGGGGCGACGGAGGAAATCAGGGACTTGACGGCGGCGATCCAGTCGCCGCTCGCGCGGGCGAACTCGTCCTCGCCGAGTTCGGGCATGGTTTCCCAATACTCGTGGAGCGCCCGGGAGAGGGCCGCCACGGCATCGGCCACCTCGGCGAGCGCTGGCGCCGGCTGGCGGGAGCACACCGCCCGCAGGGTAAGCCAGCTGGAAAGCACCGGCAGCGAGGGATGCTCCGGAGAAGTGAAGTGGGATTCGATTTGCGCGCGCCAAGCGGTCATCGGGGAAGCGGGGTCGAAAAATGCCGCGGTCCAGCAAACCGCCGCCGGAATCCCCGCAGTCACGGTGGAGAGATTCAGGGTCGTCTGCTCGTCGTTGGGCACCGGTGGTCGGGGAATCATTTTGGCAGTCTGGTAGTCCGACTGGAGTGTGGCGGTCGGGCCCTGTCGTGCAAGGAGGTCATGCAACTGCGCGCGGAGGCTGGAGAAATCCTCACCGCCGGCGGGTGCGACCGCAGGGCGGTTCAGCAATTCCTGCCGGAGGGATTCGCGTTCCTGGGTGAGAGCGGCAGTCATCCTCTGATCAGTCGTCTGCAGGGCGCGCAATTGCCGGCGGAGGCTGAAAATCACGAGTCCGCCAATGAGCAGGATGCCGAGCAGAAAGGCGCCGAGCAGCTTCGGCACCGGATCGGGCGCGATCGGTGGCGGGACGCTGGCCGCGGCGGCCCGAGAAGCAGCGATCACCTTGCTCAACTTCTCGATGCTGTCGGCGGAAGCCTGACTGTTCTGGGCGAGTTGCTCCGGCAGGCGGGCGAGCAGGCCGGACAATTCGCGCAGCTGCGCCGTGGTTCCAGCAAATTGTTTTTCCTGGCTTTCGTTGAGGACGCCGAGGGAGGCCTTGGTCTCAGCAATGCGATTGGTCAGAGTGGCTACACTATCCTGCATGGATTTGAGCATGCCGGGGCGGAGAGAATTCTCGACCTGGTTGCGGAGAATGCCGAGTTCAGTGCTGTTCTTCTCGAGAATGTCGGCTTGTGAGATCAAGCGGCGCTCAAGGCCGCCGATGGCTTCCTGAAGTTTTTTGATGTTTTCGGCCGTGACTGATTCGGTGGCAGACTGGGTGGGTAGTGCCTTGGGATCGGCCGCGGCGGCCTTCAGGCCGGACAGTGCCAGCAGAGCCACGGTCGCGAGGGAGAAGGCGGCGTGGAAGCGGAGGGAGGTGCGCATGGGGATAAGCTAGGTGCTGAAGATGCCGTCGGCGTCGAAACGGGGTGCATCCAGCCAGAAGCTGTCGTCGAGCATGGTGTTGAGTTTGAGGCGGACGTCGGCCGGATCGATCTCGATTGGCTGGCCGGGCAAGGGTGTGACACCGGCGAGTTCCACCCGCTCGCCGCAGCCGAGGGTGGATAGCCAGCGCAACTTGATGCGGGCAAAGATGGGCCGGTTGTCGTGTGACTGGGGGGGAGTCCATTCGAGACGGTAGACCGGCTCGGGGCGGACGCCGGGCACCTGCTTCATCTGGCGGCCGATGCGGCAATTGAGCGCCAGATCGAAGGTTCGTTCGAGGTAGAGGGTATCTTCCGCCTCGGGCCAGGGTTTGGCGGAGGCCAGTTCCGAGGGGCGGAAGAGAAGATTGTCCGACCGGTAGAATTCGTTGGGCTCGCCGCCGCGGCCGATCAGGCCCCAGAAATACGCGCGCGAGCATTCGGCCACCTGGGCCTGGGTGATCCTGAAGCCCGCGAGATTGCCGTTGAGGATGTCCTGATAAAGCGCGGCGCCCGCGACGGTGCAGGTCTTGGCGTCGTTGATCTTGATGCCGTCGTCGCCGACGAAGGGATAGAAGTCGCCGGCGGGAAAATTCTTCATCGGGATGATACGCTGCGGCAGGATGGGCAGGTTGCGGACGAGCAGCTGGCGCATCTGGGGCAGCTCCGACGGCTTGCCCGAAACGATGACGAGATCGCAGGCGTGGTGCGAGACCAGGGGATTGAGCGAAGCGAACATGTCCTCGAACACGTCGTTGACGCAGGCCTCGAGGGCGGAGGTGTCGGCCTGCAATTGCGCGCCGAGGGGGAAGGGCACTTCGTCGCGCTCGACCAACTGGGCGAACCAACGCTGGAAATGCTGGGCATCACGCAAGGGGAGGAGGTTGTCGTCCTTGCCCCAGTGTTCGGCCTTGGCGATGATGGTCTTGAGGACCAGTTCATTGAGATCTTTGAGGCAGTCAGGGTGGATGATCTGCTTGACCTGCAGCGGGCGGCGGGGGGAATCGGGGTAATTTTCGGCGTAGGTGAGCTGCTGGAGCCATTGGTTGACGAGGGGAATGAAAACGAGCCGCACGATGCGGGCCAGCTTGGTGGTGGCCTTGGGGTCGACCTGCGCGATGATTTCCGTCATCGGGGAACGGAGCAAGGTCAGGATGGCCCGACGGGCAGGGGGATTGTCCTCGAACTTGTCGAGTCCGCCCGCGCGCAGCCAGACGGGCAGGAGGACCCGCTCGACGATACGCTTCACCAGCATGTCGCCGGCGACGGAATTGCCGTCGCGGAAGAGCAGGTTGGACTGGATGGCGGTGGTGCCGCGGTGGCCGAGCATCTGGTCGGCCCCGTTATCGGCCGGGGACTGCAGATCGTAGCGAATGATCGAGATGTCGGTGGTGCCGCCGCCGACGTCGACGTTCATGACCGTGACGGAATTCTGCCTTCCGTAAGTCTCGAACCAGTTCCGGCCGTCGCCCCCGAGGAAACTGACGTCCGAATACAGGACCGGCAGCTGCGAGCAGACGGCCTCGTCAAGCGCGCGCTCGACGAGCAGCGGTTTTTCGCCGCCTTCCCCGCCGCTGAGCGAGACCGGCCGCGGATCGGCGAGGTGGGTGAGGGCAAACAGGTCGATGGCCCGCTGCCACTGGGAAAGATAACGGGACTGCTCTTCCCACGTCCAACCCGAGGGGAACGTGACGCGGATCTGGCGCAGCTTGCGCGGCAGGCTTTCGCGACCGACCATGGAGAGATAGCCGGCCGAGTTGATCTGGCGGTAGGCGCACTCGATGATCGAGAGGGCGAACCAGCAGATGGCATCGCGCCGCGGATACTCGGGCGGGGAGCTGATCATGGGCTTGCCACGGAAATCGTCGATGGTGGGCTGTTTTTCCCACTGCCAGTCCACGCTGCCGGGATCCATGTAGTAACGGAAAAGGCCGCGCAGGTCCTCGAACGCATCGGGCATCGCGGGGTTGGGGTGCGTGACGATCTGCTTCCAGTAGGTGCCGCCGCGGCGGCCGACCGGAGCCTCGTCCCAGGCGTAACGCTTGGGGCTGCTGAGATAGAAACGGGCGTCGGTGTTGAGCGCCACCTGTGCAAGGGTCCGGGCCGCGCCTTCCGGCGCTTTGCCTCCGCCAATGAGGGCAGGCGACAACTCCACGAAGGTCTGGGGCAGGTGCTGCACCCGCATCGTCGCGGCCTCGGGCGCCGGGGACTCGCGCTCCCAGTGTTCGAAGAGCTTCTCCTCCGAGGCGGGCGGCTCGCGGCTGAAAAAGGTCGGCTGGTGGAGGATGAGCCAGGAATCGATGATGGAGAAATCGTCGTTGGCCCGGCCCGGATCGGGCAGGGTGTGCGCCTGGGTGTAGGGGCAGCCGCAGGGGATGAAGCGCAGGATTTTCACCCGGCGGCCAAGCGCGAGACTGTCCTGTCCCGGGCTTTCGAGCAACAGGGCGACGGTGCGGGTGTTGCCGAGATCGCAGACCAGATCGACCTCAACGGGATCGGCGCCCCCGGGTCGTTTCCAGTGCACGGCGAGCAAACCCTTGGGCAGCGGCAAGGGCTCGGAGGCGTTTTCTCCGGCTTTGCGGCGGACGGGCAGGGTGGAACTCAGCTGGTCGAGGAAGAGGCGTTTCGTCGGGTAGTCTTCCCAGAGCTTGGCCATGTCGAGGCTGGCATAGGGATAAATGATGGAGTCGCTTTCGCGGCTCTTCTCGTAAGTTTGGAAGCGCCGGAAGGCCTCCTGTTGCGCCCGGTCGCTTTCGTCGGGCTTGAATTTGAAGCGCTCGACCCCGAAAAGCAGGCCGCGCTCCGGCAGGCCGAGGTTGGTCTCGATGGAGAGCTTGATGATGGGGGTTTCCTCGCCGGTGTAAGGGGAGACGTCGATGTCGTATTGGTAGAGCAACCAGGGCGCGAACTCGCTCCACATCGCCCACGGTCCGCGGTTCTTCAGCGCAAAACGCCGCAGGTCTTCGTCCGCTTTCTTGGGGACAATGCTCTTGAGCGGCACATGGAAGAACTGGTGCCCGGTGTTTGGAAAGACCTCAAATTCGATCATGGCGCGGGGTGGGGTTAGTTGGGCCGCAGGTTGAAGCGCGCACAGAGGGCGGCGAGTTCCTTGTCCCCGGGTTGGTCGGGTCGTTTGACGGGGTCGAGCCGCAGCGAGATGAACGCGGCCAGTTGTCCCTCCATGAAGGGACGGATGAAAGCCCGGTAGGCCAGGCATTCGCGGCCGATGGGCGGCGAGGATTGCTCGTCGCTGTCGGGCTCGGGATCGTCGCCGGCGGCGGCGAAATCCGCCGTCTGACTGGAGACGATTTCGTTGGCCATGCGCACGGCGAGGTGGCGGCGGAGCTGGGTGTGGCGCAGGTCGGAATTGGCCGTCTTGGTCTGCGCCACGAGGCGGGCGAACCAGCGGGCGATCTCATCGACCTGGGTTTCCATCGAGGCGCGGAGGGCGTCGAGGGTGTCGCTGAAGGACTCTCGGGTGCTCAGGCCGAGGAGCGCCCAGTCGGGCGAGGTCTTCCGACCGGTGCGTTCCCACTGGTCGTAGCGAGATAGCTGGCTGTCGGCCCACTGACGATATTGGCGCGAGATAAACTGGCGGTCGACCTCCGTCTCGTCCGCCGGGGGCGTGAGGAGAACCTGGTAGGGCACGTCGAGAAATTCGCGCAGGGCGAAATTGATTTCGCGCACCTGTTTCTCCGGTTTGCCCTTGAGCGCCTCGAGCAGGCCCTGCCGGAAGCGGTCGAGATGTTCACGGCGGATGTCCACCACCTTGACCGGGGGGAAGAGCCGGGGGGCGTTGAGCAGGTCGGTGATGCCGGTCTCCAGCGCGCCGACGCGGGCCTCGAGGATGGAAAGGCGGTTGGAGTCGGGTTTGGCGCGCGCTTCCTCGAGCTGTTTCTTGATTGTGGCGAAAAAATAGGCGGTGCCACCCGTGACCTGGTCGCGAATCATCTCCTGGTATGACTCGGCGCTGGTCGGGTTGTTGAACTGCCGCTTGAACTCCGGCACCGATGAGATCCGTTCAAAGGTGTCCGGCGTGACGGTGGTGTCGACACGTCCGCGGGGGAATTTGTAGTAATTGAAGGCGAAGGTGAGGCTGACCACGGGGTCGCCGATCCGGCCCAGTTCCTTCACGATGGGCACCATGGCGGGGTAGACTTCCTTCGGGGCGCTCACGCCGTTGTTCAAGCGCGTCGCCCACCACATCAGGCCGAGATTGAGGGGCAGCGGGCTGCGGCCGAGTCCAGTGCGGTAATATTCCGGGACGAGGTATTTCCACCACGACTCGATGCCGTTGATGAGCTGGGGCGCGTTGACGGCCGGGTAGCCGTCGACATTCTGGAAAATGTTGAAGCCGTCGATCGACATTTTCTTCGCGTAGGTCGACACGATGCAGCCGGTCTTGCCCCGCTTGATGATCTTGGAAAAGAACAGCAGCGGATTAAAGGGCATACCCTTGCCGACGCCCTCCTCCGTGGACAGGGTCTGCCCGTGGACAAAGATGCGTGACACATCTCCCTTCGGCTCGTTGCCCACGCCGGCGAAGTCGAGCATGTCGGAGTAGCGCAGGTAATCCTTGAAGGGTGATTCGGGCAGGTGATCCTGATTGAGGGGTATCACCAGCTCCCAGACAAGAGCCTGCACCATGGCGAACTGTTCGGGCGAGGCGGCGAGCCGTTGCGCATAAGTCGCCCCGCATCCGATCAGCAGCCGTTCCCCATCCAGGCGATAACCGAGCTTGGCAATGAGTGGATAAATCACTCCCTCCTTGGAGTCGGCATCCGGCGGGGTCTCGCGGTAATAAATGCTGCAGGCGGCCATGTTGAGCAGGACAATGGCGGCGTCCATCGAGCAGAAGAGGGGCTTGGCGCCGGCATTCTGCTGGAGGGTCCGGAGCTGCGTGCGCAGCTTGAGGTAAAATTCCTGCAGGTGAGGCGAAGCGTCCCAGAGGATCTCGCCGGCGAAGGTGTCGACGATGCCGGGATTCGAGAGCAACACCGGATCCGCGAGCAGCGAAGCCAGCAGCGACTGCCAGTTGTCCTCGCCCTGCTCCATCAGTCCGCGGTAACGCGGCAGCTCGGCAAAGACCAGGTCGGCCAGCACACAACAAAGATTGTGGAGCGCTTCGTAGGCGGCACGGCTCGGGCCCTTGGCGGAAGCGGTGTGCTTGCGTTTGAACCGCGCGAGGCGCATCTCGAATTCGTGGGTGGTCCAGTTGGTGGCGGTGCCCATCCGCGAAGGTCCCAGACATTCGGTATCATACCCCCGTGCGACCACCTGCAGTAAATCCACTTCCGGAATGAGTTTCATCTCCACGGGGTGATGCACGTCACGGACGGTGTAAGCCGCGGCACCTGCCTGGGTGCTGCCGCAGACGAAGCGGCTGAGGCAGGAGGAACCGTCCCAACCCTGGTTAAAAGGATTCAGCACCATCCGGTTCATGTAGAGCGGGGCGGTGACATCGGGCGACATGAAGAATGCCCGGGCGCCGCCCGGCCAGTGCAGTCCCGAACCCTCGCCGTCCACCTCCTCGCGCTTTTCGTAGCGGGCATTGCCGTCAATGTAGGCGGAGACCAGAGTGGATTTCCCGGTCTGCGACGGCCCCCAGACGGCCATGGCCGGGCGGGGATTGGCCCGGGCCTCGTCAATCGCGGTCAGCTGCTTGTCGGTGTCATATAGTTTTTTCAGCCACCCGCTGGTGGGAATCGCGTAGTCATCGGCACGTTTGCATCCCTGCTGCCAATACCAGTCGATAAGTTCCCGGGTGAAAGCGATTTTCTCCATGACTGCGGCGGAAGTAAGCGAGACTTCATTCGGCCACGCAATACAGAAAACATGCGTTGCCAAACGCGGGCGGGAAAATTTTCAGCTCGACGATTCCTGTTTCCTTATTAGTTCCCGCTCTTCGGCCAGAGGTCGCCGACGGGGCAAGAATTGTATTGAAGCAGCCTCTGGCTGTGCATACTTGCACAAATTGTTCGGTCCGCGGCCCATCAACCATCCGTAACTACTCATGCACACTTCGTCCCGGCTCAGCTTTTTCACCGTGGCCCTGTTTGGCCTCTTTCTCTCGTCCGCCACAGCTTTCGGCCAGCAGGCTCCGGTCGAAATCTCCAAGAGTGAGCTTGAAGTGGAACAGCGGGTAATGCGCGCCAACATCTCGGATGCCAATTACCACATCGATCGCGGCATCAATGCAGCCAAAGCCGGGCTGCCTGAATTGGCGAAAGTGAGCCTCCTCCGGGCGACCGGCCGCATCGCCCAGGTCGATGGAGTCATGAAAGGGCACCCGGAGCGCATCGAGCGGCTGGCTTGGAGTTTGCTCTACACCCGCGAGACGGTTCGCAAGCAACTCCGGGCCGGTTTTGAGAAACTGCGGGATGAATTTGGCGCGGTTGAGATCAGTATGTATGCCATGCGGGTAGATATGCTCCGCAAGGGGATGTTCGGCGAGGAATTGCAGCAGCAGGTTGCCGTGCTCGATGCGGCGAAGAAGCTCCTGCCTGAGTTGGATAAAACCAACCCGGCGCTCGCCGCCAAGGTGCGCAGCCTTATCGAACAAATCAACAAGGCCTTGGCGGACGGCGACATGGCCAAGGCCAGCGAACTGCTCAAGCAATTGACGGCCACGCTGGTGGAAAGCGGGCATGGCCAGGATATCAAGGACGCTGCTGATAAGATCAGCGGGCCACGCCAGCCACCGCCGCCATCCAATGCTGATTTGGACCAGGCCCGCGCGCTGGCCAGTAAGCTGGCACAAACGGATCCAGCGACCGCCCGTTCCATCCAGGATTTGGTCTCCCAGATCGAGGACGCCCGGCGTCGGGGCGACACCGCCACCGCCGATCGGCTGATGGCCCAGCTCAACGAAATGATCCACCAGAAAGGCTTCAAGCAAGGTCCCGGCGGCGAATGGACTGACGGGCAAACCCAAAAACAGTGGAAACAGGGAGATAAAGTATTCGACGAGAATGGTAATGAAATCACCGATGAATTCGTCTGGGGTCCGGACGGTGAAGGCCGCGGCGTCGACAAGGCTTACGTCGGCGACAAGGGCGGCCGCCTCGTTCGCGAGACGAAGGTCAGCGTCCGTGCCATGCCCAGCGCCAGCAAGCCCAATACATTCGAAGTGACCAAGACTCCCGGTGCCTCCCGCACTTGGGCGCTCGTCGTTGCGCCCGTTCCCGGCTCGGAAAAGAAGGCCACCGGCAGCTACACGGTGAGCATCGCTCTGGCCGATCGGAGCGGCGCCACCGGCTACAATGTCACCAAATGGGAGATTACGAGTCCCTCCGGTTCGCCCACGCTCGACAATCCCTCCGGAGCCCAGGTGACGGCGACATTCACCAAGTCCGCCACTTACACCGTGCAGGTCTCGGGCACGACGGATTGGGGCAGTGCCTTTGTCATCAAGACCAACCTCACGGTTGGAGTCGACTGATCTTCCCTCCGGCACCGTGCGGCCGTCGGCTCACTTCGCATCGCGCCACGGTCATCCGCCACGCATAACCACCGCGGCGGGATGCCTTCCGTGGTGGCACGGCCGCAGCTCCCGCCCATGACGCGCCAGGAACTCTGCGCTTTGCTGGAACTGTCACCTGACGTAGCCGCAGGTGCATTGCTCAAGGCGCGGGCGGCTAGGATTGAGGAGAAGCGAAGCGATCTGGCACAGGACAACCTGGGCAAGCCGATCAAGATCAAGCTCACCCTCGAACTGGCAGAATTGGAATCAGCTGGCGTCAGCAAGTTGGTCACCCAGCTCGAGCTTATCGCCCGGGCCGAATCCCTCGCCACCGATATCGATGCCGAGCTGGCCAAGCCCAAGGAGCAATGGACGCGTAGCGTTATCGAGCTGCTCTGCAAGAAACTGGGCGCGCTGTTGCCAACGCTTCCAGAGGAGGCCTTGCGATTTTCCTTTGAGAAGCGCCTGGCGGAAGTCGCCGAGAAAATCATCGTTGCTCCACGGCCATCCTCCAGCGCCACACCAGCGACCGTCCGGAATCCCGCCCGGGTTCTTGCGCCTTCCACCGATGTGCCCTCACCGGCTTCCGGAGTGCGACCAGGAGCAGGGGGCCTCCTCCAACTCGTGCCCAAGGTCGCGGATGGCACGCTCCACCGCACCGGCTCGCCCATCCACTTTGTCGCCCGTCCGCGCTTCGTGCTCGGCCGCCAGCGCAGCAAGTCCGATTTCGTAACCTGGTTCCTGCCCGAATCACCGGCCAACCAACAAAAGACCGACACCATCAGCCGGGCAAACACGACGTTCTTCCTCAAGGGCAACCAAATCTGGGTGCATGACGGGGAGGCGCTGGGGGATGGTTCGAAAAAACCGAGCGTGGGCACCATCATTGATGGCGTCGCACTCACGATCGAGCCCCGGCAACTGAATTTCGCCAAGGAGCGACACCTTCGCCTTGGCCAGGCCGGTTACGAACTCAAGGCGCTGCATCTGCCGGCCATTTTTCCCGGCGGACCCCCGGGGGCCGTGAGTGTTTCCCATGATACTTCGTCTGCACAGGCGACGATGGTGCTGCCTCAGCGCGCGCTGGGCTGTCTCCGCCTGCAGGCGGTGAGCTGCCGGGAGGTGGTTGCCGAAACCGTCTGGCTCTTTTCCGAGGCCGCACTTGGCAGCGGTGCGAACTGCGCGGTCGTGCTGGCTTCCGCGGGCCTGCCGACGGTTGCCTTGCGGGTGCATTTTTGGCAGGGGGGCTTCTGGCTGGAAATTCCGCGTGAGGCCGCCGGGTTGCCGGCGGAACTCGACGGACGCTCGCTCCAGCCCGGTGTGGCCTGCGCCCTCCAAGCCGCACATCAATTCCGGCTCGGCGCGTTGCATTATGAGCTGAAAGTGAGTCCCTGAGGCCCAGGGAACAAACCCGCGACCCCCCCATCTCACATTTTCGTGATGAAGGAACCCGCTCAGAACGCAGATATCGTGGCATTCCTGCAATCCGCTGGAAAATGGATGGGCGACGAGTTGGAATTGAGCCGCATCCAGCCAGGCGACCGTTTGCTCGTGCGCACGCGCAACACCACTTATTTTTTTCAAATGACTGGGGGGCACTCCGCCCAGATGACCACGGACCGGATCGACCGGCCGCGCGGTCCGGTAAAAATCCAGGGTTGCGTCTTCGGTCGCTCGAGCCTGATCAAGCCCGACCATCTTTTCTGCGGCGGGGGGATTGAAATCACTTACGAGGACGGGCGGCGACGATTCACGACCAGTCCCATCGAAGCGATCCAGTTGGTCAGCTCCGCGCCACCGCCGCCGGCAGCGGCCTCCTGACGGGGCCGGGGAAAGTGGTGGCAAGGCCCGGAATCGAACCGGGGACACAAGGATTTTCAGTCCTCTGCTCTACCAACTGAGCTACCTTGCCGACTGCGAAAGGCGCCGAGTTAAAGGGGCGGCACAACAGCCCGTCAACGGGAATTTGGCCCGCGCGGCGCCGGACCTCGACCCGGACGTTTTTGCTGGAATAACCGGCTGGGAGGTCGACTCTTATCCCCGCATGCCCAGCGACATTTTCACCCAGCTGGTGGACGCGCACTACACACCGCTCTACCGCTTCGCGCTCAGCCTGACGAAGAGCTCGTCGGATGCGTGCGACCTTACCCAGCAGACTTTTTTTATCTGGGCAAAAAAGGGCGATCAGTTGCGCGATGGCAGCAAGGCCAAGTCGTGGCTCTTCACCACCCTCTACCGGGAATTCCTTCGCGGCCGCCGCCGGGCCGAGCACGTCACCGCGCTCGAGGATCTCGGGCCGGTCGAGGCCGATCCGCCCGCGCCGGAGGTCGACCTCGTCACCGGCCTGGATGCATCGCTGGTCGTCGAGGCGCTGTTGGAAGTGGATGAGGCCTACCGCGCGCCGCTGACACTTTTTTACTTGCAGGATCTCTCCTATAAGGAAATCGCCGAGACGCTCGAGGTGCCGATCGGCACCGTGATGTCGCGCCTCTCGCGCGGCAAGTCGCAGTTGCGCACGGCGCTGGCCCGCAAGGAAGCCGACGCGCGCGGCAAGGTCATCGCATTCGAAGCCCAACCCCGGAGGAAATTCCCATGAAAAACTCGGAGGCTATGTTTATTCTCAATGCCTACCGGCCCAACGGCGGCGACGCCCACGACGCGACATTCTGCGCCGCGCTCGACCAGACCCGCATCGATCCGATGCTGGGCCATTGGTTCGCCGCCCAGCAGTTGTTCGACCGCGCGATGTGCGCGAAGCTTGGCGAGTTGGTTCCGCCCGCTGGCCTGCGCGAGGCAATCCTGGCCGGCGGCAAAATCAGCGCGACCCAGCCCGGCGCGCACAGCTGGTGGCGGCAGCCCGTCTGGGCGGCCCTGGCGGCGAGTGTGGCGGTGATTTTTACGGCCACGGTCGCCTTCTGGCCGAAGACCGCGGCGGCCGAACCCACGCTCACCGACTTCGTCATCAACGACGCGTTCCACGCCGAGCGGCACGGTGGCCGCGGCGAGGAAGCCGAGTCCTTGCAGGCAATGCTCAGCCAGGCCGACCGCCGGTTGGGTGCGGGCATGCCGATCGACTTTGCCTCCCTGCGGCGCAACGGTTGCCGCACCATCAGCTGCGAACAGTGCGCGCTGCTCGAGATCTGCTTCAAGCGCGACGGCAAATGGTTTCATTACTACGTCGCCCGCCGGGCGGATTTCCCGTCGGTGTCGGGCCAGGCCGCGCCGGTGTTCACGGAGAAAAACGGCGTGAGCGTGGCGCTCTGGACCGACGCGGCGCACGTCTACGTGCTGGCGGGCAAGGCCGGCCGCGAGGCGTTGCAGCAGCTGCTCTGAGCGCGGTCGCACACGGCGGAGATTTGCCGTGCCAAGCCGTCGGCGGCCTGTAGCATCTGCAGCCGTGAAACTACCGGCCGCCTCAACCGCCGAGCACCAGCGTCTGGCCGACGACGAGGCGCGCACGAAAAACTGGAAGCGCTGGGGCCCGTATCTCGCCGAGCGGCAGTGGGGCACGGTGCGCGAGGACTACTCGGCCGACGGCGAAGCGTGGAAGTATTTCACTTACGAAGAATCGATGAGCCGCGCCTACCGCTGGGGCGAGGACGGCCTGCTCGGCATCACCGACCGCGAGTGCCGGCTCTGTTTCTCTCTCGCGCTGTGGAATGGCCGCGACCCATATCTCAAGGAGCGGCTCTTCGGCCTGAGCGGACCCGAGGGCAACCACGGGGAGGACGTGAAGGAGGCGTATTTCTACACGGCGAGCACACCGACGCACAGTCACATGCGCGCGGTCTACCACTATCCGCAGGCGGAGTTCCCCTACGCGCGGCTGCGCGAGGAGAACGCGCGACGCGGGCGCGACCAGCCGGAGTTCGAACTGGCCGACACGGGCGTTTTCGCTGGGAGGCGCTACTTCGAGGTGGCGGTCGAATACGCCAAGGCTGGCCCCGACGACATCCTGATCGAAATCACCGCGACCAACCGCGGTCCGGAGCGCGCGATGCTGCACCTGTTGCCGACGCTGTGGTTTCGCAACAACTGGTCGTGGGGCTGCAAGCACGATGGTTGCGAACTGAAGCCGCGGCTGCAGCAGTCGGGCCTCGGGCGGCTGGTCGCGCACCACGTGTCGCTCGGGCGTTTTTATTTCGAGGCGGAGCCGTTCACGGAGTCGCTCGCGCCGTTTCTCTTCACCCACAACGAGACAAACATCGAGCGGCTGTTCCGGGGCGAAAACGCCGGTCCGCACGTCAAGGACGCCTTCCACGATTACGTGGTGCGCGGACGCAAGGAGGCGGTGAACCCGAAGCGGCAGGGAACGAAGGCGGCGGCGCATTGTGTGCTCGACTTGGCACCGGGCGAATCGCACGTCGTGCGCGCGCGGCTTTATGCCGAGGCCGCGATGCCCGCCAAGCCGTTCGGCGCGGGCTTCACCCACGTGCTCGTGGACCGCCGCCGCGAGGCGGACGAGTTTTATGCGGCCGTGCTGCCGGCCGGGCTAGGGGAGGAGGAGTGCAACGTCGCGCGGCAGGCTTACGCTGGACTGCTGTGGTCGAAGCAGTTTTATCATTTCGTGGTCGCCGACTGGCTGGAGGGCGACGCGCTGCAACCGACCCCGCCCGCCGCGCGGCGCCGCGGTCGCAACAGCGACTGGCCGCATCTGTTCAACCGCGACATCATCTCGATGCCGGACAAGTGGGAATACCCCTGGTTCGCGGCCTGGGACACGGCGTTCCACATGATCCCGTTCGCGCGGATCGACCCGGAGTTTGCCAAGAACCAGCTGAACCTATTCTTGCGCGAGTGGTATATGCACCCAAACGGGCAGATCCCCGCCTACGAGTGGAACTTCTCCGACGTGAACCCGCCAGTGCACGCGTGGGCTTGCTGGCGCGTCTACAAGATGACCGGACCGCGCGGCGGGCGCGACCGGCTGTTCCTCGCGCGGGTGTTCCAGAAGCTGCTGGTCAATTTCACCTGGTGGGTGAACCGTAAGGACCCGGGCGGCCGGCACCTGTTTTCGGGCGGTTTTCTCGGACTCGACAACATCGGGGTCTTCGACCGCTCCAAGCCGCTGCCGACCGGCGGCCATTTGGAGCAGGCCGACGGCACGGCGTGGATGGCGTTCTACTGCTCGACCATGCTGGCGATGGCGCTCGAGCTGGCCGAGCAGGCGCCTGAATACGAGGACATCGCCTCGAAGTTCTTCGAGCACTTTGTGGCCATCGCCGATGCCATGAACAACCTCGGCGGCACCGGCCTGTGGCACGAGGAGGACGGCTTTTATTACGATCAGCTGCTGCTCGGCGGGAAATCGTTCCCCTTGCGGTTGCGCTCGATGGTAGGCATCATTCCGTTGTTCGCCGTCGAGTTCATCGACGAGGCGCGGCTCGACCAGCTGCCGGGCTTCGCCAAGCGCACGCGATGGTTCCTCGAGAACCGGCGCGACCTCGCGGCGCACATCTCCTACCTGACGCGTGACGGCGGCAGCAACGGCCGCCGCCTGCTCGCCATCCCGTCGCGCGAGCGGCTGGCGCGCGTGCTGAGCTACGTTTTCGACGAGAAGGAATTTCTCTCGCCGCACGGCGTGCGCTCGCTTTCGCGGGTCTACGGCGAGCAGCCGTTTGTGATTCAGGCCGGTGAGCAGGAATACCGCGTGGCCTACGTGCCGGGCGAGTCAGACTCCGGGCTGTTCGGCGGCAACTCCAACTGGCGCGGGCCGGTCTGGTTCCCGACGAATTACCTGCTGATCGAGGCACTGGAACGCTACCATCAATTTTACGGCGACTCCTTCACCGTCGAGTTTCCTACCGGCAGCGGCCGGCGCATCAACCTGAAGCAGGCGGCGGCCGAGCTGGCCCGGCGGATGGTGGGTATGTTTGTGCCCGCCGCCGACGGCCGGCGGCCGTGCCACGGCGGCGAGGACCGGATGGACCACGATTCAGCCTGCGGACCCATGGTGCTCTTCCACGAGTATTTCCACGGCGAAACGGGCCGCGGACTCGGCGCGAACCACCAGACGGGCTGGACGGCGCTGGTGGCGCGGCTGATCGAGCAGTTTGGAGTGGCGGTGAAGGAATAAAGTGTCGTCTTTCCTTAGAGACTCTATCCCATCGATAAAAGCTGGGTTGCCTTCATAATCGGGGAGTAGCTGTTATCAAATAACAACCTTCCTATTTAGCGGCAGTAGATGCTATTACTGGTGTTCTTTAATGGTTGACCAATTGATTCATAGGTATTCATTTTGTTTTACATAAACGCCAACTACCATCCTTTGGAGGAATCATGAAACTAACAGTCTCCCGTCTTCTTTTCTGCACCTTTGTTGCAATTTCTTTGTCTTTGAGCAGCTGGGCCCAAACCCAGGCTGGTCAAATCAAAACCGCCAAAGTGGAGAAGGATGTCTACAAAATTTCCACGAGCGGTGATTCAGTAAAACTGAAAAACGGCGATATGCTTACCGAAAGCGACACCGTCACTACCGGCACCGACTCGAGTGTGGTGTTGGTATTCATGAATGGTGCGTCGGTGAAATTGGCAGCGAACAGCCGCCTCAGCATCAGTGAATTCAAGATGGATCCCCTGGCGGAAACGGTCAATGTGTCGAAGCTGAAAAACGAGCCCACGGTATCGAAGACTACCTTGGCCTTGGCCTACGGCGAGATGATCGGTAACGTGAAGAAATTGAATACCAGCTCATCCTACACCGTTAGAACTGCGGTGGGTGCGGCAGGTATCCGGGGCACTACTTTTAAGATCGTCTTCCGTCCCACAGAGGATGGCAAAGGATTCACCTTCACGCTAACGACTGCCGAGGGCTTGGTGATATTCACCGGTTTTGTTGCGGGAGCCAATAATGTAGATGTGTCGCAAGGGCAGGAAATCACGGTTACGGCAACTGCGGATCCGAATACACACCAATTAATCAACGTCACCATTCCGACTCAAACGACTCCCGTATCTGATGCGGCGCAGACACTGATACTAAACGCCATTTCTCAGGCAAACCAAGCGATTGAGTTTGTTGGGGGTAACGCTATCAGTATACTGGATCCACAGGTAGTCAGCCCCTCGGGCTGACCTCCACGAAAGATTTCACTACAACCACGCCACTCGATCCGGGTGGCGTTTTTCATTCCCCTCGCAGCAACCGGCAGGATTTGTGCCGGGCAAGTCAGGCGGGTTACTCTAGAAAGGTGGATTGCTTCGGCTGCTGGGCGGCCTCCTCCTCGGGCGAGACATTCAGGTGGCGAGGGGGCCGTGAGACACGCGAGGAGACGGCGGATTCGCGGCCGGCCACGATGCCATCGCAGATTTTCTCAATCTGCAGGTGGAGCCAGTTGGCCGTGGCACTGCCCTCGGTGTAGTCGGCCGGGCCGTAATGGTCGATGCGGCCGGTGTGGCGCAGCCGGTCGTTCTGCTCGAATTCGGCGCGCACGGCGGGATTGTAGACGGCATAGGTCTTGCCACCGCCCTTTTTCACGACGGAGAAGCTCGGCACGTCGCTTGGGCCGTCGGCGATGTAGATCATGTTTTGGAGGGGAATGCGGCGATCCTCGGGTGCAACCTTGGCGTTGACGTCAATGGCGGGGTTCTTGTTCGTGCCCTTGTTGATCTCGAAAATCGCGCGGGTTTTCGTCGTGTTGTCGATCATCACGCCGATCTGGGCGATCTCAGCGGCGGCATCGAGGGCGAACTCCTTCTGCCGCAGGAATCCGGGCTGGAGCGGGCTTTCGATGAATTCACAGGCCCAGATGCCGTCGACGAAGGGCGCGATCGCGCTGCCACGCACCATCTCGGCGAGGCCGGTGCTGACGACATAATGCTCGAGCACGATCTCGTGCTTGGCGTATTCCGGCCGAACCTTCACCCAGGCGCGCGATTGCTCGAAGAACTTCGGCAAACCGGGATAAAGTTGGATTTCGGTGCCGCTCTCGCGGAGAATTCTATTGTTCAGACCCGCCATTGGCCCCGCCAGCACGTAGGTGAGCAGGTGGTTGAGATAACTGATCTCGGGGGCGATATGGTAGCCGCGCCGCTTGTAGTTCTCGGCGAGAGCGTTGGTCTCGGCCCAGAAGGTGGCCTCGTCGACCCCATAGCGGCGGAACAACGGCGCCTGCATGTAGGCCGGAATCAGAGTCTTGTCAAAATCCCAGATGCAGGCGATGATGTTTTGAGTGAAGAGCGTCGAAGCCATCGCGGATGTTTTCTACTAGGCGGCGCGGGCCGGCCATCGTTTGGCATTCCATAAAGCCGCGCACCGCGGCTGAGGCAATTCGCAATTTTCCCCGTCTGCATGGATATTCTCCCCGACATCACCCCCTTTCAACATCGGCTCGACGAACTCGCCGCGCAGATGGCGGAGCCGTCGTTCTACGCCAGCCAGCGCCGTGCCGCCGAGGTTACCCGTGAGCACCAGCAGCTCGGCCAGTTGGTCGCCGATTTCCATGCCCATGAGCGCACCGTCCGTGAAATCGCGGAGCACGAGGTGCTCGCCAAAGATACCGCGGCCGATGCCGAGCTGCGCACGCTGGCCGGGCACGAGTTGCCGGCGCTGCTGACGCGCCGCGCCGCGCTCCAGCAGGCCGTGCTCACGGCGATGATCCCTCCGGAGCCGTCCGATTCGCGCAACACCGTCATGGAAATCCGCGCCGGCGCCGGCGGCGACGAGGCGAGCCTCTTCGCCGCCGAGCTCTATCGCCTCTACATGAAATACGCCGAGAGCCGCGGCTGGAAAGTGCAGCCCATGAGCTCCAGCGGATCCGACCGCGGCGGCTTCAAGGAGGTCATCTTCCTCATCACGGGCGAACAGGTCTACCGGCAGCTCAAATACGAAAGCGGCGTGCACCGCGTCCAGCGCGTGCCGGTGACCGAGGCCAGCGGCCGCATCCACACCTCGACCGTCACCGTCGCCGTGCTGCCCGAGGCCGAGGAGGTGGACGTGCAGATCGACCCACAGGATCTTGAGATCACCGTGCAGCGCGCCAGCGGTCCGGGCGGGCAGGGCGTCAACACCACCGACTCGGCAGTGCGCATCGTCCACAGACCGACCGGTCTGACCGTCTATTGCGCCGACGACCGCTCGCAGCAGAAAAACAAGGCGCGCGCGCTGGCCGTGCTCCGCTCGCGCCTGCTCAAGCAGCGGGAGGAGGCCGAGCATGCGAAATACGCCGCGCAGCGCCGCGGCCAGATCGGCACCGGCGATCGCAGCGAGCGCATCCGCACCTACAATTTCCCGCAGAACCGCGTGACGGACCACCGCATCGGCCTCACCCTGCACAGCCTGCCCGCGGTGCTGGAGGGCGATCTTGGGCCGCTCCTCGCCGCGCTCCAGCGTGCCGAGTTCGAGGAGAAGCTCGCCGGTCTGGCCGGAGGGCCACTCCCGGCGCGCCAGCGACCGGCGGCGGAGGATGGCGACTGACATGCTGACCGTCCTCGAGATTATTAAACGCACCACCGAGTTTCTCGAAAAACGGGAAGTGGAAAGTCCGCGGCTGAATGCCGAACTGCTGGTCGGCCACGCGCTCGGTCTGCCGCGCATGCAGCTTTACCTGCAGTTCGAGCGGCCGCTCACCGAGACGGAGCTGGGGAAAATCCGGCCGCTGGTGAAGCGACGCGGCGCACGCGAACCGCTCCAATACATCACCGGTGAGACGGATTTTAGCGGGCTGAAGCTGAAGTGCGACCGGCGCGCCCTCATCCCGCGCCCAGAGACGGAGCGGCTGGTCGAGCTGGTGAAGGAGCGTGTGCCGGCGCCGCCGCGGCGCATCCTCGATCTCGGCACGGGCACCGGAGCCATCGCGCTGGCGTTGGCGAAAATCTTTCCCGCGGCCGAGGTGGTCGCAGTGGATCGGAGCGCGGATGCGCTGGCACTCGCCGGGGAAAACACCCGCACCCACGGCTTGGAGGGACGGGTGAGTTTCCGTCAATCAGACTGGTTTGCGGCGCTAGGCGACGAGAAATTCGATCTGATTGTCGCCAACCCGCCATATCTTTCGGATGTCGAGACGGACGCGGCGGCGCCCGAGGTGAAGGACTACGAACCGCGCGAGGCACTGGCGGCCGGGCCGGATGGCATCGCGGCGCTGGAGTGGATCATCCGCGAGGCGCGCCGCCGGCTGGAGGCGGGCGGGCTGCTGGCCTTGGAGACGGGCCTGCGCCAGCACGAACAGCTGGGCCGACTGATCACGGCGGAAGGCTATGCCCGGAGCGAGTCGTTGGCCGACCTAGCCGGGCGCGAGCGCTACGTGCTAGCTTTTCTTTAGGCTGGCGGCCGTGAGAGGCGCCGCGCCGTTGGCCCAGTAAAGCGGATTCTTGGAGAGGCGCAGAGCGTCGGTGACGACGCGCAGGGTTTCGCGGAGGTGGATGTCGATCTTGGCGGTAATGGAATCGTCCGCGGTGTCCGTGTCGCCATCGTCGGTGGCGGGGGTTTTCTTGCCGCTGGCCTCGGCGGCGAGGACGGTGTCGAGCTTGATCTCACGGTGGGCGAAATTATATTTGGCGAGACGGTCGCGCTCCGCGTCCATCAGCTTCTTGAATTCGTCGTCAGCCTTTTTCTGCGCGAGGCGCTCGGGGAGATTGAGGGTAATCAGTTTCTGCTCCTGCCTCTCCTTGAAGCGGGCGATCTGCTTCTTGAGATAGACGAATTCCTGCTCGGAGTCCTGTCGCTCCTGACTGGCCTGGAGGAGCGGTTGGATAAACGCCTTGTCGAGAGGATGGCCGTCAAACGGGGCGGACTTGATCTCGTCCCAGACGAGGGCGTGGGGCAGATCGGCTTCGCCGATGGGCAGGTAGTCGTCGATCGAGGGCAGGGGGATGTCGGGGGTGACGCCTTTTTTCTGGGTGGAGGAGCCGTTTGGCAGGTAGAATTTCTGGACGGTGAGCTTAGCGGCGCCAGTCTTGCCGGGCGCTTGGTTCGTGCGAGGGAGATAGTTCTTCATCTCAAGGACGGCCTGCACGGTGCCTTTGCCGTGTGTGGTGCTGTCGCCGATGATGACGGCTCGGCCGTAGTTCTGGAGAGCGCCGGCGAATATCTCCGAAGCGGAGGCGCTGAAGCGCGAGGTGAGGACGGCGAGCGGGCCATCGTAGGTGATGCCGGGGTTGGTGTCGCTGTCGACGACGAGGCGGTTGAGCGAGTCGCGCACTTGGACGACGGGGCCCTGGCCGATGAAGAGGCCGGTGAGATTGATGGCCTCGGAGAGCAGGCCGCCGCCGTTGCGGCGCAGGTCGAGGACGAGGGCGCGGACGTTCTGCTGCCTGAGCTTGCCGATGAGCTCGGCGACATCCTGCGCGGCGGTGCTCCTGAGTTCCTTGGTGTCGGCGTCGTCGGACGGGCCATAGAAGGAATTGAGTGTGATGACGCCGATGGGGATAGGCTGGCCCTGCGCATCAGGGAGGTCGTAGATGGCGGCCTGCGCGCGGGCACTGTTGAGCTTGATGACGTCGCGGGTGATGGTGACCGATTTCTGTTTGGTTGGCTCGGCGGAGTCGTGGGGCTGGACGGTAAGGGTGACCTTGGTGTCCTTGTGTCCGCGGATCATCTCGACAATGCGGCGGAGCTTCATGCCGATGACCTCGATGTTCTCGGCGCCGGGTTGCTGGACCGCGAGAATCTTGTCTTTGACTTTGATTTGGCCGCTGAGGTCGGCGGGGCCGCCGGGCACGATTTCGCGCACGACGCAGTTGCCGTCGTCCTCGAGCCCGAGGATGGCGCCGATGCCGACGAGCGAGAGTTTCATCTGAATGCCGAAATCCTCGAAGGTGTCGGCGGAGAAATACGACGAGTGGGGGTCATACATCCGGGTGAGGCTGGAAAGATACATTTCCTGCACGTCGGAGGCATCGATATCGGCGACGTTCTTGAGCATGCGCTCGTAACGCTTGCGGATGATGGTCTTGGCCTCGGCGAGGGGCTTGTCGTTGATGAGATCGGAGAGCAGCTCGAATTTGAGGCGGCGGCGCCAGAGGTCGTCGGCTTCGGCGGCGTTGGCCGGCCAGGGGGACTTGGAGCGGTCGGTGGCGTAGTGCTCCTTGGTGGTGAAGTCGGATTCTTTCTTCAGCTCGTCAAAAATCCAGGAGGTGCGGGATTGCACCCGTTGTTCGTAGAGGCGGAAAATATCGAAGGCGGTGTCGATGTTGCCGAGGTAAGCCAGGTCGGTCTCGACGCGCGGACCGAACTGCCGGCGCAGGGCCTGCTCGTCTGGCGCGGTGAAGAACAGGCGCTGCGGATCGAGCTCGGCCATGTAGTCGGTGACGAGTTGCGGGTAGTCGGCGGATGAGACGACGTCCTTGTTGTAGTGGAAATATTCCAGCATCTGCACCAAGGTGCGCACCTCGAGGCGCATGACGGGTGTGGTCTTGTAATCGCGGTCAATGGCCGCGGAGGCGCAGAGCACCGGTAGCAAGGCCAGCAGAGCAAGGCGGCGCAAAAGGGAAGGTATCATCGCGGAAGGAGGGTCAGGAGGATCGCTATTAGTGGCGGCGAGGGTGAATTTGTTTCCTGGAATACGACGGGTTGCGCGGAAAGTCGGTCAAAACAATGCGTTTTCGCGTCCAAGGCAAGCGCGGGCGCAAGACCTACTGCCGGCTGAGCAGATCCTTGGCCTCGTCGAGGAGGTGCTTTTCCTCCTGGGTCAGGGCGCCGAAGCCCTCGCTGTTGATTTTATCGAGAATCCGGTCGACTTCGGCCCGGAGATCGGGACGGCGGGGGAGGTTGACCTTCTGGCTGAACGAGGTGCGGGCGGCGGCATCCTTTCGCTTTAACCACCGGGGCAGTTCGACGCTCAACGTCGCCGCGCGATCCCAGCCGCGGTTGGCGTGGAAGAATCGGAAGTAGATCCAGCCGGCCAGCGCACCGCCGAGGTGCGCCGAGTGGGCGATGCTGGTGTCAAAGGCGCCGCGGCCGGGCAGCTCGCTGAAGAGGAAACCGAGCAGATCGAAACCGAGGACGAGCCAGATCATCACCTTGGGCTTCAGGGTGACGGGCAGCACGAAAAAGAGCAGGAAGGTGATATCGCGCTCGGGCTGGAAGCAGGCATAGATTACAAAAAACGCCATGACGCTGCTGCTCGCGCCGAGGAGCATTGTCCCGCCGGCTAACCAGTGGGCCGCGCCCCACGCCAGCCCGCCCGCCACGGCCGCGGCGAAGAACACGGCGGCAAGGCGGGCGTTGCCGAGCAACGGGGCAAGTTCGCGGCCGAAGAGAAAGAGGCCCAGGCCGTTCAGGAACAGGTGGAGAAGGTTCGCGTGCAGCAGGACATAGGTCACAAACGCCCACCAATACCCATGCCGGATGTTCGCCGGGCTGAGGGCGAGCATGGCCTCGATCGCCGGGCTTTTCAGCCAGGCGCCAAAGATGTTTTGAATCACAAAGCCGGCCAGCACGGCGCACAACAACCAGGTCACCGCGGAGGTGGTTTCCCGCTGGTAATCGCCGCGCATGTAGGGCCGGTCGGAGAGCATCTGCCCGCAGGTTAGGTTGCAGCGCCCTAAACTCAAGCTTCTGGGCGGCGCAGGCCAGCTGCTGGATCTCACCACTGGGCTGGCTCCGCTTGACAGGGCAATGAATTGCCTTTGAGTTGCCCATCATGGCCAACAAAGCTGAGAAGTGGAAAGAAAACGCTCCTGGGAAATTATTTGTCGACCAGCAATGCATCGACTGTGACCTCTGCCGCGAGACTGCGCCGGCGTTTTTCACCCGGCATGAGGAGGGTGGCTACTCCTACGTCCACAAGCAGCCGGCCACCGAGGAGGAAATTGCACTTTGCATGGAGGCCCTCGAGGGCTGCCCCGTTGAGGCCATCGGCAACGACGGCGAGGAGTGACTCTTCAGCGACTTACCGCCGCCTAACTGGGGGCGGGACCCGACATCGGCGGGTGGTTACAAGCGGTCTGGCGCTTTCCATTCGGGCATTTTTCGCTGGCAAAATATCCCCGGCCGGCAATCAGTGCTGCTAACCCAATTTTCACTATGATGCTCTGGATCGCCCTGATAATCGTCCCGCTGCTCTTCGGCCTTTATGCGCAGATGCGTGTGTCGAGCGCTTATGGTAAGAACACGCAGATACCCTCCCGCGGTGGGATTACCGGTCGCGAGGCGGCCGCCGCCGTGATGGAAAGTGCCGGCATCCACGACGTCGAGATTGTCGAGGTCGAAGGCCGATTGTCCGACCACTACGACCCGGTCCACAAGCGTCTCGCTCTCTCCCAGCCCAATTACCGTGGCACGAGTCTCGCCGCGCTGGGTGTCTCCGCCCACGAGGCCGGCCATGCCATCCAGCAGAAGGTCGGTTACGCCATGATGAACTTCCGGCAGGTGCTCGTGCCTGCCGTCCAGATCGCCGCACCCGTCGCCTGGGGCGTGTTGAGCTTCGGCATCCTGCTTGCCTCACTGCTTGGCGCCAAGGCGCTCGGCATCATGGTCCTTCAGCTGGGTGTTATCGCGCTTACGGTCATCGCGCTCTTCCAGCTTGTGACTCTGCCAGTCGAGTTTGACGCCTCGCGCCGGGCCAAAGTCCAGCTGGTCAACCTCGGTATCCTAGACTCGGATGAGATGCCCGGCGTGAACGAAACACTTGATGCTGCCGCGCTCACCTACGTAGCCGCCTTCGTCTCCACGGTCGGCAATCTCCTTTACCTGCTCCTGATCCTGACCGGCGGTCGCCGCGACGACTAAGCAGGTCGTTTGGGGAACCGCGCCGCCAGCCATCCGGGCTGCGTATTATGCGGGCAACTGGCGGAAGGGGTGAGATTCGAACTCACGGTGAGCTTGCGCCCACGCCAGTTTTCAAGACTGGAGCCATAAACCACTCGGCCACCCTTCCGGTGCAGCAAGGCTGCAATTATTCTCGCAGCCTTGGCGAAATCTCCGCAGTGTCCAGCCTGCAAGTTTGCCGCTACGGGCCGGGCGGCACTGCTTTCCGCCATGGCCCCCGAATACTCCCAGGTTGCCGAGATGCCCGGCTTGTATGGACCGTTCACACTCACCGAACGGGTGCTGCAGAAAATCTGGCTGCAGGGCGATTTCGACCTTGGCCGGGCAGTCCTGACGGACGGACGCCGGCTCATCGTGCGCTATCCCGGCCGCTGGAATTTGCTGGGCGGTCCCGATTTCCAGGACGCGCGGTTGAGCTTCACCGGCACGCCGGTCGCCGGCGACGTCGAGGTGCATTTCCAGTCGCAGGACTGGATGGCGCATGGACACGGGAAGGATCCCGCCTATGCGCAGGTGGAGCTGCACGTGCTGCTTTTCCCGTTGCCAGAGGGAGTGCGCGCCATACGGCACAGCGACGGCCGGACCATTCCTTCGCTTGTCCTGCTTCCGCTGCTGCACCGTGACCTGGAGGAATACGCCGCGGATGATGCCTTGGAAACCATCACGGCGCGCGACGAGTGGCGGCACTTCGCCGAACTGGCCGGACGTCCCGTCGCCGCGGTGCGGGAATTATTGCGGGGAAAGGCGGCGGCCCGCTGGCGGCAAAAGGTGCATTTCGCGGGCCGGCGCATCGAACGTCTCGGTTGGGTCGCCGCCGCGCACCACACGGCGCTGGAAATCCTCGGCTATCGCCAGAATCGCGCCGCCATGCTCACGCTCGCGGCCCGTTATCCGCTCGAACTCTGGCCGGCCGCGACGGACGTGCCGGGGATTTTTGCGGAGGGTGGGGCGTTCTGGCAGTTGCAGGGCGTGCGGCCTGCCAATCATCCGCTGGCTCGTCTCCGGCAATATCAGGTTTGGACCGCAGCGCGTCGCGACTGGCCGGCGCGGCTGCTCGCATTCGCTGAAAAGATTTTCCTAACCGGTGGTGGTGCCTCCATGAGCCGGCCGGTGCGTGTCGCGCTCGCATTGCCTGAGCTACGCCAGTCCTTTGCCGATGAAATTACGGCCGGCGCGGTCGGCGGCATGCGATTGGACAATCTCGTCTGCGACGGCTTTCTGCCGTTGCTCACCGCGGTCACAGGGCGCGACCATTTTTCGGTGTGGTTTCATTGGTATCTCGGTGATGCGCCCGATCGCTTGAAGTCAAGCCTTGCACGCCTCGGGGTAACGGACGGTCGGATGCAACCGGTTTGCCACGGCTACGGACAGGGGTTGCTCGGGTGGATTTTGGAACGGGAATCTCGCGCAAGTGCCTGGCCGGCAGAAAACTTGCCGCACGCTTGACAACCAATCGCGTGGTTTAATATCGTTACCGTCCTTCAAACAAGTTCACTTTCAAAAGTGGGCCCTCGGGTCCGCTTTTTTTTTCCACCCACCAACACATCCCATGAGCAGCGAAATCCTGTCCGTTCTCGAATACATGGAAAAGGAGAAAGGCATCCCCCGTGCCGACATGATCTCCGCCATCGTCAACGCGATCAAAACCGCCGCGTTGAAAGGCATCAACTCCGGCCAGGAGCTAAAAATCGAGATCAATCCCAAGAACGGCCAGCTGCACGCCTGGTCGCTGCTCAAGGTGGTTGACTCCATCTCCGATCCGAAGACCCAGATCCACGTCGAGAAGGCCCAGGTGTTCAAGTCCGGCGCCGTGATCGGCGATGTCATCGAGAAGGAAATCGACCCGGCCTACCTCGGCCGCATCGCCGCGCAAACCGCCCGCCAGGCCATCATGCAGCGCCTGCGGCAATTCGAGAAGGAGCGCATCTACGACGACTTCAAGGACTCTGTCGGCGACATCGTCAGCGGCACGGTCCGCCGCCGCGAGCGCAACGACCTGTTTGTCGACCTCGGGAAGGCCGAGGCCGTCATGCCCGGCAAGGAGCAGGTCCCCGGCGAGGAATACTCCCCCGGCGAGCGCATCCGCTGCCTCCTGATGGAGATCGAGAATTCCACCCGCGGTCCCGAGATCATCCTCAGCCGCTCCAACCCGAAATTCGTCCGCCGCCTCTTCGAGCTGGAGGTCACCGAGATCGCCGACGGCACGGTCAAGATCGAGGCCTTTGCGCGCGAGCCCGGCTACCGCACCAAGATCGCCGTCACCAGCAGCGATCCCAAGGTCGACCCCGTCGGCGCGTGCGTCGGCGCCCGGGGTGCCCGGGTGAAGAGCATCGTGCGTGAGCTCAACGGCGAGAAGATCGACATCATCCCCTACCACGCCGACCCGAAGGCGATGCTCATCGAGGCGATCAAGCCCGCCGTTCCGCGCGAGATTTTCCTCGACGAGAAAAACAAACGCATCCTTATCCGCGTCGCCAACGAGGACCTCGCCATCGCCATCGGGCGCAAGGGCCAGAACGCGCGCCTCACCTCACGCCTCGTCGGCTGGCGCCTCGACATCGAGGAGTTCAAGACCGAGGCCGCCGACCCGCGCGCGCAGGCCATCGCCCTGCTCGTCGCCACGTTTGGTTTTGAGAAACCCGTCGCCGAGCGCCTTGTCGCCCAAGGTATCAACTCACCTGCCGCGTTCGAGGGCGTCGAGGCCAAGGACCTCGTCGACGCCGGCTTCACCGAGGAAGAGGCTCAGGGCATCATCGCCAAGGTCACCGGCGCGCACGCCTGACCGTTTTTCCGCACCATCCGACCAACTTAATGAGCATCCGCATCCACGAACTCGCCAAGCGCCATCACATGGAGGGCAAGGACATGCTGGCCCTCCTCAGGGAGCGCGGCTACGTGTCGGCGGACACCAAGTCGGTCTCGAGCACCATCGCCAATATTTACGTCGAGGAAATCGGCAAGGAATTCGCCGCCAAGGTCGCGCCCATGATAGCCGCCGAGGCGTCCGCTGCGCTGCCGCTCGCGGCCGAGCCGGAGGCGCCCCGCGTGCGCTTCCCCGCCGGCGCCTTCGTGAAGACGGCGCAGGACGTCGCGCGTGAAAAAGAGGAGGCCGCCAAGGCTGCCGCCTCTGCCCGCGCCGCCGCCATGCCTGCACCCTTCGTCGTTGCACCCAAGCCGCCGCCGCCCGCCCCGACCATCAAGGCGCCGCCCCCGCCGCGTTTCTCGGCCCCTGCGCTGGCGGCAACCCGACCCGCACCCGTTTCCCACACTCCGGCACCCGTGAGCCGCCTGGCTTCAACGTATCCAGCCAGGCACGCGCCCCCGCCGCCGCCGGCCCCCCGGACTGGCTCCGCCGCCCCGCTCCCGTCGGCCGTCAAGTTTGCGCCACTCGCGCCCGCCACGCCCACAGTCTCCTCCGTCACCGTCACGCAGAGCGGCGACGTGAAGATCATTCACCTGAAGCCCCCGATCATCGTCCGAGACTTCGCCGTCGCGCTCGGCCTCAAGCCCTTCAAGCTCATTTCGGAGCTGATGGAATTGAGCATCTTCGCCTCGATGAACCAGTCCATCGACGAGGCCGTCGCCACCAAGCTCGCCGAAAAACACGGATTCCTGCTCGACATCAAGCACCGTGGTGAACAGCAGCCGCCGGCGCCAATCGAGGAAACACCGGAGCAGAAAAAGATCAATGCGAAGAAGATTCACGATGAGGATCTCAAGAATCTCGTCCCGCGCCCGCCCGTCGTCTGCATCCTTGGCCATGTCGACCACGGCAAGACCTCGCTGCTCGACGCCATCCGCAAGGCCAACGTCGCGGCCGGCGAAGCCGGCGGCATCACGCAGCACATCGGCGCCTACCAGATCGGGCACAACGGCCGCCAGATCACCTTTCTCGACACGCCCGGCCACGCCGCCTTCACCAAAATGCGCGCCCGCGGCGCTGCGGTCACCGACATTGCGGTGCTCGTCATCGCCGCCGACGACGGCTTCATGCCGCAGACCGACGAGGCGCTCCGGCATGCGCTGGAGGCCAAGGTCGCCCTCATGGTCGCCGTCAACAAGATGGACGTGAAAGGTGCCAACCTCGACCGCGTGAAGACCCAGATGCAGGAGCGCAACATCGCTCCCGAGGATTGGGGCGGCGAGACCGTTACCGTCCCCGTCGCCGCCATCAAGGGCCAGGGCATCACCGAGCTGCTCGACATGATCCTGCTGCAGGCCGACGTTCTCGAATTGAAGGCCAACCCCAAGGCCGAGGCCAGCGGCGTCGTCATCGAGTCCGAGGTTGAAGTCGGCCGCGGCCCGCTCGCTACGGTCATTGTCCAGAGCGGCAAGCTCCGCGTCGGCGACGCCCTCGTGTGCGGCCCGCACTGGGCCAAAGTCCGCGCCATGTTCGACGACCAGGGCAACAACCTCAAGGAGGCCCCGCCGGCCACGCCCGTGCGCGTCATTGGCTGGTCCGGCACGCCGGATTCCGGCGCCAAGTTCACCGCCGTGAAAAATGCCCGCGAGGCCGAACGCATCGCCGAGGAGGAGGAGCACCGCGTCAAAAAGGTGGCGGTCACCGCCGCCGCCGTGCCGAAGGACACCACGCTCGTCACTCTTTTTGCCAACATCGCCGCCACGCAGGAGAAGGTTCTCCGCGTCGTCCTCAAGTCCGATGTCTACGGTTCCGTCGAGGCCGTGCGCCACATCCTCGAGGGCATCAAGAGCGCGAAGGTGACGCTCGACATCGTCGCCGCCGATGTCGGCATCATTTCCAAGAACGACGTTCTCATGGCCAGCGCCGCCAAGGCCGTCATCATCGGCTTCAACACCAAGCAGGAGAACGGCGTCACCGCCCTCGCCAAGCACCACGGGGTTGCCGTCCACCACTTCAACATCATCTACGAGCTCGGCGACAAGGTCCGCGAGATGATGGCCGACCTGCTCGATCCCGACCTCAAGGAAATCCGGCTCGGTGCCGCCGAGGTCCGCCAGATTTTCCCCGTCGCCAAGGGTTTCGTCGCTGGCTGCCTCGTCACCGAGGGCAAGATCAACCGCAACATCGCCGCCCGCGTCCGCCGCGGCAAGGATGTCGCCTTCGAGGGCAAGGTTGGCACGCTCCGCCGCTTCAAGGACGATGCCAACGAGGTGCGCGCCGGCCTCGAGTGCGGCATCCGCCTCGACGGCTTCGACGACTACAAGCCCGGCGACAAGATCGAGTGCTACGAGATCGAGAAGGTCCGCGCCTCGCTCTGAGCCACCCCCACATCACCCCGGCCTCCGGTTCCATCCCGCCGCCACTCCCGCCATGAGCAACCGCCTCCTCCGCGTCAACGAGCTGATGCAGCGCGAAATCAGCGACTACTTGCACCGCCGCTACTCCAGCGAGACCGTGGGCATCACCATCACCGGCGTCGAGATCACCGGCGACCTGCGCGAGGGCAAGGTGTTCTACTCGGTCATCGGCACCGACGAGGCCGCCGCCGCCAAGGCGGGCAAGTTTCTCCGCGCCAGACTCCGCGAAATCCGCGAGCACGTCGCCAAGCACGTCGTCCTCCGCCAGGTGCCGCTGCTGACCTTCGTCCACGACGACCACGCCCCGCGCACGCTCCGCATCGAGCAGTTGCTCGCCGAGATCGACGGGAAAGAGAAGAAGCCGTGAAGCCCTATTACCCGCAGTTCGCGGCCGACTTCACCGCGTTTCTCGCCGCCGCGGCGGGGTGGAAAATTTCCGTCGTCGGCCATCAGCGGCCCGACGGCGACTGCATCGGCTCGCAGGTGGCGCTCTGCCGCGTGCTCCGCGCGCGCGGCCTCGACGCCGTCTGCGTTGGCGCCGACCCCGTGCCGCGGCGCATCAAGTTCCTCCTCGGCGACACGCCGTATTGCCGCCGCGACGACCTTGACCACGCGGGCCGCGCGGCGGTCTTTGTCGATTGTGCCGACCATGGCCGTGCCGGTGAAAAACTCCGGCTGATTTATCCCGAGCCGCTGGGCTGCTTCGACCATCACCTGTCCAACGACGGCTTCGCTCGGTTCAATTTCATCGACACCGGTTCGTCGGCGACCGCCGAAGTGCTGGCGGGCCTATCCTTCGACGCTGAGCTGCCCATCGACGCCACTTCCGCCCAGGCGCTTTACACCGGCATCATGACCGACACCGGCCAGTTCCGTTTTTCCTCGACGAGCCAGCGTGCCTTCCAGTTGTCGGCCGAGTTGCTCGGGCGCGGCGCCAAGCCCGCGCTGGCCGGCCAGGAGCTCTTCGAGCGCGAGTCCCTCGGCAAACTCAAGCTGCTGCAGCATTTCATCGGCTCGCTGCGGCTCGAGTGCGGCGGCCGCGCCTGCATCGGCGTGCTGCCGCACGGCATCTTCGAGCAGGTTGGCGCCACCGTCGAGGACACCGAGGGACTGGTCGACTACGCGCGCTCCCTCGATGGCGTCGAGATCGGCGCGCTCATCGAGGAGCGCGACGGCGTCATCAAGGCCAGCCTGCGCGCCAAGAACGGACTCTACCGCATGGACACCGTCGCCGCCCAGTTCAACGGCGGCGGCCACGCCAGCGCCGCCGGCCTCAACTATCCCGATACCCTGGCCCATTTCTACCCGAAACTCGTCGCGGCGCTCGCGCAGCGCATCGCCGAGGTCGAGAGCCGCGCCCGGAAATGAGCCTCGGCCCGAAAAAAGAAATCGAGGGAGTGCTGCTGGTCGACAAGCCCCCGGGCCTGACCTCGCACGACGTCGTCTACCGCCTGCGCCGCAAATTGCAGCTCAAGCGCATCGGCCACGCCGGCACGCTCGACCCGATGGCCACCGGGCTGCTGATCATGCTCATTGGCAAGGCCACGCGCCTTTCCCAATACCTCATCAGCGTGGACAAAATCTATGAGGGCGAAATCACCCTTGGCGTCACCACCAACTCGCAGGATGCCGAAGGCGAGGTGATGGAGACGCGCCCCGTGCCGCCGCTCACCGAGGCGCAGGTGCGCGAGGCGATGAACACCTTCCTCGGCGACCAATACCAGATGCCCCCGATGTTCTCCGCCATCAAGCTCGGCGGCGTGCCGCTCTACAAGCTGGCCCGCCAGGGCGAGGAGGTGGTGCGCGAGCCGCGTTTCATCCGCGTGGCGAAGTTCGACCTGGTTTCCTTCGCGCTGCCGAAACTCACCTTCCGGCTCGACTGCACCAAGGGCACCTACGTGCGCACCATCGCGCACGATCTCGGGCAGAAGCTCGGCTGCGGTGCGCACCTCTCGGCCTTGCGGCGCACCGGCAGCGGCCAGTTCACTATCGCGCAATGCACGCCGCTGGATAAATTGGAGGAAATGCCGCTGCCCGAGATCGAAAAGCTCCTCATCCCCGCCTACGCGGCCGCGCCGAGCGTGGTGCAGTGAACGCGCCGCTCCAGTTCCAAGGGCTCGCAGGCGTGGCGCTGCCGCCGCGCCCGCTCCACCTCGCCATCGGCATGTTCGACGGCGTGCATCTCGGCCACCAATCGGTCATCGCCGCGGCCCTCCAGGCGGCGCGGCGCGCCAGCGGACTCGCCGGCGTGCTGACCTTCTGGCCGCACCCGAGCCGGATTTTCCGGCCGGAGAATCCGACGCTCCAGTTGATGCCGCCCGGGATGAAGCGCCGCGTGCTCGCAAGCCTGGGCGTCGATTTCCTCATCGAACAGGATTTCACGGCGGAGTTTGCCCGGACGACGGCGCCCGAGTTCGTTGCCCAGCTCAAACGCTGCCTGCCGGCCCTGGCGGCGGTCTACGTGGGCGAGAATTTCCGCTTTGGCCGCGGGCGCGAGGGCGACGTGTCGGTGCTAGTCGCTGCTGCGGCAGCGGCCGGCTTTACCGTCTGCAGTGCGCCGCGGCTCCACCACAACGGCGCTCCGATCAGCAGCTCGCGCGTCCGGGAATTGCTCGCCTCGGGTGCGATCGAGGAGGCCAGCGCATTGCTGGGCTATGCTTATTTTGCCGAGGGAGTGGTGCAGGCGGGTAATAAATTGGGCCGCACCCTCGGATTTCCCACCCTGAACCTCGCGTGGGATCCCGAACTGAAACCGCGTTTCGGTGTCTATGCCGTCACCGTCGAGTCGGCCAAAGGCGGCGCGATCACCGGTGTGGCCAACTATGGTGTGCGACCAACGGTCGAGCGGGCTGCCGTGCCGCCTCTGCTGGAGGTGCATCTGCTGGAAACATCCTACCTGACCGAGCGCGACCGGATCAGCGTGCAATGGCGGCACTTTCTCCGGCCCGAGGCGAAGTTTGCCGGCCTGGACGAATTGCGCGCGCAGATCGGTCGCGATCGCGACGCAGCCCTGAAATATTTTGCCCAAAACAACTCAACCTGAGGCGACAAACTACAGCTTGACTTGACTTAGTCGAAATCTACGTTGCGCCTCTTTCCCGACACTCGGGGTGGTAGCTCAGTTGGTTAGAGCGTCTGCCTGTCACGCAGAAGGCCGCGGGTTCGAGTCCCGTCCATCCCGCCAGTTTTAACCCACTTTTCTCACTTGGGAAACGGTTTTTTTGCTTTCCTGTAGTGCCGCCGAGGGCAGCACCTGCCCATTTGTCGTTATCGCGGTGAAAGCATTTGATATGAAGCACTGGGCCGTTGGTTCCTAAACCTGGGGCAATTGACGCTGCGAGCGAATGGAGTAGACTGACAAAAAGGAGCACGGAGTTATTAGAACTAAACTTGGCATCCTGACCCTGCTGGCCGGTCTGTTCGCAGCGGGTTGCAGCGGCCCGCAGGGTGTCGCGCCAACTTTGCCGGCGGGCACCCTGACCCCGAGCATAAAGGACGCTCACTACGTGGCGCGGGGCGACAACGCGATGTGGTGGACCCCACTCCACGGCTGGGACCTGATGAAGACCGATCCGCGATCCCACGAGGTGCTTGCGCGCATCCGCGTGCCTCAGGCAAATGCCGCCTTCGATCTGGCCACGGGGTTCGGTGCAGTGTGGTTGACCGAAGGCGGGAGCCATCCGTCCGTTCACAAAATCGACGCACAGACCCAGCGCCCCGCGGCGAGGATCCAGCTCGCCTCCTTGTGGGGCAGCAAGGGCAAGCGGGCCTACGTTGCCACCGGCGAGCGGGCGGTCTGGGCCACCGTCAACGTCCTCGACGATCTGTTCCGCATCGACCCCGCAACCGGCGCAGTCACGGCGACGGTCCCCTTGGGCGGTCATGCCGGGCGGCTGGCTGTCGGCGAAGGGGCGGTCTGGGTGATCCAAGCCGGGGCGGTTTGCCGCGTTGATCCGGAGACCAACCGCATCACTGCGAGGATCCCCATCCCGGGACTCTGGGTCGATGTCGGCCGGATTGCTGTCGGCGGCGGTTCGGTTTGGGTCTCCGTCTCGATGCCGTCGATGTATCGCATCGACCCGAAGACGAACCAGGTAATGGCGACCTTTCAGGCGACCTTGGACACGGAGGCGCGGCCGAACTACTACGGGATCGCCCAGATGGTCGCCACCAAGGACACAGTCTGGGCGGTGCTGGTCAGGTTTGGATTATCCTTCACGAAACCATCCTATGGCCGCCTCGGACTGGCGGAGATTGACATGCGGACAAACACGGTTCGATCCATCCGGCCGTTGGGCGAGGACGACGCCAGCCGTTTGTTCGATGGTCCGAGCCTGGCGGTGTCCGACGACGACGTGTGGGTTTGCCTGCCGTCAGGCCTCTACGTCATTCCGCTGCACGCGCCTCATTGAGGCAGTCTGAACTATTCAGCGACCGTCAATGCTTGTCCGAGCCGGCCTCCAGTCCGGCCGTGGCGGCCTGCCAGAGTGAGGTTTCGCCGGGCAGACCGTGCCGGGAAAGTTTTTCCGTGAGGAGTTCCAGTTCCGGCTCCACCACTTTGTGCCTCGGGTCGGCGGAGAATTCCGGCCGGGCGAGGCGTGTCAACGCCCAACAGGCCCACGCCCGCCAGCGCCGCTGCTCGCGGCGGGGCTCGTTCATGCGGTCGGCGAGATGCTGGTAATGCACGCGGGGGTTACCGATGAAAACGCCTACGGGGGCATGGCGCAGCATCCACGCGAGCGCGGCGTAGGGCAGCGGCCAGTCGCGGAGCACGGGCTCGTCGCCCCGCAGGTTGGTGCCGAAGGAGCGGTCAAGGCAAAGGATGGCGCGGGCGACTTGCCCGCGTTGCCAGAGATAATGTCCATACGTCAGCGCAGTCAGGTGGAAAGCGGCATCGCGCGTGCGCCCATGCGCGGTAAGTGCGCCGGCGTCCATCTGCGCGGGCGGCGCCGGCAGATGGGGGCAGGGCGGCAGGCGGGAGGTCATCGGCGGCAGCGTCGCGTGGCGGCGGGGAGGGCTCAAGTTTATCTTGGCGCGGAGCGGCTCTTCCGCGCATAAAGGGAGCCTGCAAACGGAAGAGACAGACCAGGTGAACGAGGTGCACGGCTGGCGGCGGTTCGTGCTCTGGTTGCTGTCGCTGCTGGTCCGCGCGTGGGGCCGGACACTGCGCTTCGAGGCGGACGCCGCCACGCTGGCGCGGCTGACCAAGTCCGACGAGCCCGCTGCGATCGTGCTCTGGCACAACCGGCTGTTTCTCTCGGCGGAGATTTTCCGGCGCTACCGCACCCGGCGCCGCGTCTACGGACTTGTCAGCGCGAGCCGGGACGGCGCGTGGCTGGCGGCGTTTTACCGGATGATCGGCATCCACCCGGTGCGCGGCTCGACCAGCACGCTCGGGCGCGAGGCGGCGCACATGCTGATTGCGAAAATACGCGAGGGGCACGATGTCGGCATCACGCCCGACGGCCCGCGCGGCCCGATCTATACCCTCGAAGCGGGCGTGCTCATCGTCACGCGGCGCACCGGGGCGCCGATGATCCTGCTCGGGGCGGAATTCAACCGTGCCCGGCGGCTGCGGAGCTGGGATCGCTTCTACGTGCCGTGGCCTTTCACGCGCATCAAGATGCGCTGCACGGTGCTGCCGCCGCGGAATGGGCAGGGGGAAAAGCCCGCAGCCGAGGAGGTGCGGGCGGCGTTGCTCGCGATCAATCCTGATCCGCCTTGAAGACGGACCGGCTCAGAACACCGGGTTGACGGTGATGCTCTGGCCTGGCTCGGCGACAAAGTCGTTGGCGTCGCACCAAGTGGTGTCGTTGATCAGAACCTTGAACGTCACCGGCCCGGTCGCGCCCTTGACGGTGGAAGTCCAGAGGTCGGCGGCGGTGCAGTCCATGGCGATGCCGCGATCCCAGCTCAGGCCCGGGCCTTCGCCGCGGAGATAGAGGTGGTTGCCGAAGCCGACGTCGACCTTCGCGGAGATGAAGGTCGCGGGCGGCTCGGTGATGTGGGCGCGCCGCTTGGCGGGAGCCGGGGTTTTCTTAGCCGGGGCCTTGGCGGCGGCGATCGACGCTTTGGTGGCGGCCGGGGAAGTCTTCTTGGTGGTCTTTTTCATGTGGGAAAGGGATTAGGGTTGCTGCGGAGGGTTTGTATTTTCCCTCGTCACCTTTCATGCAACAGCAAATTGCCGGAAATGGTGACGCTCTGGTTAAATCGCGGCCAGGGAGCGGGAAGCAATGTCACAAAATTTTGTTTTACTCCGGCGGAGGCGTCCGCCAGAAGCATCCCTCCCTTCGGGGCAGTAGCTCAGTTGATAGAGCGCGTCGTTCGCAACGACGAGGTCGTGGGTTTGAATCCCATCTGCTCCACCAGCCTTTACTCGCGAGAAGCCACGGCTCGGCCAGCCGGCGAAGGCTGCCGCGCGGTGCAGGCCGGACTTGCACTGCTGCGGCCGAGGCGGCATTTTTGCGGGCGCTTCGATCCCTTACGTCCCCGTAGCTCAGCCGGATAGAGCATCGGTTTTCTAAACCGACGGTCGCGTGTTCGAGTCACGCCGGGGACGCCATACTTCGCTCGGTTCCCTGCGGTCGCCGAGCTACGTATGGCGGGCTGTCCTGGAGCTATTGCTGGCAAAAAATAATGACTTGCCTAGGCTGGGGGCATGGGGCTTCTTGACCATTCCGATGAATCATCGGGCTGTAGCGTAGCCTGGTAGCGCGCTTGCATGGGGTGCAAGAGGTCGTGAGTTCGAATCTCACCAGCCCGACCATTTTACTGGTGCTAATCGATCACCCCGCGGTCGAAACCGATCACCTTGGCCTTCCCTTTCTGGTCGATTTCCACGGTGGCGATGAACGATCGGTTGGCGCGTGAGAAGCTGTAGCTGCCGCGGTAAGAATCATAATATTCGAGGTGGCCCTTGCCTTTGACCGTATAGCGGCCGGTCCAGCCCGAGAACTCCTCGGGTTCTTCCATTTCGATGGAGAGACTTCTGACCGCGACATAACCCGAACCGAGCCGGTCTTCGTAGCGGAAATAATTATCCGCCTTCTCGCGCACCGCGCCCTTGACCAGGTTGATCCGCGCTTCCGCGGCCCGCCTTTGCTGTTCTTCGTCCTCCGCTCTTTCCCTGGCTTCCCGTTTCTCAGTTTCCCGCTGCTGGCGTTCCACGGCGGTCCTTTTGGCCTCGGCCACAGGATCACGTTCTTTCCTGACGGGTGCTTTATATGAGTTAATTGCCGCTGTTTCCTCGCGGGCTATCTTCAGTTGCGGCTGCAGTTCGTCCGGGAAAACCTCGTTACGCACCTGAATCAGTCCGGCGGCGCATTTCACAAACACGGTTTTGGAATTGAAGGCCTTCAAGCTGGCGTCCTTCAGGACGCGGCCATCCTTCAGCCTAAGCTCCGGGATGGGCTTGGTGAGGTCGATTTCCGCCATGGAGAGCGAGACTCCAAACAGCAGAGCGAAAAGCACCAGACCGCGGCGGAGGAAGTTAACAGCACATGTCTTCATAGTGGAGAAAAGTCATGGCCCGTAGCCCACGAGTATAAGACACCAGCGGGGCAGTCAAACCTCAAGACCCCGCGAGACAGCAAATCCGCACCGGCCCCGCATTTTTACCGCGACGCCGTGCGGAGTTTGGCCCACACTTCCGGGGTCATGACGCCGTCCGAGGCCAGGAAACGCATCGTCACCCTCCGGGAGCAAGTCGCCCGGCACGACGAGCTGTATTACCGGCGGGCGCAGCCCGAGATTTCCGACTTTGCCTACGACCAGCTCGCGCGCGAACTGGCGGAGCTGGAGCGGCAGTTCCCTCAGTTCGCGGCCTCCTCCTCCCCGACCAGACAGGTAGGCGACGACCGGCTGGAGGGTTTTTCCACCTACCGCCACCGGCTGCCGCTCCAGAGCCTCGACAACACCTATTCGGAGGAGGAACTGCGCGCCTTCCACGCACGGCTGGTCAAGCTGCTCGGCCGCGAGGAGCTGGCCTACGTGGTCGAACCGAAGATCGACGGCCTCGCCGTCAGCGTCACCTACGAAGGG
>JAHFTD010000087.1 GCA_023269565.1 Opitutaceae bacterium | reverse complement strand
AACCGAATGGATGCACGAAGTCTTCGCCCACTCGAAGCCCATGCCGGCGCCCGGGCAGGAACGCCGCCTCATGCCTGCCATCGGCGAGGAAATCAGCCGCCTGCTCGCCCCGCTGCTCTAGACCACGCTGTGCCGCTCACTTGGCGTTCAGCTCCGCGATCAATACGCGCAGATGGCGGACCAGCACATCGCGGGCCTTGCCGTAATCAACCGTCACGGGCGGAACGTCCGTCCACTTTGTCACCCGTTTGTCGCTCGAATATTCGTCCGGCAGCTCGCACATGGCGACGATGCGCGCCACACCGCGTGCCTCGGCTGTGTCGAGTTTGACCGGTTTGGTCAGGGATGGTGCCAGACCGTCCTTCCGCAGACCTTCCAGCACGACGGCGGGGACTTCGTTGTCGGGCTTGGTGCCGCGGGAGATGGCGCAATAATCGAGGCCGGCCTCCGCCGCCAGCCGGTTGAAATGGGCCACCGCCACGATGCTCTTCACGGAACCGTGCTCGCAGACGAACAGGATCCTTTTCGGCTGTATGTCGGCGGTCGATACGGATATGCTGACGGCGAGGGCTAGCAGGAGCAGGTATTTCAACCGGCACAGGCTCGTCATTCGATCGTTCAAGTCAATTCTCGTGTCCGCAGTTGCCGGGTCCGGCCCGGCCGGCGTTTCCGACCGGCACTCGGCGGGGAACTCAGCCGCCGGCTTGCCCTGTCGCTCTCGGCCAGCCCAGGAGATCCTGTCCGCCCGGGAGTAGACGGACAGCACAGGCGTCATCGCTGCCGGACCACCGGCAGCTCGATGTGGCTGGCCGTGGCGCCGCGGTGATAGACGCGCTGGGTCGCCTTCACATAATCCGCCGGCTGGGCGAAGAAGATGTTCGGCACAAAGGTCTGCGGATTGCGGTCGTAGAGCGGGAACCAGCTCGACTGGATCTGCACCATGATCCGGTGGCCCGGGAGGAAAACGTGGTTGGCGGCCGGCAGGGTGAACTCGTAGGCGAGGGGCTTGTTCGGCTCGAGCGGCGCCGGCTGCGAGAAACCCTGCCGGTAGCGGCCGCGATAAATGTCCATGCCGATTGCGAGCTGGTAGCCGCCGAGCTCGGCCTGCGAGGGCACCTCATCGGGAAAGACATCGATCAGCTTGACCACCCAGTCGCTGTCCGTGCCGCTGGTTGAGGCGTAGAGATACACCACGGGCGTGCCGCTGATCCGCAGCGGCTCCGTGAGGGGCCCGGTGACGTAGGTCAGCACGTCGGGACGGTCGGCGAACGCGCGCTGGTCGGTGACGAGCCAGCGCCGCCATGTGTCGCTGTCCGTAAACCGGACAGGCCGCGGCAGGTAAGGAACCGGTTTGGCGGGATCGGATACATATTCGTCATAGGCGGCGGCCTCTTCGCCCGGCGCCGTGAATCCCAGGGCGAAATTCGGCCCGAGGTAGAGCGGTGTCGCTTTGATCGCGCTGGTGCCGCCAGCCTGCGGCCAGGATTGGAAGCGGTCCCAGTGGTTCTCGCCGGTGTTGTAGATGAGGATGGGCGGCGTGTCCGCCTTGGGTGCGCCGTCCTTCAGATATTGGTCGAAGAAGGGCTTGAGCACGTCGCGGCGGAATTGCAGGGCCGTGTCGCCGTTGAATTTCATCGGCCCGAGCGTGGTGCCGTCCCGGTTTACCTGGCTGTGGCTCCAGGGTCCCAGCACGAGAAAATTACGGTCATTGTTTTTGTCCTGGGCCTCCCAGATGGGATAGGTGTGCACGGCACCCCACATGTCCTCCTGGTCCCACAGTCCCTGCAGCCACAGGGTCGGAACCGCGAGGGGCTTGGCGGCAATCAGCCGGTCGAGCGCCTGCTCCTGCCAGAAGGAATCGTAGGCCGGGTGCTCCGAGACCTTGCGCCACCAAGGCAGTTGGTCGAGTCCCGCGGCCCGCGCGTAATCGCCGGCCGAGCCCGCCCGGCGGTAGGCCTCGTAATCATCGTAGTTCCCGCGGATGACCGGATCACCCTCGTCCTTCTTCGCGGTTTGCTCGGTGAAGTAATCGAAATTCACCTGCCGGAACGCGCCGTAATGGAACCAGTCGTCGCCCATCCAGCCGTCGATCATCGGGCTCTCCGGCGCGGCGACCTTGAGCGCCGGGTGCGGATCGAGCAGCGCCATGACCACGGTGAACCCCTCGTAGGAGGAGCCGATCATCCCCACCCGGCCGTTCGACTCGGGGATGTTCTTCACGAGCCAGTCGATGGTGTCCCACGCATCCGTGACGTGATCGACCGTGCTGCCGTTCAACGGGCCGCGCACGGGGCGAGTCATGACGTATTCACCCTCCGAGCCGTATTTGCCGCGCACATCCTGGAAGACGCGGATGTAACCGTCGGCGGAGAACACCTCGTCGCTCTGCGGCAGCGTGGCCAGCATGTGCGGCGATTTGCTGCGGGCCGTGCGCTTGTCGGCGTTGTAGGGCGTGCGGGTCAGCAGGATCGGTGCGTTGCGGGCTCCTATCGGCACGATGATGACCGTGTGCAATTTCACGCCGTCGCGCATCGGGAGTTTCACCACGCGCCGGACGTAGTCGTAGCCGGCGGTCGGCGGCTCGTATTTGGCGGGGATGTCGGGAGTGAGCGGCGGAGTCTGGCCGCTGGCGGCAACAGCCAGCCACAGGGCTGGGACGACAACAAGACAGCGGTCGGCGTGGAGTAATTTCATAGTCAACCCGTGCTCTCCTGAGGCGGCACGGGTGAGGTCACGCTACGGACCGGTCCGCCGACCGCAACCACGCAATCACACCCCATGCGCCTCGATGAACGCCTTGATCGCACCCGCCTCGGCTTTCATCCGGTGCTTCACGATGGGGCGCGACTTCAACGCCTCCAGCGCCGGGTGCACCGGCTCCTGCCCGATCGCCCGGCGCAGCGCCGCGGGGAACTTGGCCGGATGCGCCGTGGCGAGCACAATGCTAACGCGGTCGGGGTTCAATGACTGGAACGCGCACGCCATATGCGGATCGACGATGTAGCCATAACGCTGGTGAACTTCCCGCGTGTGCCGGAGTATGTCCTCGTCCGTGGCGCAGGAGGAGCTGAAGATGTCGCGGTCGAAATTATCGAAACGGTGGCCGCCGGTCGCCTTCAGCTCCTGCATGATCGCCCGGACCCGCGCGGCGTCACCATCGACCATGTAATAAAGGTAACGCTCGAAATTCGATGCCACCTGGATGTCCATCGAGGGGGCGAGGCTCGGGTGCACCGTCCCGGTCCGATACTCGCCCGTCGTGAAAAAGCGGTGCAGGAGGTCGTTTTGGTTGGTCGCCACGTTGAAACCGCGGATCGGCACGCCCATGCGCGCGAGCAGCCAGCCGGCGAAGACATTGCCGAAGTTGCCCGTGGGCACCACGAACTCGACGTTGCCTCGCTCCGCTTCCGGCAACCGCAGCCAAGCGTGCAGATAATAGACACTCTGGGCCAGCACGCGAGCGAGGTTGATGGAGTTGACGGCCGAGAGATCGTGCCGCCGGGCAAATTCCCGGTCGCCGAAAATCTCTTTCAGCACGCGCTGGGCGTCGTCAAAGGAGCCGTCGATGGCCAAGGCGTAGACATTGGCCGCGCCGGTGCAGGCCATCTGCCGCTCCTGCAGCGACGAGATGCGGCCGTCGGGATAAAGGATGAAGACGGCGGTGCGGGGCTTGCTGAGCAGGCCGTGGATGGCGGCGGCACCCGTGTCGCCCGAGGTGGCGCCGAGCGCGTTGAGACTCCGGCCGGTCGCGGCGCATTGATGCTCATAGAGGTTGCCGAGCAACTGCAGCGCGAAATCCTTGAACGCGAGCGTCGGCCCGTGGAACAGCTCCAGCACGTAAAGCCGTTCATCCAGCCGGCGTAGCGGCGCGACATCAGGCTGCGGGAAGCTGAGGTAGGATTTTTCCACGATCCCGCCCAGCACCTCCGTGGGGAGATCGTCGGCGAAGAGCGAGAGAAACTCGCGGCAGAGACCGGTGTAGCCAAGTTGCCGCCACCCGGCCAGCCGCGACCGAATGTCCGGCAGCGTCTCCGGCATGAACAGGCCGCCGTCGGGGGCGAGCCCGATGGCCACCGCCTCGGAGAACGTGTGCGGCGCGGCCTGCCCGCGCGTGCTGACGAATTTCATGCGCGCCACTCCAGCCGCGCCGTCAGGCGGGACCGCCCGGGCCGTCTTTGGGCGTCTCCGCCGCGCCCTTGCGGGTGAACTTGCTTTCAGTGCCGTTGAGCAGGCACCGGATGTTCTCGTGGTGCCGCAGGATGACGAACGTCGCCAGCACCGTCGCGATGATCGAGACCGCCACCTGGTAGTGCAGCAGCCAGCTCGCGATGATCACCGCCACGGCCGCCGAGATCGAGGCCAGCGACACGTAGCGGACGGCGTAGAAGACCACGACCCACGTCAGCGCGCCGATGCCGCAGGCGCCGGGGATGAGCACCACGAGGCCGCCGCAGGCGGTCGCGACGCTCTTGCCGCCCTTGAAGCGCGTGAAGACCGAGAAGGCGTGCCCGAGCACCGCCGCCACCACGCCGAGGAGCGACAGGATCCACTGGTGCTCGCTGTGCACGAACGGCAGCATCGGCCACCAGGACGCGAGCGCACCCTTCAGCATGTCGAGCACGAGGACGGTGTTGCCGGCCCTGGCTCCGAGCGTGCGCTTGACGTTGGTGGCGCCGGGATTGCCGCTGCCAACCTTGAAAATGTCCACGCCGTGCACCCGCGCGATGAGATAGCCGAACGGCAGCGCGCCGAGCAGATAACCCACGCTGGCGACGGTGAGTATCCAGAAATTGCTCATCAGAGGTGAACCAACCGAGCCTGCTTGATGGCTTTATGCCCGGTCAACTCCTTAAGCGCCACGGCGGACGGCTCGGCGTCGAGGTTGAGGACGGTGAGCGCCGTGCCGCCGGCCTTGGTGCGGCTAAGCGACATCGCCGCGATGTTCACCCCGGCGCGGCCGAGCAGCGTGCCGACCATGCCGATGACGCCGGGTTGGTCATGGTTCTCATAGACCAGCAGCACGCCCGCGGGCGCGGCCTCGACCTCGCGGCCGTTGAGCGCGATCAGCCGCGGCGTGTTGCCCTTGCCGAGCAGCGTGCCCGCGGCGGAGACGGCGGCACCGCCGGCCTGCACCGCCTCGACCTGGATGAGCTCGTTGTAGTCGGACTCGGTGTTGGACTTCACCACCTCCAGCTGCACGCCGAGCCGCGTGAGCCGCGCGGGGGCGTTGACGAAGTTGACCTCCTCGCCGCTGATGCGCCGGAGAAAGCCGCGCTGGATCGCGCGGGTGACCGGGTTGGCGTCCAGCTCGACGATGCGGCCCCAATACGTGATGCGCAGGCGCTCGACGCGCGCATCCGCCAGCTGCTGCACGAGCGTGCCCAGCCGGCCGCCGAGCTCGAGATAGGGCGCGAGCACCTTCAGCGTGGCGGCGTCGAGCGCGGGCATGTTGACAGCGTTGCGGATGACCCCGCCGCGCAAGGCCTCGGTGATGGCCTCGGCCACTTCCAGGCCCACGCTCTCCTGCGCCTCCGCAGTCGAGGCGCCGAGATGCGGAGTAAGCACAACGTTGGGCAGGCGGCGCAACTCGCTGTCGGCGGCGAGGGGCTCGTCCTCAAAGACGTCGAGCCCGGCCGCGGCCACCCGGCCGGACTTGAGCGCGGCGAGCAGCGCCGATTCACGGATGATGCCGCCGCGCGCGCAGTTGAAGACGCGCACGCCGCGCTTCATCTTCGCGAAGGCCGCGTCGTCGAGCAGGTATTTGGTGTCCTCGGTCAGTGGCATATGCACGGTGATGTAGTCGGACTCGGCGTAGAGCTGGTCGAGCTCCACGCAATCGACCTGCAGGGCCTTGGCGCGGCTGGGCGCGAGGTAGGGATCGTAAGCCAGCACCCTCATGCCGAAGGCCTGCGCGCGCTTCGCCACCTCGGTGCCAATGCGGCCGAGCCCGACAATGCCGAGGGTTTTTCTGAAAAGCTCGATACCGGAGAAACTCTTCCGGTCCCAGTGGCCGGTGTGCATGGAGGCGGAAGCCTGCGGCACGGGCCGGGCCCCGCAGAGCATGTGGGTGAACGTCAGCTCGGCCGTGGCGATGGTGTTGCCCGAGGGCGTGTTCAGCACGATGACGCCGCGCTCGGTGGCCGCCTCGACGTCGATGTTGTCCACCCCCACACCCGCGCGGCCGACGACCTGCAGTTTTGGCGCGGCCGCGAGGAGTTCGGCGGTGATTCTGGTCTCGCTGCGAACGGCGATCGCGTGGACATCGCGCACCAGCTCGAGGAGCTTCGCCGGGGCGGTGTTGTAGGCCTCGACGACCTTGAAGCCCGGCTGGGCGCGCAGGTGGGCGACGCCCGACGGGGAGATCTTGTCCGCCACGAGGATTTTCATGCCACCTGCCAGAGAGCAGGCGCGACCGGAAAAGGCAACGCCGCAGGCCCGGCCGGGCGCGGCAATCCCTCACCCGGCTCAGTTGCCCGAGCCGGTGCCCGTGAAGTGCAGCGCGAAGGCAAACTTGTCGGCCGTCTCCTCGATCTGCTTGGAGATCGGTTTGCCCGCGCCGTGCCCGGCGTTGGTTTCGATGCGGATGAACAGCGGCGAGGGGTTGTTCGGATTGGCCGCCTGCAGCGCGGCGGCATACTTGAAGGAGTGGCCGGGATGCACGCGGTCGTCGTGGTCGCCGGTGGTGACCATGATGGCCGGGTAAGTGACGCCCGCCTTAACATTGTGCGCCGGCGAGTAACCCGCAAGATACTTGGCCATCCCCGGCTCGTCGGACGAGCCGTAGTCGCTCGCCCAGGCCCACCCGATGGTGAATTTCTGGAACCGCATCATGTCCATGACCCCGACGGCGGGAAGCGCCACGCGCGCGAGGTCGGGCCGCTGGTTGACGACGGCGCCGATGAGCAGGCCGCCATTGGAGCCGCCGCTGATGACAAGCTTGTCGTGCGCGGTGAATCCTTCCTTCACGAGATAGTCGCCCGCGGCGATGAAGTCGTCGAAGACGTTCTGTTTGTGGTCGCGCGTGCCGGCGAGATGCCACTCCTTGCCGTATTCGCCGCCGCCGCGGATGCTGGGCTGGGAGTAGACGCCGCCGAGCTCGAGCCATGCCAGATTGCTGGCGGAAAACGAAGGTTTCATCGAGATGTTGAAGCCGCCGTAGGCGTAAAGAAGCGTCGGATGTGAGCCGTCGAGCTTCACGCCCTTGCGCGCGGTGATGAACATCGGGATGCGCGTGCCGTCCTTGGAGGTGTAGAAAACCTGCCTCGTCTCGTAAATGGAGGGGTCGAAGGCGACCTTGGGCGCCTGGAACACCTCGGTCCGGCCCGTCTGCAGATCGTGGCGGAAGTTGGTCGTAGGATAGACGAACGAGGTGTAGCTGTAGAACAATTCGGGCTCGTCCTCGCGGCCCCGGAGCGCACCGACGGTGCCGACGCCCGGCAGCGCGATGGCGCGCACGTGCGCGCCATCGCGACCGAAGACGGCGAGCCGGCTCTTGGCGTCCTCGAGATAGTTCAGCACAAAGTTGCCACCGACGTAGGCAGCGGACTCGATGACGTCCTTGGATTCGGGCACAAGCGTCCGCCACTTGGTGCGGTCGGACTGGTTGAGATCGATGGCGATGATGCGGTGGCGCATCGCGTCCAGGTCGGTGTCGACGTAGAGCACGGAGCCGGCGTTACCCAGCACGTTGTATTGCGCCTCTAGCACGTCGATGAGCTTCACGACCGTGCCCTGCACCTGCGGATGCTGAGGATTCTGCAAATCGAGGTAGTAAAGCCGGTGGCGGGTGTCGGTGCCCTGCGAGACGTAGATGAGGAGGTAGCGGCCGTCCTCGGTGACACTGCCCCCGAGGCCCCACTTCGGCTCGTCGGGCCGCTCGTAGACCAGCCGGTCGTCGGTCTGCGGCGTGCCCATTCGGTGGTAATAGATCTTTTGGTTCGAGAGGTCGCTGAAGACCTGGTTGCCCTCCTTGCGTGGCTCGGGATAGCGCGAGTAGAAGAACCCGTTGCCGTCCTTGGTCCAGCTGAAGCCGGAGAATTTCACCCACTTAATGACGTCGCTGGTGTCCTTGCCGGTGGCGAAGTCGAGCACGCGGTATTCGTTCCAATCGGAGCCGGCGGTGGCCAGCGCGTAACCCAGCCATCTGCCGTCGGGCGACGGCGCCGTGTTGGCGAGCGCCACCGTGCCGTCCTTCGAGAGCGTGTTCGGGTCGATCAGCATCCGGCCCGTGGCGGCGAGGTTCTCCTTCACGAACAGCGGCGACTGGTTCTGCAGGCCGGTGTTGTAGGTGTAGAAGTAGCGGCCGCCCTCCTTGGTCGGCAGACTGAAGCGCGGATAGTTGATCAGCTCCATCAACCGCTGTTTGATGGCCTCGCGCCGGGGCAGCGTTTTCAGGAAATCGAACGTCACCTGGTTCTCCGCGCCGACCCACGACTTGGTGTCCGCGGAATCCACATCCTCCAGCCAGCGGTAGGGATCGGCGAGCTTGGTGCCGTGGTAGTTGTCGACCTGGTCGACGGTCTTGGCGGTGGGGTATTGATAGGCGGCGAGCGCCACCAGGGCGGGTGCCACTACTGCCAGAAGGAATAGGCGGAGAGGATTGCGCATCACGCCATGCAAGATACTGGCCTGCCCCTCCGCAAGCCCGCACATGCAGCATGGGATTGCACCGCGCGTCCGCGCGCTCCACCCTGCCCCTGTGAGCCAACTCGCCGCCCCCGTTGACCGCCTCTCCCGCCAGATCGAGTTCCTCGTCGAGGTGGACAAACTCAAGGAGGTGCTGCGCCGCACGGTTGTCACGCAGAGCCGGCGCGCCGAGAACAGCGCCGAGCACACCTGGCACCTCTGCCTCGTGGTCGTCACACTGGCCGAGCACGCCAACGCGCCGTCGCTCGACCTGCTGCGCGTCCTCCGGATGCTCCTCATCCACGATCTCGTGGAGATCGACGCCGGCGACACCTTCGCTTACGATGCGGCCGGGATGGTGGGCCAGCACGAGCGAGAAGCCAAGGCTGCCGCGCGCATCTTCGGTCTGCTCCCGCCCGACCAAGCGGCGGAATACCGCGCGCTGTGGGACGAGTTTGAGGCTGCCGCCACGCCCGAAGCCCGGTTTGCCCTCGCCTGCGACCGGTTCCAGGCGATGCTGCTCAACGCCCGCACCGAGGGCCACGCGTGGAAGCAGCACGGCGTCACCCACGACCGTGTGCTCGCCCGCAACGCCGCCGTGCAGCACGGCTCGCAGGCCATCTGGGAATACGCCGTGCAGATGATCGACGCTTGCGTGGCCCGCGGCCACCTGCCGCCCGCGCCCGCCGGGAAGAAATGATTTGCCGCCCCTGTCCGCCACACCACCATTCGGACGGCCAACTCGTCTAACTTATGGATTGGGAAGAAATCTACCGAAAAGGCGAAGTGTTCTGGAACAAAGGCGCGCCTTCACCCCCGATGAAACAATATCTGGAGCGCCACCCGGTGCGCGGGCGTGCGCTGGTGCCGGGCTGCGGCCACGGACATGAGGTGGTGTTGGCGGTGGCGCACGGGTTGGATGCGATCGGGCTCGATATCGCGCCGACGGGAATCGCGGAGGCGCGCGCACTGTATCCGCAACTGGCGGAGCGCTTCGTCACGGGGGACTTGTTTAATCCGCCGGAGGAAATGCGCGGTGCGTTTGACATCGTGCTCGAGCACACGTGCATGAGCGGGCTGCATCCGTCGCTGCGCGCCGACTACCGACGCGGCATTGACCTGACGCTGCGGCGCGGGGGTTTGCTGGTCGGGGTGTGGTTCATCAACCCGGACCTCGATCCGGGTGACGAGGGGCCGCCATTCCCGTTCAGCGTGCCCGATCTGACGGCGCTCTTCGCGGATGGCTACGAAATCGTGGAAGATTACGTGCCCGACGCGACCTTTGACACGCGCGCGGGCCGGGAGCGGGTGCGCGTGCTACGGCGACTTGGGTGATGGGTTGGCCCTCCCGGCACGCCGAGAGTCCCATGTGGCCCGCCCCCACTGG
>JAHFTD010000086.1 GCA_023269565.1 Opitutaceae bacterium | reverse complement strand
GGCGGACTTCCCGGCCGGCGCGGGCGCCGGGGACGCCGCCGGGGTTTGGGCGCGGGCGGAAAGGCACAGCCCGGCGAGGGCGGTGACGATAAGCCAACGCGCGGAGAAGCGCGACGATTTCCTGTGTTGCGTGTGTGTGTGTCGCGAAACAGGAGGAGGTAAGAACATAAGGGCTACGCTAACACCGGGCGGGGCTGGCACAATCTCCGTGCGACCGATTGGCGTGCGGGCGAGACGAATGGCGCATTCCGGGAGGCGGGAACCCTATGGGGCGTGTGCACCGGGTCGGGAGCAAAGCCGTGCCGCCTTGCACACCAAGATCACTGACCCCTTGGGGTTGGGATCCGCGAGTTTCTTGAAGCGGATGCGCTACGCCCGACGGAGACCTTGCTGAGGTGCGCCTTGTTCTGCGCGACCAGTAGTCACCCTTGTCCCAGATACAGAGGTATCATTAGCTGGCGGATGTGGCGCCTGGAGTTTATGAGGCCAAACCTCTGCCGCAGGTTCCATCCATTCGATGCGGCCCTCCGCTCGAGTGCGTGCTGGGAATATTTATTTATTTGTCGTCTGCTCGAGGCCGCGGCGTTTGAGCAGCGGTTCGAGGTAGGGATCGCGGCCGGTGAAATTGCGGAAGAGCGTCAGCGCCTCCTCGCTGCCGCCGCGGGAGAGCAGCGTGGCGCGGAAGTGATCGCCGTTCTCGCGCTTGAGGCCGCCGTGGGCTTTCATCCACTCGACGCTGTCGGCGTCGAGCACCTCGGACCAGAGGTAGGAATAGTAGCCGGCGGAGTAACTGGTCCAGGAGTGCGAGAAGTAGGCGCTGCGGTAGCGTGGCGGCACGGGCGCGAAATCCACGCCGTATCGCTTCAGCGCCGCGGCCTCGAAGGCCAGCACACCGTCGGCGCCGGGCACTTCGTCGGGCTTGAGCTGGTGCCAGGCTTGGTCAAGGAGGGTCGAGGCGAGATACTCGGTGGTGATGAATCCCTGGTTGAACCGCTCGGCGGCGACGACCTTGTCGACCAGTTCCTGCGGAATGGGGGCGCCGGTCTGGTAGTGCTTGGCGTAGTTCTTCAGCACCTCGGGCCAGAAGCGCCACATTTCGTTCACCTGCGAGGGATACTCGACAAAGTCGCGCGGGACGCTCGTGCCGCTGAAGCGCGGATACTTCACCTTGGAGAACATGCCGTGCAGCGCGTGACCGAACTCGTGGAAGGCGGTCTTGACCTGGTCGGGCGTCAGCAGAGTGGGCTGGCCCTCGGGCGGCTGCGGGATGTTGAGGTGGTTGGCGACGACGGGCATGGCGCCCTCGAGCGCCGACTGGCTCACGTAGGCGTTCATCCACGCGCCGCCCTGCTTGTTGGAACGGGCATAGTAGTCGACGAGGAAAATGGCGAGCTGCGAGCCGTCCGCGTCGAACACGTCGAACACGCGGACGGTGGGTTCGTAGACGGGCAGGTCACGGCGCTCCTTGAACGAGAGGCCGTAGAGCTTGTGGGCGGCGAAGAAAACGCCGTCGACCAGCACATGGTTGAGTTCGAAGTAGGGACGCAGCTGTGACTCGTCGTAGGCGTAGCGCGTCTGCCGAACCTTGTCGGAGTAGAGCTCCCAGTCCGACGCGGCGATGGTGAAACCGACTTTCGCGGCATCGACGATAGCCTGCATGTCGGCGGCCTCGCGGCGGGCGTTGGCCACGGCGGGCGGGGCGAGCTGGGCGAGGAGTTTGTTGAGCGTGTCGACCGTGCCCACGGTCTGCTCCTCGAGCTGGAAGGCGGCGTGATTGGAGTAACCGAGCAGTTGGGCGCGCTCGGCGCGGATGCGGGCGATGCGCGCGATGGTGGCGCGGGTGTCGAACTCACCGCCGCGGCTGCCGCGGGCGAGCGACGCGGCCATGATTTTCTCGCGGCTGGCGCGATTCGTCATGTCCGTCAGTGGCGGCTGGCCCGTGGTGTTCTGAAGTGCGAGGAGGAACTTGCCCTCCTTGCCCGCGGCCTTGGCCGCGGTCGCGGCGGCGGTGACCTGTGCTTCGCTCAGACCGGCGAGTTCCTCCCGTGTGTCGAAGACCACGGCGGAGGCGTTGACTTCCTTGAGCGTGGTCTGCGAGTAGGTGGTCTGGAGGGACGCGAGCTCGCTGTTGTAGGCGCGGAGCTTGTCCTTGTCGGTTTCGGAAAGCAGCGCGCCGGCGCGGACAAAATCCTTGTAATAGCGCCAGAGAAGGCGCTTCGACTCCGGGTCGAGACCGAGCGTGTCGCGCGAATCGTAGAGGGCCTTCACGCGGGCGAAGAGCACCGGGTTAAGGTTGATGGCATCGTTGTGCGCGGCGAGGCGCGGGGCCAGGGTGCGTGCGGTCTTCTGCATTTCGGGGTTGGTGTTGCAGCCGTTCAGGTTGAAGAACACGCGGCTCGCGCGGGTCAGCAGGTCGCCGGCTTTCTCGAGCGCGACGATGGTATTTTCGAAGGTCGCTTTTCCCGGATTGTTGGCGATGGCGCCGACCTCCCTGAGGTTTTCGGCCATACCCTGTTCGAAGGCGGGCAGGTAGTGCTCGTTCTTGATCTGGTCGAACTGCGGGTAATGCAGCGGCAGGGGGCTTTCCTTGAGCAGCGGGTTGTCGGTCATGGGAGTGGCGGGGGTGTCGGCCGCGGACATCGGCGCGGCGAGGCACGCGGTGGCGAACAGGACAAGGGCGAGGTGGAAGCGCATAGGCCGGCAAACCTGGATGCATCGACGCTGCAAGGCAAGGCCGGCCCGTCCGGTGAATCGTATTGGCAGAGAGCGATCAGCCGGGGCGCTTCGGGCGGAGACGGCGGGCATCCCGGTGTTGACGTGTTCTGGATGCTGAGCAGACTGACAGGCGTGACACCAACCCGCATTCTGACCACGTTGGCGGTCATTCTTTGGTGCGCCGCGCTCCCCGCTGCGGACCTCGGCCTGCCCGCCGCCCGTTCCGCCGAGTCGGTCGGATTCACCTCCGCGCGACTCCCGCGCATCGATGCCTATTTGCAGCGCACCATCGCCGCTGGCCAGTATGCCGGAGCTACCTGGTTGGTTGCGCGCGACGGACAGGTGGTGACCCACGGCGCCGCCGGCTGGAGCGACGTCGCCACGCGCACCGCCATGACCGAGGACACCGCCTTCGCCATCGCGTCCATGACCAAGCTCGTGACGACCGTCACCGTGCTCTCGTTGCTGGAGGAGGGACGGTTCAATCTGGAGGATCCGGTCGCCCTCTATCTGCCGGAGCTGGCCAATCTGCAGGTGTTCGTCGGCGGCACGGCGGCCGCGCCTGTCCTGCAGCCGGCGGTGCGACCAGTCACCATCCGGCATCTGCTGACGCATACGTCGGGTTTCTCGGGCTATTTCGACATGGAGCCGCTCACGACGCTCTACAACTCCGCCGACCTGTGGGCGAGCCACACCCTCGGGGAATTCACCGCCAAGGCCGCCCGCCGGCCGCTGCTCTTCCAGCCGGGTGAGGGCTGGAATTACGGCATCAGCACCGATTTGCTCGGTGCGCTCATCGAGAAGCTCACCGGCCAGACACTGGCGGAGGCGATGCGCGTGCGTGTCTTCGCGCCGCTGGGCATGAACCACACTGGCTTCACCCCGCCCCCGGACCTTGTGCTGGCCAAACTCCACGGCCATGACGCCGCCGGGCGGCTCATCGTGGTGGCTGGCCCGCCCATTCCGCGGCCGCCCGAGGGGATTTTCAGCGGTGGCGGGGGGCTCTATTCGACACTGCACGACTACGCGCGCTTCGCCCAGATGCTGCTGAACGACGGCGAGCTTGGCGGCGTGCGCGTCCTCGGCCGCAAGTCCGTCGAGCTGATGCGGAGCAACCACGTCGAATACCTCAACCCGCGGCCGAAGAACCGCTGGGTGCCGCCGGGCTTCGGGTTCGGCGTGCGCGTGCGGCGCGACCGCGCCGACGAGGCCGACTCGCTTGGTTCGCCCGGCCAGTTCGGCTGGGAGGGCATCCTCACCAGCTACGTCTCGATCGACCCGCACGAGCGGATGTTCGTCCTGCTGCTGATGCAGCACCAGCCCTACGACGAGGGCGGCGTGTTCGAGAAATTCGCCAACACCGTCTACCAGGCGCTCGAGAAATAATCCCCGCGCGGCCTCCGTGCCGCAGCATCGGGAGCAATATCCTCCCGGCATTTCCAGAGGGAAAGTCACGTAATACGTGACTTTCCCCAGTGATCGCGCTGGGACAATGGGAAGTGGGCATGCGGGACGGCGCGACGCGGATTGACGGCGAGGAGAGTGGCGGCAGTTTGGGAACAGACATGAAGCAACGATTCGCCCAGCTGACTTTCCTCGTGCGCGACTACGACGAGGCCATCGCGTGGTTCACGCGGGTGCTGCGCTTTGAGCTGCGCGAGGATACGCCGCGCGGCGCAGGCAAACGTTGGGTGCGGGTGGAGCCGCCCGGCGGCGGCCCGGGCCTGCTGCTCGCGAAGGCAGTGACGCCCGGGCAGGAGGCGGCGGTCGGCCGGCAGGCGGGCGGCCGGGTCTTTCTATTCCTGCACACCGACGATTTCCGGCGCGATCATGCGGAGATGACGGCTCGCGGCGTGCAATTCACCGAGACTCCGCGCGAGGAAACCTACGGCATGGTCGCGGTCTTCCTCGATCTCTACGGCAACAAGTGGGATCTCATCCAGCCGGCGCGGCTCTGACTTTCCGAGCCGCACGTCGCGTGGTATTCACGCGCCGGCCGTGCCGTGCACCGCTCAGAGGTCCACCAGAGCGGCGAAGCCGCCGTAGGCCATGCGCTTCACGTCGAAGGGCATGTCCTGCGTGCCCATCATCGACTGGAGGCGCGGGTCGGCCATCACCTTCTTGTTCACGGCGTCGCGGTGCCGGCGCGACCTGTAGATGATGAAGGAGAACAGGACTGTCTCGCCGGGCCGGACCTTGGTGAGCCGCGGGAAGGGCAGACCGCACGGCGCCTTCAGGTCCTCGCCGGCGGTCTCGAGGTAGGCGAGCGCCCCGTGTTCCATCCAGACTTTGCCGCACTTGGCGGCCAGGCGGCGGTAGGCCGGGAGTTTGCCCTTCTTGATGGGAATCACGAATCCGTCGACGTAGCGTGGCATGGCGGGGTGGGGTTGCGGCACTGTTGGGCGGACCGGGCCGGCGGTCAACCGCGTAAGCGGCCCGGCCGCGCCTAGTCCTTGTGCCCGAGCGCGGCCTTGAGGTGGGGCACGAGGCGCTTGGTGAACTCGACCGAGTCGGCCGCGGAGAGGTGCGACCACTCCGGGCAATCAAAGCCCGCGAGCTCGGGATAATCCGAATAATAGATGCCGGGTGCGCCGCTCTCCTTGATGATGCGGTCCCATGGGCCTTGGCGCGGCGTGGCCATGTCCTCGAGCTTTTTCAGCTCGCCCGTGTTCGGGAAACGCACGAAAACGACCTTGCCGCCGCGCGCACGCAGTTTGTGCACGGCATCGGCGGTGTCCTTGAAGCGCTGTTCGATCGCCGCGCCCACGCCCTTGAGGAAAACATCCCTCGGCACAAAGCTCGGCGGCGGAGGCGGCGTGAAAAGCGGAATCCACCCGGATTTAATCCGCTCCTGCAGCGGACCGGGGTGGGCGGCGGGCTCGAACATCCGGGCGCGGCGGTCGTGTTCGAGGGTGTAGAAATACGGCGGGAGCCGGGGCGGCACGAGCGCGTTCGGACGGTTGGCGATCGGCAGGCGCAGGAGCAGCTGCTTGAGCGTGAGGTCCTCCTGCTGGAGGAAGGCGATGCGGTCCTCGAGCAGCATCCCCAGTTGGTGGCTCGCGCGCTGCGCCAAGGTCTGGCTGCGGTAGCGTTTGAGCGCGGTCAGCGAGTTGTTGACCGGTGCGCCCTGCGGCACGAGCCACAGGCCGGGGATCAGGCCGACGATGACGGTGCCGTGGAATTTCTCGTCGGCCACGAGGTCGGCGAGGATCGGGTAGGCGCAACTGCCGACGAGCGCCAGTTGCACCGGCCGCTGGCCGAGCCCGTGTTCGATGGCGTCGAGGTCGGAGTCGAACAGCGCGCGCGAATCGCCGACGATGACGAGGGAGTCGGGCTTCACCTTCGCCCGCTCCTGCGCCCAGAGGTCGGGCGTGTCGTTCAGGGTCGGCGCGTAGCCGAGGGAGCGGGCGCGGATTTCCCAGGCGACCGTCGCGACGGCGGTGATGAGCGCCGCGGTCCACACGAGCTGGCGCCAAGGCAGGTCGGGGATCACCCGCTGGAAGTCAAAATTGGAAGTAGATGAATGCATTGCCGCTGTCTTGGGTGAGGAGGATGGCGCAGAGCATGACCGTCCAAGCGGCGGTCACAAGCCAGCGGGGCTGGCGCGCCACCATGGCCTCGAGGCCGGTGTCGCGCAGCCGCCAGTGGGCGAACAGCAGGCCGGCGGTCACGAGGCCGACCTGCCAGAGTTCGCGCATGCTGAGGAGAGCGTCGCCCGCCGGGAAGGTGCCGACCATGGCGCGGGTGAGCCGCGCTGCCGTGGTGAAGTCCGCCGCGCGGAAGAACACCCACGCGAAGTTCACGACGACGAAGGTGACGACGCCGACGAGGAACTGCACCGCGCGCGTGCGGTTGATCTGCGCCTTGTTGATGAACCATTCGAGCAGGCGCTCGATGACGAGGAAGCCGCCGTGGATCACGCCCCACACCACGAAGGTCCACGCCGCGCCGTGCCAGAGGCCGCCGATGAACATCACGATCATCAGGTTCGCGGCCGAGCGCATTGTGCCGAGGCGGTTGCCGCCGAGCGGAATGTAGAGGAAGTCGCGCAGAAACGTGGAAAGCGAGATGTGCCAGCGCCGCCAGAAGTCCGAGAAACCGATCGCGGCGTAGGGGAACCGGAAGTTGTCCTTCAAATGGAAACCGAGGCAGAGCGCTGCGCCGATGGCGCAGGTGGAGTAGCCGGCAAAGTCGAAGAAGATCTGCCCGGCGAACGCCAGCACGCCGGCCCACGCGTCGAGCCACTGCAGCGGTCCGCCGTGGCCGAAGATCGTGTCGGCGGAGCTGGCGAGCATCGTGTCGGCCAACACGGTTTTCTGGAACAGGCCGAGGCTCATCAGCATCAGGCCCCAGCCGAACTGCCCCGGCTTGAGCGTCCGCGCGCTCACCAGTTGCGGCAGGAAATCCGCCGCCCGCACGATCGGGCCCGCCACCAGCTGCGGGAAGAACGACACTGCCAGCGTGAAGTCGCGCAGCGATTTCGTCGGCGTGCAGACGCCGCGGTAGACGTCGAGCGTGTAGGAGAGGGAGTGGAACGTGTAGAACGAGATGCCGATGGGCAGGAACACGTCGAGGTGCGGCGGCGAGTAGTGGATGCCCGCCTGCGCCAGCAGCCACTGGGTGTTCGCGAGGAGGAAATTCCCGTATTTGAAGAACCCGAGCATGCTCAGGTTCGAGGTGATGCTGGCGATCATCCAGCCCTTGCGCGCGGCGGGGTTCGTCGCCCCGGCGATGCGGGAGCCGAGGTAGAAATCGGCAGCGGTCGTGGCGAAAAGCAGCAGTGCGAACGGGGGATTCCACGCGCCGTAGAAGATGTAGCTCGCCACCAGCAGCAGGTTCTTCCGCGCCTCCCAGTTCTGCAGCAGCCAATACGCACCGACTACGACGACAAAGAAAACGACGAACGTGAGCGAGTTGAACAGCATCGGTTGTGTGCGTGGGGTGGCTGCCGAAAACTCGCGCCAACAAATACAGTCACCCGGCGGTGACAATCCCATAATATGATTTTCCGCACCGGACCGCAGGGGAAATCCCCCAGACGCCGGCCCAGGCCGCCCGGCGTTCCTGTTAAATGTTAGGAAGAAGAAAAACCGATTGTCACTTAATAGGTGACAATTCCCCCGCGCCTCTCCGGGGGAAAGTAACGTATTACGTGACTTTCCCGGCGTCCGGGGAATGACACTTAATAGGTGTCATGTCCGCTAGGCCGATGGTGCGGGCGGGCTACGGGGCGCGGGTGGTGGCGGCTTCGTCGGCCGCGTTCTTCCGCCAGACGACGACCGCGGCGATGACGCAGGTGATGACGAGCCCGCCGCCGAACTCGTCGATCACGTAGGCGGTCGGGCCGGTGTCGCGGGTCGCGGGGGTGAGGACGAGTTGGATGAGCGTGTTGTGCGCTCCGTGCAGGAACGCCGCCGGCCACAGGCTGCGCGAGCGCTGCGTCAGCCACGTGTAGACGAAGCTCGACGCCGTCACCGCCGCGGTGAAGCAGCTCAGCCCGATCCACGGCGCCGTGCCGGCGTTATAGTTGCCGAGCAGGATACCCGGGTAATGCCACGCCGACCACATCAGCCCGCTGATGAGGCTCGTGCCGACAAAGCCCGTGATCTTCGACAGCTCCGGCACGAGGAAGCCGCGCCAGCCGATCTCCTCGCCGAGCGCGCGTCCCGTCTTGGGCACGAAGCCAACCGTGAGCGAAATGACCGCATAGACCGCAAACGCCACGCCCGGCGACAACGCACCGAGGCCGTAGTCCGCCGCGACCTTGGTGGCCGCGGCCGGGTTGAAGAAGCCGCCGAGGCCGGTCGTCCACGCCACGAGGTAGACCGGCACCGCGTAGAAGAACGGGATCAAATAGGCCAGCCACTGCCAGCGGCCATTGCCCCAGCCCCAGGCGAAGTCGCGCACGCGTCCGCCGAAAAGCCACGTCGTGACGAACGCCGCCAGCGCCGGCCCCCACATCAGGCCGGTGGTCAGCGTGAGGTTGGGCCCCGTGCGCCGCGACATCCAGCCAAAGACGCCGGAGAACGCGTTCGCCAGCGCATAGTAGATGAAAATCTTCGCCCAGACGCGGGCCTTGGTTTCCGGCGGACTCATGGGGTGGGGTGGCCGGCACGCTGGGTGAGGCTCGCCCGCTTGTCGATGCCCGACAGCGCCGCTACGGGGCGGCCGCGGGGCGCAGCTTTTCGTATTCTGCCTTGAGCCGATGATGCGTGGCCCAGAAGAGTGGCAGCGGCGTGCCCTCGAGCAGCGCGATAAGGAGCGCGAAGTGCGTGTGCCAGCCGCTCGCGTAGCCGGTGAGGTAGGGGATGTCGTCGCCGCGGCTGCGATGCGTGAGCACGAGCACGACCTCCTTGCCCTGCGGCGTCAGCTCGAAGGTGACGTCGGAGTTGTCGTCGAAGGTGTAGCTGAGCACACGCGGCGGTTCGCAACGCAGGACCTGGCCGGTGAATTCGACGCCTTCGTCGTGAACTTTTTGGTAGGCTTCGGGCGGTGTCTCGTCGGGCGAGAGGTTCTTGTGCTTCATGTGCAGCGTGTATTTGCCGCCGGCCTTGAGTTCCATCGGGCCGCCGCCGAACCAGCGCGCGCGTTTTTCAGGATCGGTCAGGTAGGCCCAGACGCGTTCGATGGGGCCGGGCAAGGTGCGCACGAGGCGAACTTCCGCCGGGCCGTTGAATGTTCCGTATTGGTCGTTGGCTTTCATGATGCAGTCTTCTTTTTCCTCGCGGCCTTTGCGTTGCGCTCGTCCTCCGCGCGCAGCTCGCGTTCGAGGGTGTCGAGCCGGCTCGACCAGAACGCCCGCGTCTTCTCCATCCAGGCCTCCAGTTCGCCGAACCCCCCGGGGTTGAGCATCTGCACGCGCTTCTGGCCCTCGGCGCGCACGGTCACGAGCCCGGCCTCGCGCAGCACTTTCAAATGCTGCGAAATCGCCGGGGCGCTCAGATCGAACTTATCGACGAGCTCGCCCGCCGTCCGTTCGCGCTCGGCGAGGAGTTCGACGATGCGGCGCCGCGTCGGGTCGGCGATGGCCAGGAGGCTTTGCATGGCCGGTATTAATTAAGCGTTAACTTAATTAAGCAAGCACTAAATTATCCTGCATTAATTTTCTCCGCGCGGCGCTGTCTTCGATCTGGTCTTTGCCCGGCTTCGCGCCTAGCTAGGCCGCCATGAAAGGCGCCAAAATGAAGAAGGACTTGTCGTCTGCGCAACGCGAGGAATTGTTCGCTACCATGCAGGCCCGCTTTGAGAAGAACCCGAAGCGCCATGCCGGCCTCGAATGGACCAAGGTTAAAGCAAGGCTGGAAGCCAGTCCCGGGAAG
>JAHFTD010000149.1 GCA_023269565.1 Opitutaceae bacterium | reverse complement strand
GCCCGTGGTTCCTCGGCCTGCACGAGCCATGAAAGCGCACCCCAATCCCCGCGAGCACCACTGCGCCAATCCGCGCTGCCGCGAACCCATCTACAGCCGGCGGCACCGGCTGTGTCCGTCGTGCCGCTACATCGGGCGGTGGGGCATGGCGGCGGGCGGGTTCGTGTGCGGCGTCATCGTGGCGCTGGCGAAATTGTTTTTGAAATGAAAGCCGCCGTCCTCACCCAACTCAACGCCGCGCTCGAAATCCGCGACGTGGGCCTCACCACGCTGGAGTTCGGCCAGGTGCTCGTGCGGCTTTCGCTCAGCGGGATCTGCGGCGCGCAGCTTGCCGAGATCCGCGGCGAGAAGGGCAACTCCGGCCACCTGCCCCACCTCCTCGGCCACGAGGGTTGCGGCATCGTCGAGCACACCGGCGCCGGCGTCACGCGCGTGAAGGCGGGCGGCAAGGTGGTCATGCACTGGCGCAAGGCGGCGGGCATCGAGTCGCCGCTGCCCACCTACAAGCTCGGCGGCGGCTACATCAACAGCGGGCGCGTCACCACGTTCAACGAGCAGGCCATCGTCTCCGAGAACCGCCTCACGCCCGTGCCCTCGGACACGCCGGACGAACTGTGCGCGCTGCTCGGCTGCTCGCTCAGCACGGCACTGGCGACCATCGAGGACGAGGCGCGCCTGCGCTTCGGCGAGAGCATCCTCATCATCGGCGTGGGCGGGCTGGGCGCGAACCTCATCCTCGCCGCGCGGCTGCGGCAGGCGGGGATGATTGTCGCCACGGACGTGCATGAGGAAAAGGCGACGCTCGCCAACAAACTCGGCGCGCAATTTTTCAACGGCCGGATGCACTGGGAGACGGCGCGTTCGCTGCGGCGCTTCGACGTGATTGTGGACACCTCTGGGCATCCGGGCGCGATTGCCAACGCCATCCCGCTGCTGGCCGACGGCGGGCGCTTCGTGATGGTGGGCCAGCCGCAGTCGCCGGTGGAGCTGGTCGCGCCTTCGCACATGTTCGGGGCCGAGGGCGCGCGCATCATCGCCACGCAGGGCGGCGGGTTCCAGCCGCACCGCGACATCCCGCGCTACGTGGCCATGCACCAGGCGGGCCTGCTGAACGTGGACGGCATCGTGACGGACAGCGTGGGGTTGGAGGACATCAACGCCGGTCTGGACCTCGTGCGCGCCGGCAAGGCGAGCCGGGTGATGGTCAAGATGGGGTGAACCACCAAGACACGGAGACACCAAGATGTTCCAATGGCTCTATCGCAAATTGCACCGTCACCGATGGGCGGAAACCATCTGGAATTCCCACGGGATTGCGGTCGAGGAAAGATGCCGCTGCGGCGCAGTCCGGCATCACCTGTTCAAGCACTTCAACGGGATTGGCAAGGAGCCTTCATGGCAATCCGGGCCGCATCCGCACCGGGAGCGTGCGCTGGTTCCGCTCAACCATCTCGATTAAAATGAAAACCCTTCTCGGCATCGTCACGTTCGGCAACCTGCCGTTCACCCAGCTCGCCATCAACGGGATTCGCGAGCAGGTCATCCAGGCCGGCCACTTCCTCGACATCTTCGGCATCGTCGGCAAGCCGGGCGACTCGGAGACGCAGGAATGGTTCTTCAAGAACGGCGTGGCGTCGCTGCGGCATGGTGCCAACCACGGATTTCCAGCCTCCTTGAATGACATCATGGACCAGGCGTTTCGGAATGGTCACATGGATGGCGGACCAGCAGGTCCGCCCTACCTTGGCCGTTACGACAACCTCATCCTCATGGGCAACGACGTGGTGCCGTATCCGGGCGCGCTGGATGCCATGATGGAGTGCGCGGCGACGACGGACTGGGAGTGGATTTGCGCCAGCCAGTATGACGTCAAGTCGCTCGTGCGCGACCATCCGGAAACGGCACGCTTCTTCGATGGGCCGGACTTCAAGTTCACCGACTTCGCCGCGCGCCCGTGGGACGCGCATGGCGGACAGTTCATCCGTCCGCCGGGCATCTCGCCGAACTCGAAGGCGGACGTGCGGAACCTGTGCCTCTTCAAGCGCAGCGTCTTCGAGAAGCTCGGCTACGCGGACGTGAACTTCTGGCCGGGCGGCTACTTCGAGGACAACGACTACTGCCGCCGGGCCGACCTCGCGGGCATCCGCGGCTGCACGCTGGACCACGCGGCCTATTTCCATTTCTGGAGCCGCACCATCAAGCAGGGCGACGGCACGAAGGCGGCGCAGTTCGAGCGCAACCGGCAATACTACACGGAAAAATGGGGCGGTCCGGTGGGCGGCGAGACGGTGCCGCGTTCAATCCACAACCTCATCCGCATCCCCACGCGCGCGAGCGAGGCGGACATCATCAAACACTGGAGCGGACTATGAAGATTTTAATTTTGAGTTTTAAGTTCTTGGTCATCTCAACCCTCATAATTCAAAACTCAAATCTCGGCGCGTCGGACGTGCCGCTCTCCCTGCCCGTGAAGCTCGCGGCCATCGCCATCAGCAACGCGCCCTCGCCTGACGTGGACGCGTTCCGCGCGCAGAGTTTCGTGCGCGACACGCTGCGCCGGCAGCACACCAACCACACGCCCGAGTTTTACTTCCGAAACTCGATTGACCCGCGGCTCACGAACGTGGTGGCCGAGTGGGAGACGATCACCAACTGGGTGCGGCC
>JAHFTD010000085.1 GCA_023269565.1 Opitutaceae bacterium | reverse complement strand
CGGAGGACGAGCAGCAGCGGCGATTGCAGCAGGGCCGCGAGGTTTTCGAACTTGGCCAGATGGGTGCGCAGATTCATGGGAGTGTGGGAGTGCGAGCCGGCCCGCCGCCAATTATTCCCTCCGACGGACGGACAGAAGATGCTGCAATTCGGCCGCCGCCTGGCGCAACCGGCGGCCGGCGGCGGCGAGATCGGCCGGCGGCGAAACGGCTTCGAGCTGCCGGGCGACCTCGAGGACATCCTTGAGCGGGGCGGGCGGCTCCGGCGCTGCCGGGACCGGCATCGGCGGCCCGGTGGCGCGGCGGGCGGCCTGCGCGCCAAGCCGGCGGTCAACCGTGTCGAAAAGCTCCGGGGCGGTGAACGGCTTGGGCAGGTAATCGTCGGCTCCGCCCACCATGCCCTGGCGCATGCTCTCGTAGGTGGCGCGCCCCGTGATGAGCAGCACCGGCACGGTGGCGGTGGCGGGGTTGCGGCGCACGGCGTCGAGCACCCCGTAGCCGCTCAGCCCGGGCATGTTGACGTCGCAGATGATCAGATCCGGCGGGCGGTCGCAAATCGCGGCGAGGGCCGTGGGCCCGTCCTCAAAGCTGTCGACCTCGTGCCGGCGCGTCGCCAGCGCGTCCACCAGCAACTGGCGGATGGGGGTTTCGTCGTCGATCACCACGATGCGGGACATGGTTTGGGGAGGCCGGCAAGTCGCCCGGCGCAATTCCAGACAGGCAGAGAGCAGGCGGCAGGGCAAGCCCGCAGCTCAGGCGCGGCAGAACCAGCCGAGGCGCATCCAGTTTTGAAACCAATCCTGCACGACGCGCGCGAGTTCCGGACGGGGGCGCTTTGCGCGGGGCAGCCCGGCGGCCAGCGCCTGTTCGAGCGTCCGGCCGCGGCGGATGGCCGTGAGGATCTTGTAGGCGGCGGGCTCGAGGCGCTTGAAGTAGATGACGCCGTTGAGCCGGTGCACGGCCACATGGGTGCGGGCGCGGGGCGGCAGACGCGGCCGGCGGGACTTGGCGCGCGAGACGGCGGGCGCCGCCAGCACAGTGTTGCTGGATTCGCCACGCGACATCTCCTCGCGCTGCTTCACGGCGAGAATGAAATCGTCGACCGGGTAATCCAGCTGGAGGAGTTGAAGGTAAGGCTGGAGATTGAGGCGGAGCTTCTTCGGGTTGGCGTCGAGCAGGTCGTCGATGGTGAAGACGGGCCGCGCGGCGGAGTCGAACACCTCGATGCGCGCCCATTCGAAGCGGGCGAGGTCGGAGCAGAGCGCGGTGTGCGGCGCGGTGAGGCGCGGTTGCTCGCGGATAAAGCGGGCGAGGCGCGCCGGCAGGTTGCGGAGCGTGAAGGAGCGCGAGGGATATTTGTCGAGGTAGGCTTCGGCGAGATTCATAAACCGACTGTCGCCGAGGACCGCGCGGAGCCCCGGGCAGTCGTCGTAGAGGCTGTCGAGCACGCGGAACCAATACATGCGGTTGTAGATCTCGAGGCGCTCGAGGGCGGTGAGCCGGTCGTTGGGCTTGGCGATCTGCGCGGCGACGGCGGCGGTGGGCCGGCCGTCGGTCCAGCGGCGCTGCGTGCGGCTGGCGGCGTTGAGCGGGCGCGAGACGACGCGCCACATGGCGCGCTGGAGCTGCGCGAGCCGCGCGGTGGAATCAACGCGCGCGGGCGCGAACCGTCGCACGGGGCGCGGGGATTTTCGCTTCGCGGGCTTGGGCGATGAACTCATGGGCCTTGAGGGCTTCGTGGTGGACCTCGTCGAACGAGGGAATCTTGTCGTCCCACTCGAGGAGGGTGGCGGTGACGCCGCAGAGGCGCGTAGCGTGGGCGTAGAGTTTCCAGACCGGATCGATCACCGGGTGGTCGTGGGTGTCGAGGATGTATTTCTCGAACTTGGTGTGTCCGGCAACGTGCATCTGCGCGACGCGGTGGTGCGGCACGCCGTCGAGGTAGTCGTAGGGGTTGAAGCTGTGGTTGCGGGAGGAGACGTAAATGTTGTTCACGTCGAGGAGGATTCCGCAGTCGGCGCGCTCGACCACCTCGGTGAGGAATTCCCACTCGGTCATCTCGGAGACGTGGAACTCGGTGTAGGAGGAGACGTTTTCGACGGCAATGGGCAGCTCGAGGTAGTCGCTGACCTGGCGGATTTTCTCGGCGGTGCGCTTCGCGGCGGCAACCGTATAGGGCATCGGCAGCAGGTCGTGCGAGTAGGTGCCGTCGACACTGCCCCAGCAAAGGTGGTCGGAGAGCCAGGGAGTCTTGGTGCGCCGGGTGAGGGCCTTGAGGCGCTTCAGGTGGTCGCGGTTGGGCGCCTCGGCGGAACCGAAGTAGAGCGCGACGCCGTGCTGGACGACGCGGTATTGGGCGAGGATGCGGTCGAGCACCTCGAGCGGGCGGCCGCCGTCGACGAGAAAGTTTTCCGAAATGATTTCGAACCAGTCGACCGTGGGCTGGCGCGAGAGGATGTGGTCGTAATGCGGGATGCGCAGACCGATGCCGATGCCGTAGTCGGTGAAGCCGTTGAAACGGTTGGCGGGCATGGGTTGGAGTGCGGGCTGGCGTCTGGCGTCGCGTCGGGATGGAAGACAGAGGTCAGCGGGCCGGGGAGGAAAAGGGAGACCGGGCGATGCGCCCGGTCTCCCCTGAGATAATCATGACCGGGCCCCGAGTCGAGGCCGGTCACACGTGGTGGGGATCAGCCTTTGGGCTTCTCGTCCTTCGGCTTCTCATCGTGCTTGGAAGAGCATCCGCCCTTGCCCTTGCAGGAGTTTTTGCCCTTGCAGCCGTTGTCGCCGCTCTTGCAACCACCCTTGCCCTTGCAGTCGTTCTTGCCCTTGCAGTCATGGCCGCCCTTGCAGCCATCCTTGCCTTTGCAGCCGTCCTTACCCTTACAGCCATCCTTGCCCTTGCAGCTGTCCTTGCCCTTGTCGCCCATGACGACGGCGGAGCCGGCGTTGGGAACCTGGGCGGAAGCCTTGAGGGCGAGAGCGCCGGCGTAGAGTCCGGCAATCGCCGCAGCGGCGATGATCGTTCTTGTGGATTTGTTCATGCGAGTTTTGTTTTTGGGTTCTAGCTCCTGTCCCGGCCGGACGACGGTGCCGCCAGTCGGAACAGAAAATCGGGTAAAATCAGCGGGGGGTGGCTGGTGGGAGAGATCGTGGGCGGAGAATATTCCCGGCAAAAGCCGGGAATTTGTATCTGACTGTGCGGGCAACATGACGAATTATTCGCTGCCTAACGAGCCTATTGTTCCGGAGCGTGTATTCCCCCGATGAATTGCGGTTGCCTGCCTCACTGCGTCGCCCGTATTCATGCAGAATGCGTCCACCCCCCCGCCTTCGCCTCCCGTTTATCGTCGCCACCTTTTGCGCCGTCACGCTCGCACCGGCCAAAACCCTCATTCATGCCGGCTCGCTCATCGACGGCCACAGCGACACGGCCCGCAAAACCGTGACCATCATCGTCGACGGCGAGCGCATTGCCGATATCGCCGATGGCTACGCCGCGGCTGCTGTCGGCGATACCGTCATCGACCTCAAGAGCGCCACGGTCATGCCCGGCTGGATAGATTGCCATGTGCACCTCACCGGCGAGCAATCGGCTGCCAGCTACACCGAAGGTTTCTTCATGAATCCCGCCGACCAGGCCCTGCGCTCGACCGTCTATGCCAAGCGCACGCTTATGGCCGGTTTCACGACCGTGCGCGACTGCGGCGCCGGCGACAAACTCAACCTCGCGCTGCGCGACGCCACCGCCAAGGGCTGGGTCGTGGGCCCGCGCATCATCGCGGCCGGCGGCGTCTCCACCACGGGCGGCCACGGCGATCCGACGAACGGCTTCAACACCCAGTTGCAAGCCGCCCTCGCCGAAAAGCAGACCGGCATCGCCAACGGTCCCGACGAAATCCGCCGCGCCGTCCGTCAGCGCTACAAGGACGGCGCCGACTTCATCAAGATCGCCGCCACCGGCGGCGTGCTCTCGCTGGCCAAAAGCGGCCAGGCCCCGCTCTTCACCGAAGAGGAACTTGCCGCCGTCGTGCAGACCGCCAACGACTACGGCATGAAGGTCGCCGCGCACGCGCACGGCGATGTCGGCATGCAACGCGCCATCAAGGCCGGTGTCGCCTCCATCGAGCACGGCACGTTCATGTCGGACGAGACCATCAAGCTCATGAAGGAACACGGCACCTATTACGTGCCCACCATCAGCGCCGGCCGCTACGTCGCCGAGAAGGCGAAGATCGACGGATATTTTCCCGCCATTGTGCGCCCCAAGGCTGCCGCCATCGGACCGCTCATCCAGGCGACCTTCCAGCGCGCCTACCAGGCCGGCGTGAAGATCGCGTTCGGCACCGATCAGGGCGTTGCCCCGCACGGCGACAATGCCAAGGAATTTCTCTACATGGTCGAGGCCGGCATGCCGCCGATGAAGACCATTCAGTCCGCCACGCTGGAGGCGTCAAAGCTGCTTGGTGTCGACAAGGACCTCGGCACAGTCGAGAAAGGCAAGTTCGCCGATCTCGTCGCAGTGAACGGCGACCCGCTCGCGGACATCAAGCTGATGACGCAGGCCTCCTTCGTCATGAAGGCCGGCACGGTCTACAAACAATAGTCCTCGCAGGTTTTCGAGGGTCCGTCTCCTGGCGGGTCCGCCAGTTTTCAAATAATCCGGTCGATGAGCGGTTCACCGACTTGGAAGCGCCGCAGGTTCTCGAGGAAGTGCCGCACGAGGCTCTCGTCCTGCTCGCGGTGGCCCCCGCCGAGGTGCGGGGTGATGTGGCAGTTCGGCGCCGCCCATAACGGGTGCGCCGGTGGCAGCGGCTCCGGGTCGAGCGCGTCGAGGTAGGCGCCGCCGACCTGGCCCGACTTCAGCGCGCCGAACAGATCGTCTTGGTTCACGGTCGTCCCGCGACCAATGTTGTAGAAGCATGCGCCGCGTTTCATCGCCGCGAAGAACGCCATGTTGCAGCGACCGCGCGTGGCGGGCGACTCGGGCAGAGTGTTCACCACATGGTCGGCAAGCGCGAGTGTGCGGGGTAATTCCGCCTCCGTCACTGTCTCCATTCCTTCGTCGCCGCGCGGCGTGCGGCGCACCGCGATGACGCGCCCGTGGAACGGGGCGAGCAGCTCGGCCAGTCGTTTCCCGATGGCGCCGTAACCGAGGATGAGGACCGTTTTGCCGGAAAGCGTCTCGATGCTGTAGCGACCGTCGGCGTAGTTCCAGGCGCGCGGCCCGGCCTGGTTGAGGATGTATTTCGGCAGCTCGCGCGTGAACGCCAGCATCTGCGCCAGCAGGTGCTCGGCGCAGGGGTTGGCGAAAACCGCCGAGGCGCTGGTGACCACTACACCCCGCGCGCGCATCGCGGCGCGGAAATCGTCGCGGTCATAGCGCGTGTAGCCGGCGGTCGAGAGCGCGACCCAGCGCAGCCGCAGGTTGTGCATCACGTCGTCCGGAGCGGGCTGGCCGTAGGCGATGCCGGCCTGCGCGAGCAGCAGGTCGGGTCTGCCGGGCGTCAGCACCGAGCGCGAGGATTGCGCGGATTGGAGCAGCGTGCAGCCCGCCGCGGCAAGCCCGGCGGTGAAGAGTTCCCGGGCGCCGGGCCGGAATTCATAGTTGCTCCAGACAATCAGACTCATGCACGGCCATTCCGCCAACCGCTACGGCTACGGGCAAACAAAAAGCCCGCATCCGGGTGGATGCGGGCGAAATTTCCCGGAGCGGGCGCGCTTACCAGATCTTGGTGCGGAGCTCGGGTTTCAGCCACATCGGGTCGCCTTCCTTGATGCCGAAGGCGTCGTAGAATGGCTGGAAGTTCACCAGCGGACCGAAGGCCCGGATTTGGCCGGGCGCGTGCGTATCGGCCTGCAGGAGGAATTTCATGCGGTCGTCCCGTGTCTTGGTCTTCCACATCTGCGCCCAGGAAAGGAAGAATCGCTGCTCGGGCGTGTAGCCGTCGATGACCTTGCGGCCCTTGCCGACGAGCGAACGCTGGAGCGCCTCGAAGGCGATGGAGACGCCGCCAAGGTCGCCGATGTTCTCGCCGAGGGTCAGCTGGCCGTTGATCTTCAGGCCGGGCAACGCCTCGTAGCCGCCGTATTGGTCGGCGAGTTTCTGCGCGCGGACCTTGAATGCGTCGGCGTCCTCCTTGGTCCACCAGTCGGCGAGGTTGCCGTGGGCGTCATACTGGCGGCCGGTGTCGTCGAAGCCGTGGGAGATCTCGTGGCCGATGACGGCGACAATGGCGCCGTAGTTGATGGCATCGTCGGCCGCCGGGTCGAAATACGGCGGCTGGAGGATGCCGGCGAGGAAGATGAGCTGGCCGGCGGAGGCCTGGTAGTAGGCGTTGATCTGCTGGGGCGTGAGGAACCACTCGGTCTTGTCGAACGGGTGGCCGAACTTGGCCATCTGCCGGGCCGACTCGAACTCGGCGGCGGCGCGGTGATTGGCGTAGTAGCCGGCGGCGCGGTTGATAGTGAGCTTGGAGTAATCGCGCCACTTCTCGGGATAGCCGACGATGACCTTGAAGGTGGAGAGTTTCTCCAGCGCCTTCTGCTTGGTGGGCTCGGTCATCCAGTCGAGGTGCACGATGCGGTCGTGCAGCACGGCGCGCATGTTCTGGATCATGGCCTCGAGCTTGGTCTTGACCTCGGGCGGGAAAAACTTGGCGACGTAGACCTCGCCGACCGCGAAGCCGATGTTGGCGTCGAGCATGCGGGCGGCGCGCTGCCAGCGGGGTTCCTGCGCCGGGGTGCCGTTGAGCGCGGTGCCGAAGAACCGGAAGTTCTCCTGGTCGAAGGCGGAGGAGAGATACTGCGCCGCAGCGGTAAGCGCGTGCCAGCGCAGGTAGGCCTTCCAGTCGGCGAGCGGCTGGCTGGTGAGGAGGGCGTTCATGCCCTCGAAGAATTTCGGCTGGGCGAGGTTGATGTGCGTCTCGGTGGCGGGAAACCCGGTGGCGGTGAGGTAGGACTTGAACGGGAACGCCGGCATAAGCGCGGCGCACTCGTCGACGCTCATCTTGTTGTAGTTGGCGACCGGGTCGCGCAACTCGGTGAGGGACTTGGAGATCTTCGCCAGCTCGGTCTCGAGCCGGAGCACGGTGGCGGCGTCCTTCTGCGCGGCCTCGGGCGCGGCGCCGGCGAGCTGGAACATCTTCGCCATGTGCTCGGTGAACATCGGCAGGAACTTCGCGTATTTGGCGTCGAAGTAGTAATCGCGCGTCGGCAGGCTGAGACCGCCCTGGCCGACGATGAGCTGCATCACGTCGCTGTTCCGTTGGTCGGCATACGGGAAGATGCCGAAGAAGCCGGCGCTGTTGTGGCGGTGGGCGTCGGCGAGGTAGAGGGCGAGATCGGAGAGGTTCGCAAGGGCGTCGATGCGCGCCAGTTCGGACTGGAGGGGCTTGATGCCCACGGCCTCGATGGCGGCCTCGTCCGTGGCGGCGGCGAAAAAGTCGCCGACCTTCTGCTGGTTCGTGCCGGCGGCGCCGGGATTGGCCGCGGACTCCTCAAGGATCTTGCGGATGCGCGCCCAGTTGTTCTCGCCGAGGATCGAGCCTGAGCCCCACGAGGCCTTGTCGGACGGGATCTCGGTGCGGGCGGCCCAGCCGCCCCAGGCGTATTTGGCGAAGTCGGCGCCGGGCGCGGTGGCGCGATCCAGGTGCTCGACGCTGAAATGCAGGTCGACCGACGGAATCACCGCGGCTTGCACAGCCGCAGGCAGAACTAGCGCTACGGCCGGCAAGCCGAGCATCGCGAGGAAGAAGCGGGGGAATTTCATAAGAGGGATCCAGCACAACGGACCGGGCCGCCGCTCGCAATACCGCAATGACGAGAGGTTGTTTTTCTGCGATGAGCGTCCGAAATGGGTGGTTGGCGGTCCGGAATTATGCCCGCTAAGAGGCCGGGGCGCCCATCACTTGAGCGCGACCTCGAAGGGCGCGCCGGTCTTGGCGCGGACCTCGTCGAGCGTAACGCCGGGGTGCAGCTCCGTCAGCACGAGGCCGCCGCCGCTCTTCACCTCGAACACGCAGAGGTCGGTGATGATGAGGCTGACCACACCCTGGCCGGTGATGGGCAGCGTGCACTGTTTCAGAATCTTCGGGCTGCCGTCCTTCGCGCAGTGCTCCATGACGGCCACGACGCGCTTTACGCCCGCGACGAGATCCATCGCGCCGCCGGGACCCTTGACCATCTTGCCCGGCACCATCCAGTTCGCGATGTCGCCGTTGTCAGCCACCTCAAGCGCGCCGAGGATCGACAGGTCAATGTGCCCGCCGCGAATCATCGCGAACGAGTCGGCGCTGGAGAAAAACGCCGAGCCGGGGATTGTCGTAATTGTCTGCTTGCCGGCGTTGATCAGGTCGGGGTCGACCTGATCCTCGGCCGGGAACGGCCCGACACCAAGCAGGCCGTTCTCGGACTGCAGCGTGACGTTCATGCCCGCGGGGATGAAATTGGCCACGAGTGTCGGGATGCCGATGCCGAGATTCACGTAGTAGCCGTCGCCCAATTCCTGCGCGGCGCGCTTCGCCATCAGCTCGCGGATGGGCGTTTCCTTCTTCGAGGCCGCGCTGCCCTGCACGGTGCGAAACTCGATGCGCTTCTCGTATTTCGCACCCTGGATGATGCGGTCGACGTAGATGCCCGGCGTGTGGATGTGGTCGGGATCGAGCTCGCCAACCTCGACCAGCTGCTCGACCTCGGCGACGCAGACACGGCCGCAAGTGGCGACCATCGGATTGAAATTCCGCGTGGACTTCCGGTAGACGAGATTGCCGGACTTGTCGCCCTTCCACGCTTTCACGAGGGAGACCTCTGCCTTGATGCCGGGCTCGAGCACGTATTCCCTGCCGTCGAAAATTTTCGTCTCCTTGCCCTCGGCCAGCTTGGTGCCGGCGGCCGTGCGCGTGTAGAAACCGGGAATCCCCGCGCCGCCCGCGCGCAGCCGCTCCGCGAGCGTTCCCTGCGGGATGAGCTCAAGTTCGAGTTCGCCGGCGAGCACCTGGCGCTCGAACTCTTTGTTCTCGCCCACGTAGGAGGCCATGACTTTTTTCACCTGCCGCGTCGTGAGCAGGATGCCCATGCCAAAGCCGTCGACGCCCGCGTTGTTACCGACGATGGTCAGCCCCTTCGCGCCGCTGTCGCGCAGCGCGGTGATGAGATTCTCCGGGATGCCGCAGAGCCCGAACCCGCCCGCAGCGATGGTCATGTTGTCATGCAGCAAGCCCTCGAGGGCAGCTTGGGCGTTGGGGTAGACTTTGCTCACTTGCGGATTCGCTTTTCGGAGACAGGGAAACTTTCCTTTTTGAGGATATTGCCCGTTCGCACATCGAAAGTGTATTTCACTCCTTCGATTGTCTTAAGCGCAAAAGTGGCCTCGATATACACCCTGATTTGCCGGTCACTGTCTTCAGGTAGCTCCCAGTCATAGTGACTTACGGAGACTCTTACTGCCTTGGGATCTTTGATTAGATCCGCAGTCGAATAGGATCGGATCAACTTACCATTGTCGTAAAACGCGACGGCCAAATCATTCTTCGACGGTGCAGCACCCTCAGGCCAGAGTCCTTTTCTGATCAAGTAACGCCCATCTTCGGACAAATAGGTTTCCCACGCAAACCAGCCAGAAACCGTCCACTGCTGCTGAAAAGTCCCATCGGGGGTCACCATATATGCTGTTCCTCGTGCTTCGGACCTAATCTTGCCAGACTCATCCCTGACTTCGGGAACCATCACGAAAATAAACGGGAATTCGCGCGCTGTTGAGATGCGCGGTATTGGCGTTTGCACAGAATCGGCCAGTGCCAGCTTCGGAATAGCGAAGCTCAATAGCAGTATGACCCTGAATTGGAGGATCATGATAAGAGTTCCACGCAGACGGCGAGGCCTTCGCCGCCGCCGATGCAGATGGCGGCGACGCCGCGCTTGAGTCCGCGCTCCTTCAATGCGGCGAGGAGCGTGACGAGGATGCGCGCGCCGGAGCAGCCGATGGGGTGCCCGAGCGAGATCGCGCCGCCGCGGACGTTGAGCTTCCCGTGCGGCACGCCGAGTTCCTGCATGTAGGCCAGGGGCACGACGGCGAAGGCTTCGTTGACCTCCCAGAGATCGACGGCGGCGACGGCCCAGCC
>JAHFTD010000084.1 GCA_023269565.1 Opitutaceae bacterium | reverse complement strand
AGCGGTCTCGCGAACACCGCCAGCAACGCTATCAACTCGCTGACTTCGCTCGCCAACACCGGCGGCACCAGCCGGTTTTCCTCCGCCGTCTTCTCGGCTTCCGACTTCAACATCGTGCTCTCCGCGCTGAAGACGCTCAACAAGACCAAGGTCGTCTCCAACCCCACCATCGTCACCCTCAACAACACCAAGGCCACCATCAACGTGGGCGAGGAGGATCCGATTCCGAAATACGCCTTCAACGCGCAGACCGGCACCTATGAGGTCACCGGGTTCGAGGTCATGAAGATTGGCGTCATCCTCGAGGTCACGCCGCAGGTGAATGCCCGCGGGATCATCACCATGCAGCTCGCGCCCGAGGTCAGCCAGAAGGCGGGCACGCTCAATTTCGGCTCGGCCCAGATTCCCATCAAGGCCACCCGCAAGGTCACCACCACGGTCTCGCTCAAGGACGGCTATACCATGGGCATCGGCGGCCTCCTCACCGCCAGCCGCGACCACGGCGGCAACAAGGTGCCGCTGCTCGGCAGCCTTCCGCTGCTCGGCCGGCTCTTCTCGACGAAGAACGTCAACGACAACTCCACCAACCTCCTCATCTTCATCACCGCGCGCACGGTCTCGGCCGACGGCGCCAGCCCCGAGGAAGTCTTCGACCCCCGCGCCATCCAGTCGGCGGAGATGACCCGCGAAGATCTGCCCGGCAACCGCGCGGCCAAGGGGACTGATTTGTTCGTGCAACCCCAGGCGAAGAAATAATCCTGGGGCGAAATACTTCCATCAGGCCGGTGGATTACCCGCCGGCCTTTTTCTTGCCCGCGAGGAGAGCCCGCCGTTCCAGTCGCAGGCGGCGATCTTGGTCGCGCCTCCGGAGTAGGGGCCGTTACCCTTAACGGCCCATTCGGGCCCGTCCGTTGGCCCGGGCGGTTGAGGTCAACCGCCGTTACCAGCGCGGCTGCGTCAAAGCCAATGACACTCCGTCAGGAATTCACCACCAGCCGCTGACGAAACCCAAGGCGTATTTCACGGCGAACACCCCCAGATTCTTGGCCGCGTGCGCCGCGAAGCACGGCAGCAGCGAACGCCCCGGATTGTTTGGCAGAAAGCGCACCGCGTAGAACCACAGCGAGCCCGCAAACACCGCCGCCGTGCTCCACCACGCCTTGGCACCGGGGTGCACCAAGAGCCTCCCTTCGCTCCATTCCCACAGGAACGGATGCAGCAGCGCAAAGAGCGCCGACGCGCCGACGATGCCCGCCAGCAGCGCCGCCCGCCCGCGGTTCTCCACCACCAGGAATCCGCGGAACAACAGCTCCTCGATGAACGCCGCTGCCAGGGTGTAGCCGCCAAAGAGCACCGTCATCCGGCTCTGCTCGCCGCTCACGTCGAGCGCGAATTCGCCCGCGGTCTCGCCCGCCAGCAGCACCAGCGCGCCGCCCGCGGCCAGCATCACCGCGCCCAGCGGAGCGGCCGTGGCGCCGGGGAGGGCGCGGGGGTGTGGTGTGCCGCGCCGCGCCGCGCGGTAGTCGTCGAGCCACCATTTGCCCGCTACGCCGGCCGCAACCAGCATCGCCAGCAACAGCAGCGGATTGTCCTGTCCCATGCGGCCAGCTAACCGTGCCCGCCGGGCCGTTGGCAAGGCTGTCCGCAGTATTTGTTAGCCATTTCCCCAATCGCGCCTAGCCTCCGACCCGTATGCCCGGCCGACCCGCCACCTCCGCCGCCGACCCGCGCGACCTCCCGGGGATTTTCGCCCGCCTTCGTCCGCAGCTCGATGCCCTCGACCGCTTCCTGCGCGCCCAGGTCGGCCGCTTCGAGCCCGAAATCAGCGGCATGGCCGCCTACTGCCTCGATACCTCCGGCAAGCGCCTGCGCCCGACCCTCGTGTTCATCAGCGGCTGGCAGGGCGACGGGGTGGTGAACGACGACCTCGTGCGCACCGCCGGCGTCATCGAGATGGTGCACCTCGCCACGCTCGTGCACGACGACATCATGGATCGCGCTGAGATCCGCCGCAACCGCCGCACCGCCGCCCGCGAATACGGCCCCGATGCCGCCGTGCTGCTCGGCGACGCGCTGTTCTCACAGGCGTTGCACATCGCCTCACAGTTTCCCACCACTGAGGTCTGCCGCCTCGTCTCCGAGTCCACGCGCAAGGTCTGCTCGGGGGAGATCATGCAGACCATGCGCCGCCACGCCACGGACATCACCCTGGCCGAATACGAGCGCATGATCGACTTGAAGACCGCCGAGCTTTTCCGCGTCTCGTGCCTGCTCGGCACCCGCCTGGCCGGCCATGCGCCGGATTTCGTCGCCGCGGCGGCCGATTATGGCCGGCATCTGGGCATCGCCTACCAGATCTACGACGACCTCGTCGACTTCCTCGGCGAGGAGCGGCGCATCGGCAAGACCCTCGGCACCGACCTCGCCGGCGGCAAGCTCACCCTGCCGCTGATGCTGCTGTTGGAAAAACTCCCCCCGGCGGAACGGGGCGCCCTGGTGGCCGCCCTGCGCGACGGGGTGCCGCTCGCCCACACCGCCAGTGCCGGGCGCATGCGCGAGCTCGGCATCGCCACCGGAGTGGTCGCCGCCATCGACCGCGAGATCGCGGCGGCCACCGCCGCGCTCGCCCCCTACGGGACGCTGGCGCCGGTTCCGCTCATGCGGCAGCTTTGCGACGTGCTGCAGGCCCAGGTCGGCGCTTTGCAGCAGCCGGCCTGATTTCATTTGCCTGCCCGGCACTGCGACCTACCCTCTGTTTCCCCGATGAACCTCTCGAAGGTTTTCACCAAGACCATAGCGACCTCCCCCGAACGCCGGCAGGAGGCCGACGCCGATCTGGTCGTCGTGCAGCGGGTGCAGGCCGGGGAGGTCGCTGCTTTCGACCAGCTCATCCTGAAATACCGCGAGCGGCTCTATGGCGTGGTTTACAACCTCACCGCCAACAGGGAGGACGCCGCCGATCTCGCGCAGGACGCCTTCATCAAGGCCTTCCAGTCCATCAACCGGTTTCAGGGCCAGTCCTCATTCTTCACTTGGATCTACAAGATTGCCGTCAACACCACCCTTAGCCACCTCCGCAAGAACCGCCTGCGCACTTTCTTCAGCCTGGAGAAGATCCAAGACGAGGGCGTCAGCGCCCAACTGCTTGACCGGTTGACCGATAAGAACGGCGGCGACCGTGTGGCCTGTCTGCGCGAGTTGCAGGAAAAATTGAACGAAGCCCTGCAAAAATTGTCTATCAAGCATCGCACAGTCATCACTTTATTCGAGATTGATGGTCTCAGTCATACCGAAATCGCCGAAATCATGGGCTGCTCCGAAGGGACAGTCCGCTCCCGGCTGCATTACGCCAAACAATTTCTCCAAGGTGAATTGAACCAATATCTCCGCTGACCGCCCACCCCATGCCCCCCCCGGAACAACGCCCCCCTGTCACGCTCGAGGATCTTCTCCGTCTCAAGCGCGCCGAGCGGCCGTCGCCGGAATTCTGGAACCGCTTCGAGCGCGAGCTGCACCAGAAGCAGCTCGCCGCCCTCGTCAAGCAGCAGCCGTGGTGGCAGCACCTGCCGCGAGTCTTCACCCGTCGTGCCTACGTGCCGCTCGGGGCCGCCGCCATTCTGGCTTTCACGCTCGTCTCGGTGAAATTCTACGCTCCCGGACAGATCGCCCGGGTCGAAGGAGTGCCGGAACCGGCGCCTGCCGGGTCGCCCCATGCGGCGGCCCCCGCTGCCGGGGTCGTCGCCACCGTTCCCACGGCCAATCGCGCCGAGCCTGCTCCCGCCCCGCGGGTGGACGACCGGACGCCGGTCGCCGTCGCTTCCAGCGGAGCGTCAGTGGCCGAGTTTGCCGAGCTGGTTCCTTGGAACGCAGCGCGGCCGGTCGATACCCCGTCGGCGCGAAGCATCGCCGCCAATCTCGCCACGCTCGAGCAGACCGAACCCGATCTCATCCGCGCCATCAACGGCCGCCTCGGCGTTGCGGCGCGCAGCCAGCCCGCGCCCAGTGCGGCGGGCGAGCTCGCCACGGTCACCACCAATAATTCTCCCCGCAACCGCCTGCTCGCTTATCAATACACCGACCGACGGTTCACTCCCCAGCCGGCCGCGCCGGAAATCGTCCGCGAACGCCTCGCCCGGCGCCTTTCCGACCCGGAAATTACCGAGCGCTTCAGCCGCTTCGGCGTCCAGGGCGACCGTGTGCTGGTGAAATTCTAGGCCGCGCGTCCATCGCCCGGTTTCCGGCCCGCCGCCCCGGCGGGCTTTTTTATTTGTCCGCGACGCAAATGCCGCAGGTGTCGAAGAAGAAATCGTGGCCCTTGTCGTCGACGATGATGAAGGCCGGAAAGTCCTTCACCTCGATCCGCCACACCGCCTCCATGCCCAGCTCGGGATAATCGAGCACCTCGACCTTGGTGATGTTGTCCTGCGCGAGGATGGCCGCCGGCCCGCCGATGCTGCCGAGGTAGAAACCGCCATGCTTCTTGCAGGCGTCAGTCACCATCTTGCTGCGGTTGCCTTTCGCCAGCATCACCAGTGAGCCGCCGTGCGCCTGGAAAAGATCGACATAGCTGTCCATGCGCCCAGCTGTCGTCGGGCCGAACGAACCCGAGGCGTAGCCCGCGGGCGTCTTGGCCGGGCCGGCGTAATAGACCGGGTGGTTCTTGATATAGTCGGGCAGGCCCTGCCCGGCCTCGATCTGCTCCTTCAGTTTTGCGTGCGCACTGTCGCGGGCGACGATCACCGGGCCGGTCAGCGAGACGTGCGTCGTCACCTTGAGGTTCGCCAGCGCGGCGCGGATGTCCGCCATCGGCCGGTTGAGGTCGATGGGCACGACGTGTCCGTCCTTGAACGCCCGCATCTCCGCAGGGATGAAGCGGCCCGGATTGGTTTCCAACTGCTCGAGAAAAATGCCGTCGCGGGTGATCTTCGCCTTGATGTTGCGGTCGGCGCTGCACGACACGCCCATGCCCACCGGGCAGCTTGCGCCGTGCCGGGGCAGGCGGACGACCCGCGCGTCGAGCGCGAAATACTTGCCGCCGAACTGCGCGCCGACCTTGGCCTGCTGCGCGAGTTTCAGCACCTGCGCCTCCAGTGCGACATCGCGAAAGGCCCGGCCGTGCTCATTGCCGGTGGTCGGCAGCGTGTCGAGATACTTGGTGGTGGCGAGCTTCAGCACCTTCATGCACGCCTCGGCGCTCGTCCCGCCAATGACGAACACCAGATGATAGGGCGGACACGCCGACGTGCCGAGCAGCAGCATTTTCTCGGCGAAAAACTTCTCGAGGCTCTTGGGGTTGAGCAGCGCCTTCGTCTCCTGGAAGAGGAACAGCTTGTTGGCCGAGCCGCCGCCCTTGGCTACGAAGAGGAACTCATACTTCGCCCCCTCGGTGGCGTGGAGGTCGATCTGCGCCGGCAGGTTGGTGCCGGTATTGACTTCCCGGAACATGTCGAGCGGCGCCACCTGCGAGTAGCGCAGGTTTTCCTTCGTGTAGCACTCGTGGACGCCGCGGGCGAGCGCCTCGGCGTCGTTCGCGCCCGTCCAGACCTGCTGGCCCTTCTTGGCAAAGATGGCGCAGGTGCCGGTGTCCTGGCACATCGGCAGGATGCCCCGCGCGGCGATCTCGGCGTTCTTGAGCAGCGTCAGCGCGACGTAGCGGTCGTTGGCCGACGCCTCGGGATCGCGCAGGATCGCGGCCAGCTGCTCGAGGTGCCGGGCGCGCAGGAAGAAATTCGTGTCGTGGAACGCCTCGCGCGCGAGATAGGCGAGCGCTGCCGGCTCGACCTTCAGGATCTCCTGGCCCTCAAATGTCGTGGTCGAGATGCCCTCCTTTGATAGCAGGCGGTAGTCGGTATCGTCGGCGCCGAGTGGCAGCGGGTCCTGGTAGACAAAGGGCGGCGTGGGCATGACCGCACCTTACCCGAAACCGCCCGCAAGACAAGCTGCGCCGCCGGCCCGCCGGCGCGTATAATCGCGCCGTCTGGCGGCCATAAATCCGCCGCGTCAGAGGATTTTCAGCTTCGGCAGGTCCTGCACGTCAATGTAGCCGGCCGGCCGGCCCTTCTTGTCGAGGGCGAACAGGTCGGAGATCTTGTATTGCTGGAATAGCTTCAACGCCTCGACCGCCAGCGCGTCGGCCGCCACGGTCTTGCCGCCGCGCGTCATGAACCCGCGCACCGGTTTTTTCAGGAAATCCGCGCCGCCGCTCAGTGCGCTGCGCCGGAAATCGCCGTCGGTGAAGATGCCGGTGAGCGCGCCCTTGGCGTCCACCAGCGCGACCGCGCCGGCCTTGGCGCTGGTCATGGCAAAGATCGCCTCCTGCACCGAGGTATTCTTCTCCTTCAACACCGGGCAGCCCGCGCCGCTGCGCATGATGTCCTTCACACGCAGCAGCAGTGTCATGCCCAGCGTGCCCGCCGGATGGTATTTGGCAAAATCCTCGCGCGTCAGTCCGCGGCTCTCGAGCAGCACCATCGCCAGCGCGTCGCCGAGCGCGAGGGCCGCCGTCGTGCTGGCGGTTGGCGCGAGGGCGAGGGGACAGGCTTCGCGTGGCGCGCGGTAGAGCAGCCGGTAGTCGGCGCCGCGCGCCAGCTCGCTGTCGGCCGAGCCCGTCAGCGCCACGGTCTGCAGGCCGAATTTTTCAAAAAGCGGCAGCAATTTGAGCATCTCCTCGCTCGCGCCGCTGTTGCTCAGCAGGATGGCCAGGTCGCCGGCCGCGCACAGGCCGAGGTCGCCGTGCAGCGCCTGCGTCGGGTCGAGGAAACACGACGGCACGCCGGTGCTGTTGAAGGTGCCCGTGAGTTTCTCCGCGATGTGCGCCGACTTGCCCACGCCGGAGAAGATCAGCTTGTGCCCGCCCGCGACGGCCGCCTCGCACGCGCGCACGACCTTGACGAACTCCCCGTCGAGCACCGCGGCGGTGGCGTCGAGTGCCTCGCGCTCGATGGCGAGGCAGTGGCGGGCTTGGGTGAGGATGGTCTGGTCGCTGAGCGGCATCAAAAACTTGTGTTGGCGAAATGCTGCGGCAAACGTAGCGGTCACCACTGCCCGTTCAATTCATTTCCGCCCGTGCCTGGTTTTGCCGCCCTTCTCCGCCGTCTGCCGCTCCTCCTCGCGGGGCTCGCGGCCCTTGGGCTGGGCGGCTGCGGCGGCAATGAGCGTTTCCCCTACGCCACCGAGATCGACGAGCCCGCTTACCGCGAGGGCCAGGCGCTGCTGAAGGCCAACCGCAAGCAGGAGGCGCTCGCCGCCTTTCTCAACGTCATCGAGAAGCGCGGCGACGACGCCCCCGAGTCGCACCTTGAGGTCGGTCTGCTCTATCTCCAGCACATCAGCGACCCGCTTGCGGCCATCTATCATTTCAAGAAATTCCTCGCGCTGCGCCCCAACAGCCCGCAGGCCCCGCTCGTGCGCCAGCGGATCGGCACCGCCATCCGCGAGTTCGCCCGCACGCTTCCCGCCCAGCCGCTCGACAGCCAGGTGCAACGCATGGACCTCATCGCCACTCTCGATCGGCTCAAGCAGGAAAACGAGTCCCTCAAGCAGCAGCTCGCCGATCTGCAGGCCGGCCGCTCCAGCGAACTTCCCACGGTCCGCACCGACGGGACAACCGTGCCTGCCACCACAAGTCTTCCGCCTCCGGCCAGCAGTTTCGATTTCTCCCTCGGGGGCATCCCGACCGTCCGCACGCAAAAGTCCTCTGGTGCCACGACGCGCTCCTCCGCGGTGCAACCGTCCTCCGTCACGGGCAAACCGCCGGCTTCGTCCGCCCATGCCGTCCGGAAATACACCGTCAAGGCCGGCGACACGCTGGCGAAGATCAGCCAGCAGTTTTACGGCACCCGCACCCGCTGGAAGGAAATCTACGCCGCCAACCGCGGCGTCATGAAGTCCGAAACCGGTCTGCAAATCGGGATGGAACTCACCATCCCCTGATTTGAATCTGAGCCATTGTCATATAATATATGACAATCTACTCCATGCTCTCCTGAAGCTGGCTGGGACAGCATCTTAATGAATGTCATATATTATATGACATTGGCCAGCGCCTGCTCGAGGTCGGCGATCAGGTCGCCGGCGTCCTCGATGCCGGCGGAAAGCCGCAGCATGTCGGTGGGAGCGGGGCTGCCCGCGCCCTCAATGCTGGCGCGGTGTTCGATGAGGCTTTCCACGCCGCCGAGGGAGGTGGCGCGCTTCCATAATTGCACCTGCGCGGCGGTCGCGATGGCCGCAGCCTCGCCACCCTTGATGCGCAGCGACAGCATGCCGCCGAAGCCGCCTTTCATTTGCCGCGCCGCGATGGCGTGCCCTTGGGCGGTCGCAAGGCCCGGATAAAGCACCGCCTCGATGCGCGGGTGGCCGGAAAAATGCGCGGCGATCTGCTGCGCGTTGCGACACGCTGTCCCCACCCGCACAAACAGGGTCCGCATGCCCCGCAGCAGCAGCCAGGCCTCGAACGATCCTACCACCGCGCCCATGTCGTGCCGCATCGTCTTCAGGCGCTGCCAGTATTCGTCGTCCCGGGCCGTCACCAGCGCCCCGGCCAGCACGTCGGAGTGGCCGTTCAGGTATTTCGTGGCCGCATGCATCACCACATCGGCCCCGAGCGCGAGGGGCCGGGTGAGCACGGGTGTCGCCACTGTCGAATCCACGGCCAGGCGTGCGCCGGCCCGGTGGGCGAGCTCCGCCGCCTCGGCGATGTCGGTGATGACCCACGTGGGGTTCGCTGGCGTCTCGATCCAGACCAGCTTGGTCCGGCCGGGTTGCAACGCGCGGTTGAACGCGGCGAGGTCGGTCATGTCCACAAGTTCGACCTGCAGCCCCCAGTCCTTGGCGAAACTTTGCAGCCAGTTGCGCAGGCCCCAATAAATCACCTTGGGCGCGAGGACATGATCGCCGGGTCGGAGGGCGAGGAAGACACTCGTAGCCGCGGCCATGCCCGAGCTGAACAGCATCGCGCCCGCGCCGCCCTCCAAGTGGTTCAGCAGGGCCTCGGCCTGATCGAAGGCCGGATTGTCAGCGCGGATATAACCGCGGCCTGAGCGATACTGGTTGTCCGGGTCCCTCAGGTAAGTCGTTGCCGTGTGGATTGGTGGCGAGAGCGCGCGAGTCTTGTCGTCGACCCAGCCGAGGGCCTGCGCGGCGGCGGTGGCGGGTTGCACGTGCTGGGGATCCATGCACGCAGTGGAGCAGAAACGAGGCTCGCGCACAACGCCCGCGGGGCTCTTTTCGCAAAAGAGGCTTGGTGTGCCGGTCCCAGTTCATGCAAGCTGCGCCCATGCCCCGCACTTCCCGCCGCACGTCCGTGTTCACCGAGTCGCTCATCCGCGAGATGACACGCGTGGCCCTGCAGCACGGCGCCATCAACCTCTCGCAGGGGTTTCCGGACTTCAACCCGCCGCGCGAGATCCTGGAGGCGGCCAAGGCCGAAATGGACGGCGACCACCACCAATACGCCGTCACCTGGGGCGCCCCGCCGCTGCGCGCCGCACTGGCGGAGAAAATCGCGCGCTACACCGGCCAGCCGTGCGACCCGGAGCGAAACCTGGTCGTCACCTGCGGCGCGACCGAGGCGATGATGGTGGCGGTCATGACCGTCACCGACGTGGGCGACAAGCTCGGGCTTTTCTCGCCCTTTTATGAAAACTACAGCGCCGACGCCATCCTCTCGGGTGTGACGCCGGTCTTCGCGCATCTGAATCCGCCCGACTACACCTTCGATCCCGCCGAGCTGCGCCGGGTGTTCGCCAGCGGCATCAAGGCCTTCGTGCTCTGCAATCCGTCGAATCCCTGCGGCAAGGTCTTCACCCGCGCGGAGCTGCTGCAGATTGCGGCGCTCGCTAAGGAGTTCGACGTCTGGATCATCACCGACGAAGTCTACGAACACATCGTGTTCGCGCCGCACCGGCACGAATATCTCTCGACACTGCCCGGCATGGCCGAGCGCACCATCATGTGCAGCTCGCTCTCGAAGACCTTCGCCATTACCGGCTGGCGGCTGGGCTACGTCTGCGCCGCGCCGGGCGTCATCGCGCAGGCGCGCAAGGTGCATGATTTCCTGACCGTCGGCGCTGCCGCGCCGCTGCAGCACGCCATCGTAACCGGGCTGAAAATGCCGGCGAGCTACTACGACGGGCTCGCCACCGCCTATGCCGGGCGGCGGGATATTCTTCTCGGCTACCTCGACCGGACCGGGCTCGGTTACACCCGGCCGCAGGGCGCCTACTTCGTGATGCTCGACGTGTCGCCGTTCGGCTACGTCAGCGACATCGAGTTCGCGCACTGGATGACCAAGGAGATCGGGGTCGCGCCGGTGCCGGGCTCGGTGTTCTTCGACATCCCGGAAAATCGCTACGTGCGGCTGAACTTCGCCAA
>JAHFTD010000083.1 GCA_023269565.1 Opitutaceae bacterium | reverse complement strand
GGCGCGCTCGGGCTGTGGTTTCTGCGGGCGGCCTTTGTGTTTCTCGATCCCGCGCGGCGCGAGACCGCCGCCCGCCGCTTATTCCATGTTTCCATCGCCTATCTGCCGCTGCTGCTGGCGTTGCTGGTGGCCGACCGGCTGTGGTTCCGCCTATAGAATACACCGCATGAAAATGTGGAAATCAGGAAAACTGGAGCAGAGGTGATGATGGGATATTCCTGATTCCCTGAGTTCCAGATAAACCATCTTCGCCATGACCGTCTCCGACATCCCGCCGCTCAACGCCGCGCTCAACGCCACGGCCACGGTGCTCATCACCGCGGGCTTCATCTTCATCAAGCGCGGGCAGCGCGACGCGCACCGCGCCTGCATGCTCAGCGCGGGCGTGGTCTCGGCGTTGTTCCTCATCGGCTACGTGACGCACAAGGCGCTGATGCGCGGCGTGCACACGCCCTTCGGCGGCGAGGGTGCGGCGCTGCGGGCGCTCTATTACACGATGCTCTCCTCGCACATCGTGCTGGCGATCGCCATCGCCTACCTGGTGCCGCGGACGTTCTGGTTCGCGCTCAAGGGCGACTACGAGACGCACCGCCGCTGGGCAAGGTTCACGTTCCCCATCTGGTATTACGTGTCGGTCACGGGCGTGCTGGTCTATTTTTCCCTCTATGTCTGGTGGCCGGCGCGGGCTGACGCACCGTAGTTCGCGGAACGGTGCGTCAGGGGGGCATCACAGCCCGCGCACCCTAATCCGGGGAACGGTGCGAACGCGGTTCCGACCACTCGGAGGTTTCATTCGCTCAAATAAAAAGCCGGGCGGGGAGCCCGGCTTTGGTTGGTGTGACCGAAAGCGGTTGCTTACTTCACCACGAGCACGCCCTGCATGCCGGCGAGGAAATGAGCCGGGAAGCTGCAGATGAACGTGTATTCACCCGGCACCGCCGGGGCCTTGAAGACGATCTCGTCGCTCTGCTTCGGCCCGAGGAGCTTGGTGTGGGCGAGGACCTTGTCGGCCATCGCCGCCGGGACATAGCCGGTGGCGGCGGCATTCATGGCGGCGTCGACGAACGCCTTTGGATCGGTGCCCTTGGCGAGGAGGATCCAGTTGTGACCCATGGCGGCGAGCGGCATGTTGCCGATGTTGGTCAGGATGACATGGACCTCCTGGCCGGCGCGCACCTCGAAGCTGGTGACGCTGAATTTCATACTGTCGTTGGCCGTCAGCTCCAGGGTGGCGACGGCCGAGGCGGAAGCAGCCGGCGCGGCGGCCTCTTCTTTCTTGCCGCAACCGGCGAGGAACAGGCCGCACAGCAGTGAGGAAATGATGATTTTGGATTTCATAGCGGCGCACCCTCGCACAAGTCGCCCCCGCAGGCAATGACACAAGTCAAGTTTCGCCGCCGCTAATGCGCCGCCCCGCGGGGTTAATACCAAGGGGGAAACAGCGGCGACTCCGCCGGAAGGGGCAGCAGGGATAGGCCGCAGTTTTGTAGTTGAAATGGCCGGCATTTTCCAAACGCTGGCGCTCTAACATCGCCGCGGCCCATCACGCTGAAGGCGCCACTGTTACCAATGACACGCACCCGCCCCGTCCAACGGAAAATTTTTCTTTTTCTCGTCGCCACCCTCGGCGTCATAACTCTCGCCCTGTTTCGCGTTGAACTCGCCGAAGCTTTCAGCCTCAGCGGACCCCAGTCGACGATGGTCTCCGCCGGTCCGGTCGCCAAGGCCCAGTGGGATCTCTTCATGGTGACGGTCTATGTGACGACGTTCATCTTTATCGTCGTCGGATCGGTGCTCGCCTACGCGCAGATCAAGTTCCGCGCCAAATCGGAGGCCGAGGAGCGCGCGGTGCCGCCCCAGCAGCAGGGTCACGGCAACCCGTTCATCGAGATCGGCCTCATCGCTTCCTCGGTCTTCCTGCTGGTGCTCATCGCCATCCCGACGCTGCGGGACATCTGGTATACCCATGACGTGCCCGAGGCCGAGCGCGCCAACGCCATGGACATCACCGCCACCGGCTACCAGTGGTGGTTCAAGTTCGAGTATCCCGGCGACATGGTGAAACTGCCCACAGGGGGCGAGGCGCCGCTGGTCACGGGCAACGAACTCGTGGTTCCCGCCGGCGTGCCGGTGCGCATCCACCTGCGGACCATCGACGTCATCCACAGCTTCTGGGTGCCGAAGCTCGCCGGCAAGGTCGACATGATCCCCAACCGGCCGAACTTCCTCTGGCTGAAGGCGGACAAGCCCGGTTATTTCTATGGCCAGTGCGCAGAGTATTGCGGCGAGTCGCACGCCATCATGCGCTTCCGTGTCATTGCCCTTTCGCCCAGCGAATACGTGCGCTGGCTCGACAACCAGAAGAACGGCGCCCGCACCGCCACCGCCGCTACGGTCGCGGCCGCGCAGCAGGCCACGAAGGTCGAGTTCGCCAGCTTCACGAACACAAGCCCAAGGTCATCCCTCTCCGCCTCTGGCGAGATGGAGACCGATCCCTTCGGCGCCTGGAGGAAAAAACAGCAGGTCCCCGCCCACGAGGAGCCCAAACTCATCGCCGAGGGCCATCAACTCTTCAGCGACAAGACCTGCATGAACTGCCACACCATCCGCGGTCATGCCAGCAAGACCGGCACACCCTATGGCGGTATCACCGCACCCGACCTCACCCACGTCGGCGCCCGCTCGACCATCGCCGCCGGCGTGCTCGAGAACACCCCCGAGCGCATGAGCCAGTGGCTCAACGACCCCGAGTATTTCAAGCCCGGCAACAAGATGGTCCATGGCATCGGCGGCATGGCCGGCTACTTCAAGCCCGACGAACACGGCAACCCGGTCCGCAACATCAACCTCAACAACCGGGAAATCAACGCCCTCGTCGCCTACCTGCAAAGCCTGAAGTAAGCCCGCCCATCCCTTCACCCATTCTCCGCATGGCCCACGCAATCGCCAAGTCCGACTACACCGCCCCCGGTGGCGCCCCCGCCAAAACCTTCGAGCTCTTCCCGCGCCCGACCGCCAAGACCGGCCTCGTCGGCTGGCTCACCTCCGTCGACCACAAAAAGATCGGCATGATGTATGGCGGCTTCGCCATTCTCTTCTTCCTCATCGGCGGCCTTGAAGCCCTGATGATCCGCACCCAGCTCATCGTCCCCAACAACCGGTTCATTGGCGCCCAGCTCTACAATGAGCTCTTCACCATGCACGGCACGACGATGATCTTCCTCGCCGTGATGCCGCTCAACGCCGCGTTTTTCAACCTGCTCATCCCCATCCAGGTCGGCGCCCGCGACGTCGCCTTCCCGCGGCTTAATGCGTTCTCCCTCTGGGTCTGGGTCGCCGGCGCCATCATGTTGAACGTCGGCTGGCTGTCGCACTTTGTGCCGAGCTGGGGTTTCGGCGGTGCGCCTGACATCGGCTGGTTCGGCTACGCGCCGCTCACCTCGAAGCTCTTCACCCCCGACCTCTCCACCGACATGTGGGTGCTGGGACTGCAGACCCTCGGGCTCTCGTCGATTGTCGCGTCGCTGAACTTCATCGTCACCATCATCAACATGCGCGCGCCGGGCCTGACCATGATGCGGCTGCCCGTGTTCTGCTGGATGGCGCTGGTCACCAGTTTCCTGCTTATCCTCGCCCTGCCCGCCATCGCCATCGCGCTCGTCGAGGTGCTCTTCGACCGCCACTTCGGCACCAACTTTTTCGAGGTTTCCGGCGGCGGCCAGCCCATCCTCTGGCAGCACCTGTTCTGGGTGTTCGGCCATCCCGAGGTCTACATCCTCATCCTCCCCCCGATGGGTTACGTCTCCGAGATCCTGCCCACCTTCTCGCGCAAGCCCCTCTTTGGTTACCCGATCGTGGTGTTCTCCGGTGCCGCCATCGGCTTCATCGGCTTCGGCGTGTGGAGCCACCACATGTTCACCACCGGCATGGGCAACGTCGCCACCGCCGCCTTTGCCGTCGCCACCATGGCCATAGCGGTCCCGACCGGCGTGAAGATCTTCAACTGGATCGGCACGCTCTGGGGCGGCCACATCGTCACGCGCACGCCCATGATGTTCGCCCTCGGCTTCATCTGGATGTTTATGATGGGCGGCTTCTCCGGCATCATGCACTCCGCCGCCCCCGCCGACGCCCAGCAGCAGGACAGTTACTTCGTCGTTGCGCATTTCCACTACGTGCTGATCGGCGGCGCCACCTTCGCGCTGCTCGCCGCCATCCACTATTGGTTTCCAAAGTTCTTCGGCCGGCTCGTCCCCGAGTTTTGGGGCAAACTCTCCTTCTGGATCATCTTCGTCGGCTTCAACACCACGTTCTTCCCGATGCATTTCCTCGGCCTGAACGGCATGCCCCGCCGCACCTGGACCTACGACAGCAACATGGGTTGGAACGAGGGCAATTTCCTCGCCACGATGGGGGCCTATCTCCTCGGCGTCGGCATCTTCACCTACTTCGCCGTCCTCATCTATACCTTCTTCAAGGGCGAGAAATGCGGCAACGACCCTTGGGATGCCCGCACGCTCGAGTGGTCCATCCCCTCTCCGCCGCCGGAATTCAACTTCAAGGCCGTTCCCACCGTTCACGCCCGCGACGCCTTCTGGTATGAGAAAACCCACCGGGAGGAGACCGCCAAGGAGCAGGCCGAGCACATGCAGGCTGAGGCCGCGCACGGCGGCATCCATATGCCCGACCAGTCGTGGTATCCCCTGCTGGCGGCGTTCGGCCTCATGGTCGGCGCCTACAATTTCCCGCAGATGGACGCCCCGCTGGTCCTCTTCGGCAACACCCTCCTCTCTTCACACCTGCCGCTGTCACTCGCCGGCGTAGGATTCCTCGTCCTCTCCTGCTACCTGTGGTCGCTCGAAGGTCCCGGCGGCTACCATATCCACCTCGATGCCGATGGCCGCGACACTACCCCCCGCGGCGACCACTACTGAACCCGTCTTTAACGCACCCATGAGCAGTCACGCCGCAGCCGGTCACATCGACCACCATCACGACCACACGACCACGACGGGCATTCCGAACAAGAAGCTCCTCTGGTGGGCCTTCCTCGCTTCGGATTGCATGTTCTTCGGCGCGCTGATCTCCACGCACCTCGTCTACCGCATCAACCCGCCGCCGGGCAACGCCCAGCCCGTGCAGGTCTTCAACATCGAGCTGACCTCCTTCTCGACATTCATCCTGCTCATGTCCTCGCTGCTCATGGCACTCGCCGTCAACGCCATCCAGCGCGGCAAGGTGAAGAGCACCCGCACCATGCTCCTCGGCACGATGTTCTTCGGCTGCATCTTCCTTGGCGGCCAGGTCTTCGAGTTCACGCACTTTGTGCACGACAAGCACATGACGCTCTCGAACAGCCTCTTCGGCTCCACCTTCTACACTCTCACCGGCACGCACGGCACGCACGTCGCCATCGGCGTCCTGCTGCTCGGCATGATGTATGTCCGCAGCTTCAAGCCCGCCGACGGCCGCAGCGGGCTCGGCCGCAACTTCGCCCACCTGCTCGTCGTCTGCGCCGTTGCCGGACTGGCATTTATCTCCATCGTGCCCGGCGTGCTGGATCTGCTCGAGGGGGGCAGCGGCTTCGGCACCTACCTTAGCCACAACGCCGCCCCGCTCGGCGGCTTTGCGGTCGCCTGCGCCCTCCTCGCTTGGTTTGCCCGCACCCCCGGCCCCGTGGAATTCGACGAGCGGCACGCCGTCGATGTCGAATCCATCGGCCTCTACTGGCACTTCGTCGACATCGTCTGGATCGTCATCTTCACCGCCGTCTATCTCCTCGAATACATCTGAGCCATGTCCTCCCCCGCCGCCACCGCGCCTGCCGGCCACGCCGAGCCCAGCAAACTCCATATCTTCGTCAAGATCGCCATGATCCTCGGCGTCATCACCGGCATGGAGATCATCCTGGTCTACATGCCGCTGCCGCACTGGTTCGTCTTCACGACCCTCGCGCTCCTCTCCGCGGTCAAGTTCATGTTCGTGATCTTCATCTTTATGCACCTCCGCTGGGACAAGGTCTTCTGCACGATCCTGTTCTTCATTGGTCTGGTGCTCGCCGGCGGGACAATGTGGGCGCTGCTCCACCTCTTCGGCGCCGACGCCAGCAAGCCGCTCTCCGCCACCGCCTCGCTCATTACCTCCGCGGCACTCACGGGCCGCATTTGACGTCCGCCACCGGATTTGAATTGTAGGGCGGGGTCGCCGACCCCGCCTTTTTCCTGCCCCATGATCGACTGGCGCCACTGGCACAACGAACCCTTCCTCGTCGGCGGGCTTATCTTTTTCGGCTGGCTCTACGCCATCCTGGCCGGTCCGCTGCGTGAGCGGCTCACAGGAGCCAGTGCGCCCTACCCGCGCGCCCACGCGGTCAAGTTCTACTCGGCGCTGGCGCTCTTCTATCTCGCCGTCGGTTCACCGCTCGACCAGATCGGCGAACGCTTCCTCTTCAGCGCGCACATGCTGCAGCACCAGATCATCATCTACCCCGCCGCCGTCCTCTTCCTGCTCGGTCTGCCGGACTGGATGGTGCGACCGGTGACCAGCCGCCCGGCATTGAGCGGACTGCTCCGGTTGCTCAGCCGCCCCGTCATCTGCGGACTGGTCTACACCGTCGTGGTCTCGGGCTGGCATCTGCCGTTTCCTTATGACTTGGCGTTGCAAAACAAGACCGTGCATATCCTCGAGCACCTGCTGTTCTTCGGCGCAGCGTTGTTCTATTGGTGGCCAATCTGCAGCCCGTCCCGCGAATTTCCCCCGGCCAGCTACGCCGGCCAGATGATCTACCTCGTCGCCGTCGTCATCGGCATGACGCCGGTCTTCGCCTACATCACGTTCTCGCAGGACATTCTTTACGCGACCTACGAATACGCGCCGCGGATCACCTGGATGACACCTGCTGACGACCAGTTGCTCGCCGGCTCGATGATGAAGCTCATCGGTTTCGCCGTCGCGATGACCGCCTTCGGCGTCGCCTTCTATCGTTGGAACCAAGCCACCGAGCGGGCGGACTCAAAATCTTAACCGCAGTCCGTCGTAAGCCAGCTGGACGCCGGCGGGCAGCTTTGCGCTCCACTCCGCGTGCCCTACGCCGTGCGTGAGATGCGTGAGATAGGTTGCGGGTGCGCCGATTTCGGGTGCGGCGGCGCAGGCCTCGGCGATGTTCATGTGCGTCGGGTGCGGCTCGGGCCGGAGGCCGTCGAGGCAGACCGCCGCCGCGCCCCGCGCCAGCGCCACGGCCTCGCGGGGAAGGCGTTTGCAGTCGTTGTAGTAGGCGAATTTTTTGCCAGTCGATTTCTCCTCGAAGACCAGCCCGAGGGTATTGACGCCGCCGTGCGGCAGCAGCGTCGAGCGGATGGTGCCCTGGGGAAACTCCAGCACCGGCGGCAGGTGGACGGGATTGAAGGCCGGGTAGCCGCGCGACAGCGGCCGCTCGGCGATGGCGTAGGGGAAGATCGCGCGCACGCGGCTCATTCCCTCGTCGGTCGTGTAGACCGTCAGCGCCTCGCCGCCATGCAAGTCGCAGAACCGCCGCAGGTCGTCCATGCCCGCCAGATGGTCGGCATGGCCGTGGGTGAGGATGAAGACATCGAGTTTCTCGATTTTTTCGCGCAGGCACTGGAGGCGGAACTCAGGCGCGGCGTCCACCTGCACATGCAGCCCGTCCATCACCACATGGATGCTCGCCCGTGTGCGGTGGTCGCGGGGATCGGTTGACGCGCAGACCGCGCACGGGCACGCGATCATCGGCACACCCTGCGAAGTGCCAGTGCCGAGAAAGATGATTTCCATGACCGCCGAGGGAAGCGCACCCCCCGCCGAATGTGAAGGCCAAAGCCCGGACGGAAGCATCACCCGTCGGACGTATTTCCTGAATTAAGGTGTTACGCGACATTGGTCGCCCTGCCCCGCCCGCGCATACTCGCATCCCTCGCCCGATTCCCGCCATGCAATTCCGCCTCGCCACCTTCAACCTCAACAACCTCTTCCAGCGCCCGAAGCTCCTCCAGCTCGCCGGATTCTCCCCGACGGCCCGCCCCGTGCTTGAGGACATCGACCGGCTCACCGCCCTGCTCGCGCTGGACAGCTATGCCGGCCAGACCGGCCAGGACATTGTCGCCCTGCTCAAGAAATACGGCTTTGCCAGTGGCAAGGGCAACGAGTGGTTCGACCTCAACCAGGCCAAGGGGAAACTCTTCTCGGTCAGCAAACAGAACGGCCTCTCCCTCCGGGTCGGCGGCCGCGGCGACTGGCTCGGCTGGGTCGAGCTGACCGGCGTCACCGTCGACGACGAGGCCTCGCGCAACACCGGACGCGTCATCGCCGCCGCGCGCGCCGACATCCTCGGCGTCGTCGAGGCCGAGAGCCGGCCGGCCCTCGACCGCTTCAACCAGCAGGTGCTCCGCCCGCAGCACGCGGACTTCCCGCACGTGCTCCTCATCGACGGCAACGACCCGCGCGGCATCGACGTCGGCCTCTACAGCCGCCACGAGATCCGCTCGGTTCGCAGCCACGTCGACGACAGTTACACGGACACCGCCGGCCATACGCACACCATTTTCAGCCGCGACTGCCCCGAATTTGAAATCGCGCTGCCGGGCAACAAGACGCTTTGGTGGCTCGCCAACCATTTCAAGAGCCAGGGCTACGGCACACCCGCCGCCAACGACGCCCGCCGCCTCAAGCAAACGGCCCGCGTGCGCGAGATTCTCGGCCGCTACAATCTGAAGAAGGACTGGGTCGTGGTTGCCGGCGATTTCAACGCCAATCCCCAGAGCGCCTCGCTCCAGCCGCTGCTGACCGTGCCGCATCTGCGCGACGTGTTCGCCTGGCCGGGCTTTCAGGGCCAGCCGCGCTGGACCTACCACGCGCAAAAACAGCAGCTCGACTACCTGCTCGTGTCCGATCCGCTCTTTGCCGCGCTTCAGGGCGTGGGCGTCGAGCGCCGCGGCATGCTGGTGAAGAACGAGCCGCATTTCGCCCAAGTCACCGGCCCGCAAAACGAAGCCTCCGATCACGCCGCCCTCTGGGCGGAGTTCAATCTCTAAACCCGCCCCCAGCCTATTTCCCCATGCCCACAACCGATCCATCCATCCAATGGAGCCCCACGCTGGCCAAATCCATTGATGGTTCGCACTCCCTCGCCGAGCAGTTGCTCGCGTTGCGCTTCCTCGAGGGCCGCGGCTATGAATTTGTCTCAATCACCCCGGATGCGCACGGCCCGCCGTGGAATATCGTCTTCATGCGCCAACTGTCCTCCGGGCAGTCGCATTCCCACCTGCATCTGGTCCCGGCGGCGGCCGTGCCGGACGGAGCCCGCATCATCTGGCGCGGCGCCATTCACATCGAGGGCATGCTCCAGCAGGTCGCCGCCTGCCGCTGGTGAATAGATGGTGCTCCCCCAGTCCGTCACTCGACCCTGCTCCGCCGGAATGTTTCAGTGTAGCCACTCACGCGGTTTGGTTGTGGGGCGGGATCGCCGAATCCCGCCTCGAACGTAGCTCTATCAGCGGGTGACGGCGGAGCGCTGATCCCGCCCCACAGTTTGGACACCGACGCCACGTCCGGTCGGCCGACTTGCCCGCCATATCATCGCCTCCAACGCGCAGCAGTTCAGGGGCACATTAAACATTAAAACCTGACCCGTTCTGGTCATGCCTAGAGATTCTTGAGGAATCTCCGAATGTCGTCGTGGTTGCCGATCATTCCGAGCTCCGCCGTGCTGCCCTGAAGTTCAAACACCACCCGAAGATCCCGGCCCACGCGAAACTCATACAGATTCCCGTCCAGTCTGCGGATGCCAAGTCCGCTGTGTCGGTGCGGACGACCGAAGGCCTCGCGTAACGCATCCGCCGCCACAGCCAATTGCCTGCGTTGATCCTCCGATAGTTGACGGGCCCGGCGTCTGAAATGAGGAGTAAAATCAATCTCTAATGGCGGCATTGATATCCCCGGTGTAGCGCGTCAACCGGCCGGCCCTGCGGTCACGCGCATTCCTGGCATTTTCCCGCTTCACGAAAGCCTTCAACTCCGCGTCGGTGACGCCATACTCACGCTTGGCGTAGTCGGAATCCTCGGAGAACACCCGCACCGTCCGCAGGGCGACAACCTTGTCGCCGCACAGGATGCCGATGTCTTCGCCCGCCACGGCGCGTTTGAGCCAGTGGGTGAGATTCGCCCGGGCCTTGGTCGGAGAGAGAGTCGTCATATCGGCGTAATAAAGCCGATATGGCGTCGTGGTCAAGCCCACTGCCAAATGAAGAGGCGGTCGGTGACACTCACCACACGATATTAGACCCGCCCGTTTTGATCGATCGATTCCGCCGCAGCACGGCCGCCGACCGAGCCAGTCAAGAGTCAAGACCTGACGTGCTCCGCCCGGCCCAGTCAGTTCAGGTGCGGAGTAACGATCGGACATGCGGCTGGAGATTTGCCAATTCCCCGTCCACTGCCGAGGGCAAAAGACATCTCCACATGACGCCACATATGAGTAGTGTCCAGCCTCAGTGTCAT
>JAHFTD010000082.1 GCA_023269565.1 Opitutaceae bacterium | reverse complement strand
ATTATTCGCTGACGTGAACCCTGGAGCCGCGGCGCCCTCGCCGCGGCAGTCCAAGCAACGAGCCGGGGGCGGTGCGTCTCCAGCAATCTCTCCCCGCCACATGCCCCTCCGCCTCGCTCTCAAAGTCGACGTCGACACCGACCGCGGCACGCGGATCGGCGTGCCCAACCTCGTGGCCGACTGCCGCGAGTTCGGCGTGCCCGCCAGCTTCCTCTTTTCGCTCGGGCCCGACCAGACCGGCCGCGCCATCACGCGCGTTTTCCGCCCGGGGTTTTTCAAGAAAGTCAGCCGCACCAACGTCGTCGGGATGTATGGCCTGCGCACGCTGCTCAACGGCACGCTGCTGCCCGCCCCGCACATCGGCCGCCGCAACACCGCCGTGCTGCGCGCCGTGCGCGACGCCGGCCACGAGACCGGCATCCACTGCTACAACCACTACCGCTGGCAGGACCACCTGCACCGCATGGATCTCGCCGCGGTGCGCGCCGAGTTCGTGGCGGCGCGCGCGGAGTTCCTGCGCGTCTTCGGCGCCGAGGCCCGCACCGCCGGCGCCGCCGGCTGGCAGAGCAACGCCCGCAGCCGGGCCGTCTACGACGAGGCCGGCCTGCTTTACTCCAGCGACACGCGCGGTGGTGCACCGTTCTTTCCGCGCATCGACGGCCAGGTTTTCCAAACACTGGAGATCCCCACCACGCTGCCGACCTTCGACGAGCTGCTCGGCCGGCCCGAATATCCTGACGACAAAATCGTCCCGCACTATCTCTCGCTCCTGCGCGCCGACCGGCCCAACGTGCTGACGGTCCACGCCGAGATTGAAGGCATGGGCCGGCGCGACCTCTTCCGCGCGCTGCTCCGCGCCTGCTTGAACCGCGGCGGGCAGTTCATCCGGATGGACGACCTCGCCCGCGAATTTCTGGCCCACCGCTCCGCAATCCCCGTCTGCGAGCAAATGCTAGCCGAAATCGACGGCCGCTCCGGTCTCGTGGCCACACAGGAGGCGTGAGTTGCAGGGCGGGGTCGCCGACCCCGCCGTGCATTTCCCGCCAACCTACTGCCGGTCGACCTTGTAGAACATCCACGCACCGAGAGTCTGGAAACCGAGGTTCGGCAGCCACATCAGGAGGTCGGGCCGGAACGCGGGCAGGTTGTCGAACCACCCCACCACGATCGTGGCGAAATAGTAACCCATCGCCAGCACCAGCGCCACGCCGAGGTTGGCCGACGTCTCCTTGCGCGACACCTTGATGCCGAGCGGAATCGCGATCAGCGCGAACGAAAGCACGGAGAAGGCCGTCGCAAATTTTTCATGGATGGTCACCTGCACCTTCATCCGCTGCCGCTCACGCTCGGCGGGCGTGGACTTGCCGTCGGGCGTGCCTGCGCGGCGCCACTCGGCCATCAGCTGGCTGAAGGTCATCCATTTCAATTTCGTTTGCACCGTGTGCGCGCCGGTCAGTTTCTCGAGTGAGAACATGTAGGTTGCCTGCCCGGCCTGCCCCAGCGTCTCGTTCTCCGCGAACGACTCGGGGTCTTTATTGTTGCGGAAATCCGAGGTGACGTTGCGCCCGGTCAGCACCAGCGTGTTCTGCCGCTCGTCAAAATGGATCTGGCCGGACTCCGCCCGGTGCATCGCCCGCGCCCGACCCTGCCGGTCGAGCTCCCACACCCAGATGTCCTGCAGGGCCGCGCCGCGCATGCTGCCAACATAGATCACCTTATCCGGGAAATCACGGATGAAGGTCCGCGGCACGAGGAAGCTCAGCGGATTGGTGCTCACCGCGTCCGCCAGTTCCCGGTGGTAGGCCACGCGCGCCACGGGCATGAACTGGAAGTTGATCAGCGTGCTCAGACCCACGCCCAGCAGCGCGAAAAACAGAATCGGTGCCGACAGCCCCGCCACGCTCAGCCCGGCGGAACGCAGCGCCGTGATCTCCCGGTCCGACGACATCCGGCCCAGCACCAGGAGCACGCCCGTGAGGATGCCCATTGGCAGCGCATAGGTGATGACGAACGGCACCAGCAACCAAGTGAGCTTGACGAAGGTCTCAGGGGCGATCTGCCCCGACAGCACGTAGCCCAGCAGGTCGCGGATCGCGTTGCCCAGCAGCAGCACGAAGCCGAACAGCCCCACCGCCGCCGCGCACGTCGCCGCCACGCTGCCGAAAATATGCCGGTGGATGAGCTTCATCAGAGAAGTTGAAAGTTGAGTGTTGAGCGCTGAGAGTCTGACCGCAATGTCCGACTTTGTTGCCAGTTTTCCACTCAACCCGCATCTCCCAACTGTCCCGCCCCGTGCATGAAGTTCACTCCCGCCAGGCCCGCCATCCACGGTGAGACGCTCGACTCCCTCACCGCGCACCTCGCGGCGCAGGGCCAGCCAGTGTTCCGGGCGGGGCAGATCCTCGACTGGCTTTATAAGAAGCGCGCTGTGGCCTGGGAGGAGATGACGAACCTGCCGCACGATCTCCGCGCGTGGCTTGCTGCCAGCTTCGAGCTGGCGCCGACCGCCTTCGTGCTCGACCGCCAGTCATCCGACGAGACCGACAAGCTTCTACTCGAGCTCGGCGACCGGTCGCTGATCGAAACGGTCATCATCCGCGCCCCGATGCTTGGCGTCGGCGTCGACAAATCCCGCAAGACCATCTGCATCTCCACGCAGGTCGGCTGCGCCATGGGCTGCAAGTTCTGCGCCTCCGGCCTCGAGGGCCTCAAACGCAACCTCACCGCCGGCGAGATTGTCCACCAACTCATCCAGGTCTGCCGACAGGAGGACACCCGCACGCCCCGCGCCCGCGCCGAGCTGGCGTCGTTCGACAACATCGTCGTCATGGGCATGGGTGAGCCGCTGCATAATTACGACGCCGTCGTCCGCGCGCTCACCATCGTCAACGCGGGGTGGGGCCTCGGCTTCGGCGCACGCCGCATTACCCTCTCCACCTCCGGCCTCGTGCCTAGAATCCGCCAGCTCGCCGGCGAGCCGCTGGGCATTCGTCTCGCCGTTTCGCTGCACGGCGCCACTGACGCGGTGCGCGAGCAGATCATGCCGGTCAACAAACGTTACCCCCTCGCCGAGCTGCTGCCCGCCGTGCGGGAGTTCGCCGCGAAGAAAGGCCGCATGGTCACGCTCGAGTTCATCCTCATTGAGGAGATCAACGACACCTTCGACCAAGCCGAGAAGCTCTGTGACATCGCGCTCGACCTCCACGCCCACGTGAATCTCATCCCCTACAACACCGTCGAGGGCTTGCCCTGGAAACGCCCCAGCCTCACCCGGCAGGTGAAGTTCGCCGACATCCTTGCCGGCGCCGGCGTTTCCGTCACGCTCCGCCGCGAAAAGGGTCACGACATTGCCGCCGCCTGCGGCCAGCTCCGGCTCCAGACCGAGAAGACGCGCACGGCCGCCGCGCCTGCCTAAGCCAACTCCGCGCTTTACCCCGCGCCGATTCCCGGCCCAATTGGCACCCGACTGATGCCTGCCGACCGCCCCATCTCCGAGCTTTTCGCGCAACACCGCCCCGTGCGTTCACTAGAATTTTTCCCGCCGAAGGACGAGGCGCAGATGAGCTCACTGCATGGCGCGGCCGCGTCGCTCAGGCGCATCGCGCCGGACTTCGTCTCCGTCACCTACGGCGCCGGCGGCACCGAGCGCGAACGCACTGCGCGGGCCTCGGCCATGCTCAAGCACGATTTCGGCTACACGGTCATGCCCCACCTCACCTGCGTCGGTCACTCGCGCGCCGAGCTGGAGTGCATCGCCGACGATCTACACGGCGGCGGCTTCCGCAACATCATGACACTCCGAGGCGACGCCCCCCTGGGCACCGGGGGTTTCCAGGTCACCCCGAACGGCCTGCGCTACGCGAGTGAACTCGTGGAGTTACTCAAGACCCGACACGCCGATTTCTGCCTTGGTGTCGCCGGTTACCCGGAAAAACATCCCGAGGCCCGCTCGCTTGAGGCCGATCTGGAGAACTTGAAGCGCAAGGTAGACGCCGGTGCCTCGTTTGTCACCACCCAGCTCTTTTTCGACAACTCCGTCTACTACCGCTACGTCGAGAAATGCCGCCTGCGCGGCATCACCGTCCCCATTGTGCCCGGCATCATGCCCGTGCTCTCGCTCAAACAGATCAAGCGCTTCACCGAGATGTGCGGCGCCACGCTGCCGAAGGAACTGACCACCCGGCTCGAAGTCGCCGCCGAGGACACCGACGTCGTCGAAATCATCGGCATCGATTGGGCGTTGACGCAGATCCGCGGGCTGATGGCCAACGGCGCGCCCGGCTACCACCTCTACATCATGAACCGTGCCCGCAGCGCCCTCGCCCTCGCCGCGGGACTGGCGGCGTAACTGCTATCACGCAAGAGCGCTTGCCCATCACCCGTCGGCAACCTGATGCGGAGGACGACTTCATCCAATCCACGCGCCTGACCGCTCCGGGGAGTAATGGCTTGCGTCACTTGGTGACGTCTCCCAGCCAATAGTAGTCATGCTCGAGCTTGAGATCATCGAACCGCCCTTGGATTTCCACAGCGAAAGGGATCCTGTCCCGTGTCAGTCATCAGTCTTCATCAGCCACCCCTTCTCCGTAATCCCCTACCGCAGCGTTACGCGTAATTCGACAATCGAGTTGCCTCTCAGTAATGACGGATGAAAAAATAATGTCCTTCTTTGATTTTTCCCTTACTGAGCTAAAAATATATGTCCCTGCGCGGGAGGAACCCGCGGACTTTGACGCCTTTTGGAAATCCACCTTGGACGAAGCACGCGCATTCCCACTCAACGCAAAATTTGCGCGCGTGGAATACGGTCTCGTGGCGCAGGACACTTACGATGTCACATTCAACGGTTTTGGCGGGCAACCCATCAAAGGCTGGCTAATCCTGCCCAGTCAGCGCAAAGGGAAACTTCCCTGCGTAGTTGAATTCATCGGCTACGGCGGCGGACGCAGTTTCGCGTTCGACTGGCTGCTCTGGGCCAGCACGGGCTGTGCTCACTTCGTCATGGATACGCGCGGGCAAGGCTCGTCATGGTCTGGTGGGGATACGCCCGATCTATATTCAGCGGGCGGCAACTCTCACATCCCCGGCAGCATGACTCAGGGCATCCTTGACCCGCAGCATTATTTCTATCGCCGCGTATTCACAGATGCAGTGCGCGCCATCGAAGCCGCACGCCGTCACCCTGAAATAGATTCTTCCCGCATCGCTGTGACGGGCGGCTCACAAGGCGGAGGCATCGCCATCGCCGCGGCGGGACTCGTCCCTGACGTGGTGGCGGCCCTGCCCGATGTGCCGTTCCTCTGTCACTACCGCCGCGCCACCGAGATTGTGGATACTTATCCATATAAAGAGATCGCGGATTACTGTCACATCCACCGCGATAAAGTGGCTACTGTCTTCAATACCCTTTCTTATTTCGATGGCGTCAATTTCTCCACAAGAGCAAAGGCAAAAACATTATTTTCCACCGGTTTAATGGATCAGATCTGCCCGCCTTCGACAGTCTATGCCGCATACAATCATTGGGCTGGTGAAAAAGAGATCAAGGTCTACGCTTATAATGGCCACGAAGGCGGCGGAAGTTATCAGACGGTTGAGAAGGTTAAGTTTTTGAAAAATATTTGGTCGGCGAGGCAAACCTGCTAGTTGAGTAGCCCTGCGGCGATGGCTTAAGAGCGCAGCAAAACCAGCAAGCATTGGCCAATTAACCCCTGCCCCAGCGTCTCCCGTAATTCGATAAACCAGTTTCCTCTCAGGAGGAAGTGGTTCCAAGTCGGCTGGAGGAAAATGCCCCTGGGAAAACAACCGACTGAAACAGAGTGAACATCGGCACAGAGAAAGCCCCCAACGTCCGGCTTTTCTTTCTGTCTCTGAACCTCTGTCGTTCACTCCGGCGATAGGCCGATCCGATGCGCCCCCCATCTCCCGCCTGCCGCTCCCCGCTGAGTCAGGGAAGCATTTGCGGGATGGAAATGGATTCCTGATTTGCAAAGAGGAGGGAGTCCCGCGCCGCGTCGCCGCAAAAAAAATCAGCCACGGACCCGGCGCGCTAGCGCCACGCCGAGCAGCGCGCCGGTCAGCACCAGCGCAAGGGCGAGCGACTGGCGCACCCGATACGTCCGCGCGCCGTCGGTCGGGAGCAGCGAGTAGGCGGCGGGTGGATCCCAAAGGTAGCGTTTGAAATTTACCCACGTGAACGTGCGGTCCTTCCACACCATCGAGTAGACGTCGCGGAGATCCTCCACGTTCGGCGGATGGCGATACTTGATGATGGCCTGCCGGCTGAATTCCTGTTTGGCGAGCCAGTTCACCGCGGAGAACGGCACGTCGACCGCCGTGAATGGCTTCGCCTCGGCCGCCAGCGTTTTCCAGTGCCAATCCTTGAAGATGCGCGCGGTCGTGCCGTCGAAGGCATCGTGCGCGGCGAGTTGGAGGATATCGGCGGAGTTGAGCAGCGCGCCCTGCTTGTCCTTCACGGCGACGATGGACTGCGTGACGTCCACGTAGGTCCAGCGGTTCTGCTCCTTGACCCAAGACTCGGCCCAGGAGTGGCCCGTGTAGATAATGACGTCGTCCTGCGTGTTGGCGCCGAAGACGAAACGCGTGGGCACGCCGGCGCGGTTCGCGAGGAAGACGTAGATCTGCGCGTTCTGCGTGCACCAACCCTTGCCTGTGCCCGCGATCATCTCCTGGCACATCGCCCACGGGTCGAGCCAGCGGAAGTCGTCCTTCGGCACTCCGCCGGAATCGGCGAGCTGGGTGCGGAGGTAACGGACCACTTTCTCCATGCGCGCGAGCGTGTCGTCGGTGGCCTTCACGCCGATCTCCTCGCGCACGACGCGGTCGGCGGCGGCGAGCGCCGCTGCGTCCATGTAGTGGTAGTCATCGGCCCAATAACTCAGCGGCTGGCGCGCAAAGTCGCCGGCGGGCAGCGCGGTCTGCACCAGGTAAATGTCCTTCGCCCATTGCATGCCGTTCTTGCGGTAAAGCGCGGCGGAGATGGCGTTGACGGTGAAGTCGAGATCGGGCCCGCTGCCCGCCGGCTGCGGGCGCAGCGTGTAGCGGTGCTTGAAGTCGTCGAGCGGCGCGGCCGTGGATCCGTCGTAGAGTTCGCCGACGAGGTGCAGCCGCGGCGTCGCGCCGATCGCGACGGGAGAAGGCTTGCCGTCGACGAGGAGCTGCCACGAGGCCGGCGCGCGGTTCCAGGCCAGGTCGAGCCGGAGGACTTTACCCGACTCGACTTCCCAGCGCCGGAGACTGGGCGCATCGAGCGGGTAATAGAGCGTCGCGTAGCTGGCGGGATAGAGCGACTCCTCCCAACCGCGCGTAAAGAACACCCAGAGGTTGGCCGCCAGTGCCGCCGCGAACAGCGGGGCCAGCCAGCGGATGGAATTTCGCGAAGGCAGGGTCATGCCGCGAACGTGGCGAATTGTCCGCGCGTGGCGATGACGAACCGCGCCCTAATCTCTCGCTTGTGAATGAAGGCCGCTCGCAGCGTGTCGTCCTTGCATCGCGAACAACCAAATCCATGCAAGTGGTTGTTTGGCGACTGCTGCCAAGGGCCATGCTTGGGGCAAATGATGCAGACCTTTTCCCTCGCCCGCTCATACTCAACCTTACTGTAGTCGTATTTGCGTCCGTGCACTACTCGGGCCTTTTTGATAAACGCCTCCCTGGCTTCTGTGCGTCGGATGAGACCGGCCTTGGCATGGCCGCAGGTTGGACACCCAATGCCCCGCGAGTCATGGGCCGCCGCCGGCTTGCCATGGCAGGGGAAGGATTGCTATTTTCATATCATCGCATCTTGATGCAAAGATACGTCTCACCTCATGCCCGCGCTCACCCACCGCCAGACGACTGCTGCCGCCGAGCTGCGGCATCTTTTCGCCCAGCGCATCGCCCTGCTCGACGGTGCCATGGGCACGATGCTGCAGTCGCACCAGCTGGCCGAGTCGGACTTCCGCGGCGGCCGTTTCCGGCACCACCCGAAAAACCTCGCGGGCAACAACGACCTGCTCTGCCTCACCCAGCCCGATATCGTCGGGAGCGTCCACCTCGCCTATTTCGCGGCCGGCGCCGACCTCGCCTCGACCAACACCTTTAGCGGCACCCGCATCGCCCAGGCCGACTACCGGCTCGAGCACGTTGTCCCCGAGCTGAATACCGCCGCCGCGCAGCTCGCCGTCCGGGCCGCCTTGCAGGCCGAGGAGAAATTCCACCGCCGCTGCTTCGTCGCCGGCGCGCTCGGCCCGACCAACCGCACCGCCTCGCTGTCGCCCGACGTCAACCGGCCGGACTTCCGCGCCGTCACCTTTGATGACCTTGTCGCCGCCTACCTCGAGCAGGCGCGCGCACTCGCGCTCGGCGGCGTCGATGCCCTCCTGATCGAGACGATCTTCGACACCCTTAACGCCAAGGCCGCCCTCTTTGCCCTCGAACAGCTCTTCGACGAACTTGGCGCGCGTCTGTCTGTGATCATCTCCGTCACCGTCACCGACAAGTCAGGTCGCACGCTCTCCGGTCAGACGGTCGAGGCGTTCTATAATTCCATCCGCCACGCGCACCCGCTCTGCGTCGGCATCAACTGCGCGCTCGGCGGCGCGCAGATGCGTCCCTACGTGGAGGAACTCGCCGGCCTCGCCGAGTGCTACACTTCCTGCTACCCGAACGCCGGCCTGCCGAACGCCTTCGGCGGCTACGACGAGACGCCCGCGCAGACTGCCGCCGAGCTCGGTGATTTCGCCGCGCAGGGTTGGTTGAACCTTGTCGGCGGCTGCTGCGGCACCACGCCGGCACACATCGCCGCCATCGCCCAGGCCGTCGCGCCCCACCGCCCGCGCCGCCTGCCCGTGCCCTCCGTCGACCACCATCTCCGTCTCAGCGGCCTCGAGCCGCTCGTCATCCGGTGACCACGCTGCCCCAGCCTTCCGCCTCGCAGTTCATCGTCGTCGGCGAGCGCACGAACATCACCGGTTCGCCCAAATTCGCCAAAGCCCTCAAGGCCGGCGACTGGTCCGCCTGCCTCGCCATCGCGCGCCAGCAGGTCGAGTCCGGTGCCAATCTCATCGACATCAATGTCGACGAGGCGCTGATCGACGGCGAGGCCACGATGGTGAAGTTCCTCAACCTCATCGCCGCCGAACCCGAGATCTCCCGCGTGCCCGTGATGCTCGACTCCTCCAAGTGGTCCGTGCTCGAGGCCGGCCTGAAATGTCTTCAGGGCAAGGGCATCGTCAACTCTGTCTCCCTGAAGGACGGCGAGGCCGAGTTCCTTCGCCGCGCGGGGCTCGTCCGCCGCTACGGCGCAGCCGCGGTCGTCATGGCGTTTGACGAGCAGGGCCAGGCCGCCACTTGCGCCGACAAGGTCCGCATCTGCACCCGCGCCCACCGGCTCCTCACTGAAAAACTCCACTTCCCGCCCGAAGACATCATCTTCGACCCCAACATCCTCACCGTCGCCACCGGCATCGAGGAGCACAACAACTACGCGGTCGATTTCTTCGAGGCGACGCGCCTCATCAAGCAGCAGCTCCCCGGCACCAAGGTCTCCGGCGGCGTCTCCAACGTCTCCTTCGCCTTCCGCGGCAACAACCCCGTGCGCGAGGCCATGCACACCGCGTTCCTCTACCACGCCATCGCCGCGGGCCTCGACCTGGCCATCGTCAACGCCGGCATGCTCGGCGTCTATGCGGAGATCCCCGCCGATCTCCGCGAACTCGTCGAGGACGTCCTCCTCAACCGCCGGCCCGACGCCACCGAGCGCCTCGTCCGCCACGCCGAACGCCTCAAGGCCCAGGACGGCGGCGCCTCGCGCATCGAGCTGAAGGAGGACCTCGCCTGGCGCGATGCCCCCGCCGCCGACCGCCTCAAGCACGCCCTCCTCAGGGGCATCGACGCCTACGTCGACGCCGACACCGAGGAGGCCCGCCAAAAATTCGCCCGCCCGCTCGACCTCATCGAGGGCCCGCTGATGGACGGCATGCGCGTGGTCGGCGACCTCTTCGGCGCGGGCAAGATGTTCCTCCCGCAGGTCGTGAAGTCCGCCCGCGTGATGAAGAAAGCCGTCGCTTACCTCCAGCCGTTCATGGAGGAGGAGAAGAAAAAACTTGTCGCCGGCGGCGGCACCGCGCGCGCACAGGGCCGCATCGTCCTCGCCACCGTCAAGGGCGACGTGCACGACATCGGCAAGAACATCGTCGGCGTCGTCCTCGCCTGCAACAACTACGAGGTCATCGACCTCGGCGTCATGGTGCCGTGCGAAAAAATCCTCGCCACCGCGCGCGACCGGTCGGCCGACGTCATCGGCCTCTCCGGCCTCATCACTCCGTCGCTCGACGAGATGGTGCACGTCGCGAAGGAGATGAAGCGCGAGAAAATCAACCTGCCGCTCCTCATCGGCGGTGCCACCACCTCCGCCGCCCACGCCGCCGTCAGGATCGCCCCCGAATACGCCGAGCCCGTCGTCCACGTGCTCGACGCCTCGCGCGTCATCGGCGTCGTCTCCTCGCTGTTCAGTCCGGAGAACCGCGCCGCCTTCGCCGCCGACAACCGCGCGAAGCAGGACAGGCAGCGCGTCGAGTTCGGCGACCGCCGCGGCGCCCGCAAGCTCCTCACGCTCGCCGAGGCGCGTGCCCGCCGCCAGCCGACCGACT
>JAHFTD010000148.1 GCA_023269565.1 Opitutaceae bacterium | reverse complement strand
TGCCAGAGGGGAATTAGCCCGGGAAATCCGGATATGGCAAGCTGGGTGACGCAAATTGACCTGTCGAATCGGTCCCCACCGTCCTTTCGATTCGTTCCATTCGTTCCAACTTGCCTCACTCGCCTCACCCAAACCGGACGGGAAACGTAAAATTAAGGCCGCTTCGACAGGTCCAAAAGGGCCCTCGGGACATCACGGGCTGGCAGGCAAATTGGGCTATCGAACCATACCGACCGGCTTAACACCTAGGCTAAACCGCGGGTTTGGTATGGGCAGAATGGCGCAAATCTCACGATACATCGCTCTGCTGCTGCTGACACTCTGGTTGCCAGCGACCTTGCACTGCGACTTGCAGGCGGCTGGCGTCGCGGAATCGCCCGATTGCTGCACTGACGGCCACTCGTGCGCGGGCGATGAGGGATGCAACGTCGTGGTGAACGCACTCTGCAAGCCGGGCAATGATGTGATCAAGGTGCCGGCCCCGGCACTGACCCGTGATTCTTTTGGTTCGGTGGAGCTACATTATTTCTTCAGCTCACTGATGATGCCGCGACTGATTGTGGCACCGAAAAGCGGTTCATTTGAGCGGCCGCTCGACTGGGTGACGACTTGGCAGTTTGTGCGACGGGCGGCGCCGCCTTGCCGCGCCCCGGCACCCTTCTGCGCCTAACAAGTCCCTGCGCGGACTGTTAGGCGGTTATTGATTCCACGCGGGCGCACACGAGCGTCGCGCACCACCGGGCCCTACCATGCCCCAATCCGTTCCCCGCATTCCTATGAAGCCATTTCCCTCCCTCATTCCCTTTCTCACCTCGTTCCTGTTTTTCGGGACACTCGTGCACGGCGAAAACACACCGTCCGAACCTGCCCCACCACCGACGTGCATCGCCGCCCAGTAGTGCTTCGCGCATTGCGCGAAATGATTCCCCTCTTTATGGTGGGCAAATAGTGACACCCGTTCCCCGCCTGACTCTGCTTGCGATTTGCCTGTATGCCGCCAATCTGGCAAGTTGGGCGTCAGCGCCACAATCTGACGGCGCGATCCAATCGCGGTCGTTTGCTTCCGCCCACCTGGGCAAGGACCTCGCCTATCAGCTCTACCTGCCGTCCGGATTCGATGCGAAAGAAACCGCGCGCTACCCGGTAGTCTATCTGCTGCATGGCCGCGGCGACAAGATGACGGCGTGGACGACGATCAAGCCCGAACTGGACGCGTTGATTGCCGCCGGCCGGATTCCGCCGGTGATTGCGATCATGCCCGATGCCCCGTCCAGTCGACGGGCCGGCTACTACATCGACTCGCAGTTTGCGGGCGCCGACGGAATGCCGGCCGGTGAAGCGATCGAAACCGCATTTACGGTCGACTTGATCGCCCACGTCGACGCAACGTTTCCCACCAAGACGGACCGGCTCAGCCGGATCGTGGCGGGCTATTCTATGGGGGGCTATGGCGCGCTGCGCTATGCGCTGGCGCACCCGGAATTGTTCGGCGCCGCCATCGTGCTCAGTCCGGCCGTTTACCTGCCGCTGCCCCCGCCTGATTCCAGCACGAGGGAGTTCGGGGCGTTTGGCCGGGGGGCGCAGGTATTTGATGATGTGATCTACACGGCGAAAAACTATCCGGCGGTGATCCCAGCATTCGTCGCCACGAGCCTGCCGCTGGTCATGTTTATTGCGGTGGGCGACGACGAGCGCGCCCTCGCCGATCCGCGCGAAGCCAGCCACGACCTCGATTACGAGGCACACACGCTTTACAATTTCATGCGGCGCGTGCCGAATGTGACCGTCCAGCTCCGGGTGGTGGACGGTCCGCACGACTGGGTCACTTGGCGCCCGACCTTCGTCGAGGGCGTGCAGTATGTTTTCCAGCAGTTGAAACCAGGCCGCCCTCTGGCGGAACGCGTGGGTCCTTCGCGAGGTCATTGCGGCGCGATGCGGGGCCTTGGCGAATCCGTGCTGGCAGCTGTAAATACTCCATCAACTGCCCGCGGTGGCCCCCGCACCATTCCGTCACTGGCCGCGACTCCTGACTAAGACGAAATTCCGCCTAATCCGCACCGAATCTGAATATGAAGACTGCCCTGAAATTTCTTGTTCTGTTGGCATCGAGCCGACCCCTTTTTTAGTCGCCCAATACCGGGCGCAGCTCGCGCCGCCCGCGGCCCGGCCCTGAGACGGATTTCGGCTTCCCCCTCCGGCGCAGCCGGGCCAACCTGCGGGGGATGAAAACCCGCATCCTCGGCCGCACCGGCCTCCCCGTTTCCGTTGTCGGCGTCGGCACCTGGCAGTTTGGCGGCGAATGGGGCCGCACCTACCACGCGGCCGAGGCGCGCGAGGTGCTGGCCGCCGCCGCCGATTGCGGCATCAACCTCATCGACACGGCCGAATGCTACGGCGACCACCTGTCCGAGCGCCTGATCGGCGAGACCCTGTCGGGCAAACGCGAGGACTGGGTCATCGCCACCAAATGGGGGCACAAGTTCCACGAATGTTTCAAGCGCGACACCTGCGTCGGGCCGGCCGACCTGCTGGCGCAGCTCGACGCCTCGCTCAAGGCGCTGCGCACCGACTACGTGGACCTGCTGCAGTTCCACTCCGGCAACGACGCGCAGTTCGCCACGCCCGGCATGTGGGAGGCCGCCGCCGAGGCCAGGCGCCAGGGCAAGGTGCGCTTCCTCGGCAATTCCATCAGCAGCAACACGGCTGACACGAACCAGGTCGACCGCTCGACCGCGGTGGGGGTGGATGTGATCCAGCTCATCTACAACCGCCTGGAGCGCGAGCCCGAGGCGGCCGTGTTTCCGTCCTGCATTCGGCAG
>JAHFTD010000081.1:8746-10771 GCA_023269565.1 Opitutaceae bacterium | reverse complement strand
GCCGCGCGCATCATTTTCTGCAACCCGAAGGCCACCACCCTGCTCGGGCTCACCGAGGATCAGTTGCTCGGCAAGACCTCCTTCGACCCCGACTGGAACGTCATCCACGAGGACGGCACGCCGTTCCCCGGCGAAACCCACCCGGTGCCGCAGGCGCTCGCCACCGGCCGGCCCGTGCACAATGTCGTGATGGGTGTCCACCGCCCCGTCACGGGCGACCGCGTCTGGCTGCTGGTGAACGCCGACCCCCAGCCCAGTGACCCGCCCCAGGTGATCTGTGTCTTCCATGACATCACCAAGCGCAAGCGCATCGAACTGCGGCTGCGGGCCAGCGAGGCCCGGCTGCGCGCCATCATCGACCACGAGCCGGAGTGCGTGAAGGTGGTCGCCCCCGACGGCACCCTGCTGGAAATGAACCCGGCCGGCCTGCGCATGATCGAGGCCGACTCGCCGGCGCAAGTGGTAAACCGGAGCGTCTACCCGTTAATCGCGGAGGAACACCGCGGTGCTTTCCGTGCGTTGCATGAGAATGTCCTCCGCGGCGAATCCGGCGAGCTGGTGTTTGACATCACCGGTCTCAAGGGCACCCGGCGCACCTTGGAGACGCACGCCGTGCCCCTGCGCGACGACGCCGGTGCCATCACCTCCTCCCTCGGCCTCACCCGCGACATCACCGCGCGCAAGCACAGCGAAGCCGAGCACCACCGGCTGAGCAAAATAGTCGAACAAAGTCTGAATGAAATTTACCTGTTCGATGCCGAGAACCTGCGCTTTGAATACGTAAACGAGAGCGCGCAGCGCAATCTGGGTTACACGCTGGATCAATTGCGCACGCTGACACCGGTGGACTTGAAGCCGGATTTCGATGCGGTGTCGTTTCGGGCCCTGCTCGGCCCGCTCCTCCGCCGGGAAAAGGGGCTGCTGGTTTTCCAAACCGTCCATCGCCGGGCCGATGGCACCCTTTACCCGGTCGAAGTGCACTTGCAGCTGACTGGTTCGCCTGATCGCCGAGTTTTCCTGGCGATGATTCTCAACATCACCGACCGCCGTGAGGCGGAAGCCCAATTGCGCTTGGTTTCGCAGGTGGTCGAGCAAACCGCCGATCACATCATCATCACCGATGCCGCGGGCATCATCCAATACGTCAATCCCGCCTTCGAACGGGCCACGGGCTACTCGCTGGCCGAGGCGGTGGGGCAGACCCCGCGCCTGCTCAAGTCGAACCGGCATCGCCCGGAGTTTTACGCCACCCTCTGGGAAACCCTGCTCCAAGGCCGGGTCTTCCGCGCCGAATTCTACAACCGCCGGAAAAACGGGCAGCTCTTCGTAGAGGATAAAACCATCACGCCCATCACCAACGCCGGCGGCCGGATCACGCACTTTGTCTCCAACGGCCGCGATGTCACCGAACGCAAGCAGGCCGAATTGCGCATCCGCGAGCTGGCCGACTATCTCAACAAGGCCCACGACGCCATCATCGTCACCGGCCTGAACAACCGGATCACCTTTTGGAATGAGGGCGCCACCCGTCTCTCCGGCTGGACCGAGACCGAGGCCCTCGGCAAAACTCCGGAGGAGATCACGGGCACCCTGCCGCTGGCGCAGATCCACGCGATGCGCGAGACCGTCCTCCGGACCGGCGCTTGGCAGGGCGACATCTGGCTGCACGGCAAGCACGGCCAGCCCCTCAATCTGGCGATGAGCGTCACGCTCATCCGCGACGCCACCGGCCAGCCCACCGCCAGCTTGAACATCCTCACCGACATCAGCGAGAGCAAACAGGCCGAGCTGCGCATCCGCGAGCAGGCCGAGCTGCTCAACCAGACGCACGATGCCATCATGGTCGCCGGTCTCGACAACCGCTTCACGTTTTGGAACACGGGTGCCGAGCATATCACCGGTTGGGCCGCGGCCGAGGCGCTGGATCGGACCGGCAACGAGCTGTTCGGCCCCGCGGCCGCCGCCCGGCTGGTGACCGCGCGCGAGGCGGTGATGGCCACCGGCATCTGGCATGGGGAACTGTCC
>JAHFTD010000081.1:0-8646 GCA_023269565.1 Opitutaceae bacterium | reverse complement strand
GCCGGTGACGCTGCGGCCCTGCCCCGCAGGCACGGCGAGCTGCTGCTGGTCGTCGACGACGAGGCTCCCATCCTCGATCTCACCACGGCCATCCTCGGACAGTGGGGCTACGAGGTCCTGGCCGCCACCGATGCGCGCGCCGCACTGACCCTTTTCGTCACGCGGTCCGCCGACATCCGCTTGGTCATTTCCGACCTCAATATGCCCGGCTTTGACGGCCCCTCGCTGGCCACGGCCATCCGGCGTATCCGTCCCGACATCAAGATACTCTTCGTCAGCGGGGGAGCGGATGGTCCGGCCCGCGCCAGCGCCATTCCGCAGGCCAACTTTCTCGCCAAGCCCTTCAAGCCCGATGCTCTGCTCACCCGGGTCCACCAGTTGTTGAGCGAGAACTGAGGGGGCCGTTGCGGGCACCGGCCCCACCCCGAGTCCCGCGGGCGTGGTTGCAAGAGATTAGCATTGCGACTTTACGATAGGTAGATTTACTTAGCCAACTAACGGGCCCCAATAAACACAACTGAACCCGGTTTCCCGGGTTTCCCCGTGCAACTTTCCCTCGAGCGCAAGATTTTCCTGGGCTTCACCGGGGCGGTCGGGCTTTTGCTATTCAGTGGCGGCGCGGCGTGGCTGAGCGCCACCCGCACCACGGAGACCTTCCGGCAGGTCGACCACACCCATCGCGTGCTTTACCAGCTTGAGGCGGTCCTCACCGACCTTTTGAACATGCAAAGTTCGACCCGGGGCTTTCTGATCACGGGCGAGGAGCGTTTCCTTGAAGCATATCTCCATGGCCGCGACCGCATTGATAATAACCTGAGCCAGCTGGCCAATTTGATTGCCGACAATCCCGCGCAGCAAACCCGGGGCGCCCTATTGGCGGCCGGGGCGGCCCGGGTCACTGGCATAATGCGCGACCGCATCGCCATCCGCCGGACCAGCGGCTACGAGGCCGCGGTGCAGGCCGAGGCCCTCTCCGGGGGCAAGGCCGCCATGGACTCCGTCCGGCAGGCCGTCGCGGCGATGGAGCGGGAGGAGCGCATCCTGCTGGAGGAGCGCTCCACTGAGGCCCGTCACGAGGCGGGTCGCACTTTCCTGGTGACCGCAGGCGGCGGCAGCCTCGCCGTGCTGCTGATCGGGGCGGCGGCGCTACTCGTCCGGCGCGACCTGCGGCAACGGCTCACGGCCGAGGCCGAGCGAGACCGGTTTTTCACCCTCTCACTCGACCTGCTCTGCATCGCGTCCGGCGACGGCTACTTCAAGCGGGTCAACCCGGCCTTCACCCAGACGCTCGGGTGGAGCACGGGGGAAATGCTTGCCCGGCCCTTTCTCGACTTCGTGCACCCCGACGACCACGCGGCAACCCTGCGCGAAGTCGAGCGCCAGGTGACCGCCGGCGAGCCCGTGCTGCATTTTGAGAACCGCTACCGCCACAAGGACGGCTCGTGGCGCGTGCTCTCCTGGCGGTCCATCCCGCATGGCGGGCTGATGTTCGCCACGGCGCGCGATGTCACCGAGCAGCTCCTCGCGGAGGAGGAGATCCGCCACCTTAATGCCGACCTGCGGCAGCGCGCCGCGCAGCTCGAGGCGGTCAACGCCGAGCTGGAGGCCTTCTCCTACTCCGTCTCGCACGATTTGCGCGCCCCGCTGCGGCATATCGACGGCTTCGCTTCCCTCCTCGAGAAGAACGCCACCACCCGCCTCGACGACAAGGACCGGCGCTATCTTGCCACCATCTCCGGCGCCGCGCGTCAGATGGGCGTTCTGATCGACGACCTGCTGGCTTTCGCGCGCGTCGGCCGCTCGGCCATCCAGCCGGTGCCGGTGGACCACGCTGCGCTCGTCGCCGAGATCATCCGCACGGGCTTGGTCGCCGCGCCGCAGGTGGAGTGGCGCATCGCCCCCCTCCCCAGCCTGCCGGGCGACCCGGCGCTGCTGCGTCAAGTCTGGTTCAACCTGCTCGACAATGCCGTTAAATATTCCCGCCCGGCCGCGACTCCGGTCGTCGAGATCACCGCTCGCACCGCCGGGCCCGAGATCATCTTCAGCGTGCGCGACAACGGCGTGGGCTTCGACCCGCGCTACACCGGCAAGCTGTTCCAAGTTTTTTCGCGCCTGCACAGTGCCGGCGAGTTCGAGGGCACCGGCATCGGCCTCGCCCTCGTGCGCCGCATCGTCGCCCGGCACGGCGGGCGCACCTGGGCCGAGGGCGAGCCCGGCCGCGGCGCCTGCATCTCCTTCGCCTTCCCCAATCAACCCTTTGCCGCCAATGCGGCCTGACCGGTTTCAGTCATGAAAAACCTCCGCCCCATCCTGCTTGCCGAGGACAATCCCAACGACGTCGAGCTCACGCTCGCCGCCCTGCACTCCGCCAACGTCGCCAACGAGATCGTCGTCGTGCCCGACGGCGAGCAGGCGCTCGACTATCTGCACCGGCGCGGCCGGTTCGCCGGACGCACCACGCCGCAGCCCTGCGTCATCCTCCTCGACCTCAAGATGCCGAAGATCGACGGCCTGGAGGTGCTCCGCTCCATCCGCGCCGACCCCGCGTTGCACACGCTCGCCGTCGTGGTCTTCACCTCCTCGCGCGAGGAGCAGGACCTGGTGAAGAGCTACCAGCTCGGCACCAACGCCTACGTCGTGAAGCCCGTCGACTTCAACAGCTTCATCAGCGCCATCGGCCAGCTCGGCTTCTTCTGGGCCCTGCTCAACGAGCCGCCGCCCGTCTCTGTTTGACCGGCCCGCGCGCCTTTCCCGCCCCAGCCCTCCGCCATGAAAATCCTCCACCTCGAAGACAATCCCGCCGACGCCGAGCTGGTGCGCATTCTGTTGCAGCAGGAGTGGGCGGATTGCGAGATCGAGGTTCTGGCCACCCGTCCCGCCTACTTCGCCAGTCTACAGACCGGCGGCCACGACCTCATTCTCTCTGATCTCGGACTGCCCGGCTTCGATGGGATGGAGGCCCTCAAGCTCGCCCATGAACAGGCGCCCGACATCCCCTTCGTCTTCCTCTCCGGCACCATCGGCGAGGAGCGCGCCATCGAAGCGGTGCGGCACGGCGCCGCCGACTACGTGCTCAAGGATCGCATGCTCCGGCTGCCCCTCGCCATCCAGCACGCTGTGCACGAGGCGCGCCACCGGCGCGAACAGCGCCTGGCGGAACAGGCTCTTGCCGCCAACGAAGTGCTGCTCCGTCTGTTCATCGCCCATACCCCCGCCGCCATCGCCATGCTCGATACCGAGATGCGCTACCTGCAGGTCAGCCGGCGCTGGCTCACCGACTACAGTCTGGGCGAGGCGAACGTCATCGGGCGTTCCCATTATGAGGTCTTCCCCGAGATCCCCGAGCGCTGGAAAGTCATCCACCAGCGCGTCCTGGCCGGCGCGACTGAACGCCGCGACGAGGACAGCTTCGCCCGTGCCGACGGCTCGACCGAGTGGCTGCAGTGGGAAGCCCGGCCCTGGCGCCAGCCCGACGGCCGCATCGGCGGGCTGATTTTCTTCACCCAGGTGATCACCGTGCGCAAGCAGGCGGAGCAGCGCCTCCACGAGCTGGTCGAGATCCTCGACCGCGCCCCGGTGGCCGTGGTGATCAACGATCTCGCCCACCGCAATGTCTATTGGAACAAGGGAGCCGAAATGATCCTCGGCCGGAAAGCCGCGGAGGCCCACAACCGGACCGCCGAGGAACTGAACCCGCCGGAGACGCTGGCCCACATTTTGCCCGCGCGGGCGGCCACCTTCGAGAAGGGCGAATGGCGCGGCGAGGTGCCGTTTTCCACTCCCGACGGCCGCCGCCTCATCGTCGACCTGGTCATGTCCCTGATTCGTGACGACGACGGCCGGCCCCGGGCCCGGCTCACCATTGGCACCGACGTCACCGAGAAAAAGAAACTGGAGGAGCAGTTCCTCCGCGCCCAGCGGCTGGAAAGCCTCGGCATGCTCTCCGCCGGCATCGCCCACGACCTCAACAACGTCCTCGCCCCCATCCTCATGGCCGCGCCCCTCCTGCGCGCCCACGCCTCCCACCCCGCCGATCTCCGCATGCTCGACACCATGGAAAAAAGCGCCGAGCGCGGCGCCGCCCTCGTGCGGCAGATCCTGACCTTTTCCCACGGCACCAGCGGCGGAAAATCCCTCCTGCCGGCCCGGCCCCTCCTGCTCGACGCCCTCGGCATCATCGAGCACACCTTCCCCAAGAGCATCGCCCTCGTGCGCGAGATGGCGGACGACCTCTGGCCGATCCAAGCCAACCCCACCCAGATCCACCAGGTGCTCCTCAACCTCTGCGTCAACGCCCGCGACGCCATGCCGGCGGGCGGCACCCTTCGGGTGACGGCCCTCAACCGCCGGCTCGGCGAGAAGGAAGCCGCACAATTGCCCGGCGGGCGCGCCGGGGAATTCGTGGTTGTCCAGGTGGCCGACACCGGCACGGGCATCCCGGCGAAAATCCTCCCCCGGATCTGGGAGCCTTTCTTCACCACCAAGAGCGCGGACCGGGGCACCGGCCTCGGCCTCTCCACCGTGCGCGGCATCGTGGAAAACCAGCAGGGCTTCATTGAACTGCAGACCGAGGCCGGGCGCGGCACGACTTTCAGCGTCTATCTGCCGGCCGCCCGCGAAACCGGGGCCGGCCGCGAGGGCGCCGCCGGCCACTCCGCCGTCCCGCGCGGCCGGGGCGAACTCATCCTCGTGGTCGACGACGAGGCCGACATCCGCGAGCTGGTCGGCGAGCTGTTGTCCCGGCACGGCTACCGGGTGCTGACAGCCAAGGACGGCGTGGAGGCCGTGGGCCTCTTCACGCCGCGGGCCGGCGAGGTGGGGCTCGTTTTCACCGACCTGCAGATGCCCAATCTCAGTGGCCCCGCGCTGATCGAGGTGCTGCGCCGGCTCAATCCCGCCGTGAAAATCATCACCACCACCGGCCAGCCCGCCGGCAGCCACCACCCTTACGACCAGCCGGGCGGCCACGTCGCGGCGTTCCTGCGCAAACCGTTCCGGCCCGAGGAACTGCTCGCCGCCGTGCACCAGCATCTGCAGGAGGCCTGAGCCGCCGGCTCACGGCTCGATCAGGCCGCGGCGGATGGCGTAGCGCACGAGGTCGGTCTGCGATTGCAGCGCGAGCTTGCGCATGAGGTTGGCCCGGTGCGTATCGGCCGTGCGCGGGCTGATGAACAGCTTCTCCGCGATCGCCGCCGTGGTCAGCCCCTCCGCCGCCAGTTGCAGCACCTCGCGCTCGCGCGGCGAGAGCGTGTAATAGGGGTCGGACTGGTCGGGCTGTTTGAAGGCCAGCGCGCTGATGGCCCACTCCGACAACGGCGCGCTGAGATGGCGGCGGCCGGCCAGCACCGCCTGCACCCCGGCCGTGATCTCGGCCGACGGCGAGCCTTTTAACAGGTAGCCCACCGCGCCCGCCCGCAGCGCCTCGATCACATAGGCTTCGTCGTTGTGCATCGAGAGGATCATGACCTTGGTCTGCGGGCAGGAGGCGCGCACGGCCCGCAGCACCTCGAGGCCGTGCAACCGCGGCAGGTTGAGGTCGAGCAGCAGCACCGCCGGCCGGTGCTTCTCCACCGCCTGCACGGCCGCCAGTCCGTCGGCCGCCTCCGCCACCACTTTCCACCCGGCGTTGGCCTCCAGCAGCGCCTTCGTGCCGTGGCGCACGACATCGTGATCGTCGGCAATGACGAAGGTGGTCATGGGGAGGGCGTGGCCAGCGGCAGTTCGGCATGAATGCGCGTGCCGTGCCCCGGGCGCGAGAAAATCTCCAGCTGGCCGCCGGCAAACTGCACGCGTTCCCGCATGCCGGCGAGCCCGAGCGACCGCCGCGCGGCCAGCGCCTCCGCCACGTCGAAGCCGCGTCCGCGGTCGCCCACCTCCACGATCAGATGCGCCGGCCCGGCCGCGATCGTCACCACCGCCGCCGTGGCCCCGGAATGCCGCGCCAGGTTCGTGAGCGCCTCCTGCACCAACCGGAAGGCCGTGATCTCGATCACCGCCGGCAGCCGTTCCGCCGGAAGGGACAAATCCGCCTCCACGGCAATGCCGGTCTGCTGCCGGAAGCGGCGCACCTGCCAGTCGACCGCCGCGGCCAGCCCGAGGTCGTCGAGGATCTTCGGCCGCAGCCGCAGGGTGAGATCGCGCAGTTGCTGCATCAATTCGCCGGCCAGCTGGCGGGCGCCGCGCACCGGCTCGGTGTCCGCCGCGCGCTCCAGCTGGTAGGTCAGGCCGGTGAGCAACTGGCCCAGCTGGTCGTGCAGTTCGTGCGCAACGGCGCGGCGCTCCTCCTCCTGCACCTGGATGAGGCGGCGCGACAGCGCGGCCAGCTCCTGGGTGCGTGCCGTCACCTGCGCCTCGAGCGAGCGGTTGAGCGCATCGAGCTCGGCGGTGAGCCGGGTGTTGCGGCGCGCCATCTCGGCCTGGCGGAGAATGTGGCCGAGCGAAAAGACCAGCTCGGCCTCGTAGCCGGGCTTGAACGGGAGGAAATCCTGCGCGCCAAGCTTGAAGGCCGCCGCCGCGGTCTCGGCGTCGCCCTGCGCCGTGAGCACGAGGACGGGCAGTTCCGGCGCGAGCGAATGCAGCTCGCGCACGAGATCGAGCGCGCCGGCGCCGGGCGGATGCGGGCCGATGATCACCGCGTCGTTGCGTTCCGGCCCGGCGAGCAGGACGGCGGGCGGAGCCGGGTTTTCCACCACGGTCAGCTCGAGCTGCGGCGCGCTTTGGCGGATGAAATCCCGCAGGGCCGCCCCGACCGCCGCCGTTTTTTCCAGCAGCAGGATGCGGTGGCGGGACCTGGGCTCCGCCGGCAGTTGGGCAGCGGGCTGCCGGTGGCGCGCATGCACGCGCCGCACGAGATCCACGAGGTGGAGAAACTGCGGCGTGGACTTGTCGACGCATTCCACCGCGCCGGCGCGCAGCGCGCGCACCGCCAGCTCCGTCTGCCCCAGACTGCTGACCATCACTACCGGGGTGGGATCCTGCCGCAAGGCCAGCTCCCCGAGCACGTGCAGCCCGTCGATATCCGGGAGCCGCAGGTCCAGCAGCAGCACATCGATCCCGCCCCGTCGCATGCGCCCGAGGCAGTCGCGTCCCGTGGTGGCGATTTCCAGGGAAAAATCCGGCGCCATCCGCTCAAAATGCTCACTGACCACGGCCACGAGGCTGGGTTCGTCCTCGGTATAAAGCACGGTCGGCATGGGAGAAGGACGCCGCCGGCTTGTGCCGTCGGTCGATCCGGCGGTCTGCTTGCCAGATTTTCCCGGCCATCGCGAGCGCATATCCCGCCGACCCTATTTCCATCCGGGTGAACACCCCAGCGTATCCCGCCATGCCGGATTACGCAACCGGGCGGATACCGGCAAATCACCGGACAATGCAGAATCAGGCCATGCAACCGTCCACGCCACAATCCAGCTCCCGCCGCTTCTCCACCTTCGTCACGCTGGCGGCGTGCCTGCTGGCGGCGGCCCCCGGTGCGCGGGGCGCCATCCAGTCCGAGCGGCTGCTCGCCGCCATCATTACCCGCACTCCCGCCCCGCGCCTTGTCGCGGAGGGCCGGCAGATGCAGCAAGCCGAAGCGGCCGCCGCCCGGCTGCCGGGCGCGCGGGCCTTTTACGGCGTCGGTCAGTCGATGGAGCCGCTTTACGCGCCCCGCACCGCCATCGTGGTGGTCGCCGCGGATTTCGAAAAACTGCAGAAGGGTGTGACCGTGGTTTATCTCAATTCGCGCGGAGTCCGTGTCGCCCACGCCATCGTCGGCGAAACGCGCGGCGGCTACCTCGTCCGCGGAGTCAACAACGCCGCCGAGGATCCCGAGCTGGTGACGCCGGAAAATTATCTCGGCACTGTCACCCAAGCCTACGCCCCCACCGATACCACTTTCCGCACCGACACCGAACACCGCCTCGCCGCCAAGAATCTGCTCCGCGTTTCCAGCCGCAGCTGATCTCGCCGGCGGTTCCCGTCCCTCCCGTTCCACGCCGTGGCCACCATCCTGATCATCGACGACGACGAAGCCACCCGCGGCACCATCGCGCTGCTGCTCGCCAACGCCGGCCATGAAGTGATGGAGGCTGGGGATGGCAAAGCCGGGATCGAATGCTACCGCACGCATGCATACGATCTTGTGTTCACCGACATGATCATGCCGGAAATGGAGGGCCTGGAGGTCATTGCCGAAATCCGGCGATTGAATCCTCGGGCGCGCCTGGTGGCAATGTCGGGCGGCGCCGCCGTCTCGCCCCAGGCCTACCTGCGCCTGGCCGGCCACCTCGGTGCCGACCGCACGCTCCTGAAGCCGTTCACCGCCGCCCGGCTGTTTGCCACCGTCGCCGAACTGCTACCGGTGAATTGAGTCCGCGGGCCGGACCGCTTTTCGTGACCCCGCCGTTCGGGCCCCCGGCTTTGCTTTTGCCGGAAAAGCTGCTCCACTCGGCGGCGTGTCCGACCCCTCCACCCCGCCCGTCCACCCGCATTGCCAGAATTGCGGCACGGCGCTGCAGGGTCATTACTGCCATCAGTGCGGCCAGCACGACCTCGACCTGCACCGCTCGTTCCGGCATGTTTTTCTCGAGGCGCTGGAGAACTTCCTGCACTTCGACGCCAAGTTCTTCCGCAACATCGTCACGCTGCTCTTCCGCCCGGGGCGGC
>JAHFTD010000080.1 GCA_023269565.1 Opitutaceae bacterium | reverse complement strand
CGTGGCCCGCGTGAAACCCAACCAGCCATTCGATGTCCCGCCACCGACGCTGGTCGAAAAATTCCGCGCCGGCAACCAGCGCCTGCCGTTGCATCCACGCGAGAAGAGATTGGTGGGCTTGCTCATCATGCACCTCAGTTTTCTCCCGTGGGCCTTGGGCACCATGCAGGCGTGGAGCCAGATTGTCAGCTTTGGGCTGGCCGTGGTCGGATTTATCATGGCGGTGCTGCCCCGCGATTACTCGGCGGATTATACCGGTGGGCCCGAATTCCGGATGTCCTCCTGGCCCAAACTCCTTCGGTTCCCGGTTTTCTGGATCGGGATGATCCTGTTGCTCTATCTTGGAATCCAAGGGTCCAACCCCGCCTGGCGCTATGAACAGAATCAAACTCACTGGTGGCTGAGCAAGGTGCCCCACTGGGAATGGCTGCCTGCGGGGCTGGACACGCCCTTCGCCCAGGCAGGCCTAGGGCGCCAATGGCTGGTCTACGCCTCGTGCTGGCTGCTACTTTGCTCGATCTGGGCGGGCTTGTCCCGCCGGCTGTCGGTCCAGTATATCCTGATGGCCCTGGCGCTGAATGGTCTGGCCCTGTCCTTTTTTGCCATCGTCCAGCGCTACGCAGGCAACGGCAAAATCTTCTGGTTTGTCGACCGGCCGGGCACCCAGTTCTTCGCTTCCTTTGTCTATAAAAACCATGCTGGTGCCTATCTGGCGTTGCTGGTGTCTGTCGCCCTGAGTCTGGCCTACTGGTATTATGACCGGGGGATGCGCCGGCTGCAGAAATCAAATCCCGCCGGGCTGTTCGCCTTTATTGGCCTGATCATGGCGCTGATGGTGGTCTTTTCATTCTCCCGTGGGGCGACGGTCCTGATGCTGGGGTTATTTATTTTCGCCGGCTTGTTTCTGATCATCACGCGACGCCGGCAGGCGACTGGCAATGGCAATGCCATTGTCGGGGTGACACTCGCCCTCGCCTTTGGGTGTTTCCTGCTAATTGCGCTCAAGTCCTTTGAGATCAGCCGCGCCATCCGGAGGTTTGATGAACTGGTGAATCGGAGCGAAACGGAAGTATCCGTCAGTTCGCGATCGCTGGCCCGCCAGGCCGCCACCGACATGCTGCACGACTACTGGCTCAAGGGTTCCGGTGCCGGCAGTTTCCGCTACCTGTTCCCCGCCTACGCCAACAAATACCCTGAGCTCACCCAAGGGGGAAAGCTTTTCTGGGAGCATGCGCACAGCGACTGGCTGGAAATCCCCATCGAGCTGGGCCTGGTCGGTTCGCTGCTCTTGCTGGCGGGGATCGGATCGGTCGGCCTGCAGTTGATTCGCTACAATTTCTGGGACAACCCGCTTGCGAGCCTGCTCCTGCTCGGCTGTGCCATGACCCTGGTGCACGGCTGGATCGATTTCGTCTTCCAGTGCCCCGCCATCCTCCTCACCTGGGCCGCGCTGCCTGTTTGCCTGGCCCGCTGGATGGAACTCGAGGTCCTGCACGACACTCGCTAGTCCCGCCTCATTCCAAGTGCGGCGAATACTCCGGCACGTAGCGTTTCATCGCCAGCTTGATCTGGTTGGACTCCATCCCCAGCAGGGGATGCTCCAATTCGGCAATGCACGCGCGCAACAGCTCCTCCGTGGGCGGGCTGGCCGCCAATCGCCGGATGCGGGGATGGTTGGTGGGCAGTAATTCCTCCGAATTGTGCTGCAGCTCCTCGTATAATTTTTCCCCGGGCCGCAGACCGATGAACTTGATTTCAATATCCGTGTCCGGCGTCAGGCCGCTTAACTCGATGAGCTGCCGCGCCAGTTCGACGATCCGGACCGGCTTGCCCATGTCCAGGACGAAGATTTCACCTCCGACGCCCAACACGGAGGTCTGCAGAATCAGCCCCACCGCCTCGGGGATCGTCATGAAATAGCGCACGACCTCGGGATGGGTGACGGTGACCGGTCCACCGGCGGCGATCTGCCGCTTGAAGATCGGGATGACGCTACCCGACGAGCCCAGCACATTGCCGAAGCGCACCGCGATGAACCGCGTGCGATTGCCCCGGCGGTTCTGGAGGGACTGCAGGTGCATCTCCGCCAGTCTTTTGGTCGCGCCCATCGCGCTGGTCGGGTTTATCGCCTTGTCCGTCGACACCAGCACGAAAATCCCGACCCCGGCGACACTTGCCGCTTCCGCCAGCAAGCGCGTGCCCGTCGTGTTGTTCTTCAATGCCTCCGCCGGCTGGCGTTCCATCAGGGAAACGTGTTTGTGCGCGGCGGCGTGAAAGAGAATGGCCGGCGCATGATCCTGCAAAATTTTCCGCATTCTGGGTTGATCCAAAATATCAGCCACCAACGGAACGATCATGTGCCCGGCCCCCAGCTCCTGCAGTTCCATCTCAATGTTGAACAGACTGCCCTCGGCTTGCTCCACCAGCAGCAACCGCTGCGGATTGCAGGCCGCCAGCTGACGGCAAAGTTCGCTGCCAATGCTGCCGCCGGCACCGGTCACCATCACGACCCGGTCCCGCACCAGGCGGACCACCTCCTCGCTGCGCAGATCCACCGAGGCGCGGCCGAGCAAATCCTCCACCTCAACGGGACGGATCTTGGTCACCTGCACCCGCCCCGATGCCAGTTCGGCGAGCGTCGGCACAATCTCGACCTTGAGCCCTTGGGCGGAAAGCAAACGGAAGAGTTCCTGCACCCGACGACCGGGGGCCGAGGGCATGGCCAAGACGCATCCATCCACGGGGTATTTCTCGCGCCAGCGCCCGATCTCCTCCGGGGCGCCCAGCACGGGGATGCCATGGATATAATGCCCGTGCTTCGACCGGTCGTCGTCGAGGAAAAAGACCGGCTTGAGCCCTAGCGCGGGCTTGGAGATCGACTCGCCGGCCAGCGCGGCGCCGGCATCCCCCGCCCCGAGGATTACCAGGCGCCGGGTGGACTTGCCGAGATGCGACCACCCGTTGGTAAAGCGCTCCCGATAGATCCGCAAACCGAGTCGCAGCGCACTCAGCGCCGCCACAGAGAGCACGAAATCGATCAGCAGCACGCCGCGCGGAGAAGCCAGTCCGTAGGTGCCGGTCAGCCGCAACCCAAAGGAGGCGAGCGCGGCACCCGCCATCGCCGCCGCGATTCGCCCCAGATCCGGCACGCTGAAGTAGGTCAACAGGGTCTCGAACTGCCGGAATAAAAGCAAAAAAAGGATCTTTATCGGGATCGACCGGATGAAGGAATAAAGCCGCTCGGACTGGAATTCCGGCGGCACGATGAAATCAAACCGGATCTCATAGGAAATATACCAGCAGAGGGAGAGGATAAGCACGTAGGCCGTAAGCAATGCCGTCATCCGGACGGGTTGCCCCATAACGGGCCGGGGGGAAGCAGGTTCAGACGGAGTGCTCATCGATTGGAGGTAGGTCGCGCAAGGCGGAAGTGCGGTGTGGGGGACGGAATTCGGGCATGGTGGCCTCGCCCGGGGCGCTGATTCCCCGTCGGGTCAGGACCTGCCACAAGGTGCGGAAAAGAATCCGCAAATCGAGCCCGAAACTCCGGTGGTCCGTATACCAGATATCGTGGGCAAATTTCTGCTCCCAGCTCAGCGCATTGCGGCCGTTGACCTGCGCCCAGCCGGTGAGCCCGGGCGGCACGTCATGTCGCCGCCGCTGCTCCGGGGTGTAGCGGGCGAGGTATTCCACCAGCAGCGGACGCGGCCCGACGAGGCTCATCTCGCCGCGGAGCACATTGAGCAGCTCCGGCAACTCATCGAGCGAGGTGGAACGCAGCCAGCGTCCGAACGGCGTCAGCCGCGCCTCGTCGGGCAGCAGCCGGCCCGCGGCATCACGCGTGTCCCGCATGGTGCGGAATTTAATGAGATTGAACGGCTGCTCGCGAAACCCCGGCCGCCGTTGGCGGAAAAACACCGGCCGGCCCAACTGCCAGCACACCAGCACGGCCAGCACCAGCAGGAGTGGCAGCCAGAGCGGCGCGGTCAGCACCACCAGCACGAGATCGAATGACCGCTTGGCGAACATGATCACGCCCGCGTGCGGGCAAAGCACCGGCGGACAACATCGATCACCCGGTCGAGATCCGCGGGAACGAGGCTGGAGCCGGAGGGCAGGCAGAGTCCCCGGGTGAAAAGCTCCTCGGCCACCTTTCCGCCGTAAACCGGATGGCTTTGGAACACCGGCTGCAGGTGCATCGGCTTCCAGAGTGGGCGCGCCTCGATGTTCTCGTCAGTGAGAGCGAGTCGGATTTTCTCGCGATCGGTGCCCGCCACCGCCGGGTCGACCGTCAGGCAGGTCAGCCAGCGCGTGCCCCGCCCGTAGGCCGCCTCGGGCATGAAGGCCACGCCGGGCAGATCGCCCAGCGCCCGCCGGTAGACGTCGAAATTGCGCCGCCGGGCCTCGACCCGCTGGTCGAGCACGCGCAGCTGGCCGCGGCCGATCGCCGCGAGCACGTTGCTCATCCGGTAATTGAAGCCGATTTCCGAGTGCTGGTAATGCGGCGCGGCATCGCGGGCCTGCGTGGACCAGAAACGCGCCTTCTCGATCAGGGCCGCGTCGTTCGACACCAGCATGCCGCCGCCCGAGGTCGTGATGATCTTGTTACCGTTGAAGGAATGGATTCCGGCCAGCCCGAAGGAGCCCGGCGCCCGGCCCTTGTAGGTCGCGCCCAGTGCCTCGGCCGCATCCTCGATCAACGGGATGTCGTGCCGGGCGCACAGTGCTGCGACCGGGTCGATGTCGGCGCTCTGGCCGTAAAGGTGCACGAGCATGACGGCCCGCGGTTTCCGGCCGCGTTTCAGCCGGTCGGCCACCGCCTCCGCCAGCAGGGCCGGGTCCATGTTCCACGACGCCCGCTCGCTGTCCACGAACACCGGCGTGGCGCCCTCGTAGATGACGGGATTGACGCTCGCGGAGAACGTCAGCGTCGAGCAGATGACCTCGTCGCCCGGCTGCAATTTCAGCCAGCGCAGGGCCAGATGCAGCGCCGCCGTGCCCGACGACAGCGCGGCGGCGTGCTTGCTGCCAACGTGCGCGGCGAATTCCTGCTCGAAGGCGTCCACCTGTGGGCCCAGCGGCGCGATCCAGTTCGAGGCGAACGCTTCCTGCACCAACGGCAGCTCGCCGCCGCTCATGTGCGGCGGGGAGAGGTATATGCGCGGCTTGCTCACGGGTGCGTCAGGGGGATGGTTGCCTTATCGCACAGGCGTTGCCCCTTCGCGTCAATCATGGACGCGCACGCCGCCGCGTCCGGCCCAGCCGCTAGGGCTTCACCCGTTCCTGCAGCCCCAAACCGCCCAGTGCCTGCGTGAGCTGCCGCCACCCCGCATCGTCCTGCAGTTCCTCAAAGGGACGGTCGCTGCTCAGGCGGATGAAATATTGCTCCGGAGGCGCCTGAAGAACCTGCCCGAGCGCATCGCGCAGCCACCGCCCCAAGGAAGGCGAAGTGGCCAGTCGCTCGCCTTGGTCATACACTTGGCCACCGGCCAGATGCCAGTAGAGCACCTGCAGGCGTTGGCCGCCGGGATCCGCAAAAAGCCGCCATTCCCCCGGCAGGGTGACGCCCGCGGGCAGGATCAGTCTGGTCTTATGCCGCAATTGTTCGCAAACCCAGCCGACCTCCGTCCAGCACCGGTCGGGCGTGTGAGAGGCCACCAGTTGCGTCGGCATCTGCCCCGGTGCCCAATAGGCGATATAAACTGTCAGCGTGCCACGCGCCGACCGATACTCCCGCAACAGCACATCAGCGTAGCGCAAAGTCTCGGCCACGGCACCCCGCACTTCTTCCGTCGCGCCCAAAGGCACTTCGTGTGAAGTCCACCCGGATGGGTCAATGGGGATGGCTGCGGCAAGATGTCTGCCTTTGCCGGGCTGCTGGGTGGGCGTATGCAGCAGGGTGTAGCCCAGACTGGCCGCCAGAACCACCCCGCCCAGGATCAGTGTGCCGTATCTCATGTGTTCAGGGTTCGAGAAAAACGGCGCTGTCATAGCGCAGCATGGTCACGCCTTCCCGCCATTTGTCATGGGCACTGCACGGCTGGCCCGTCACCTCTTCGAGCAGCCATTGCGAAAAATGCGCACCCGCCCGGTGCGCCAGCGGGTAGCCGCCGCCAAACCGCGCGTTGATCTCGATCACGGCAAACTCACCGGCGGGCGTCACGACCGCCTGGAAACACAAGGGGCCCGCCGCGCCGCGCAGGCAGGGTTCCAATTTGCGCGCGGCAGCCAGGAGCTGGGGCATGCGCTCCGTGCGCCCCTTGGCCACCTCGCCGTGGCGCACCTCGATCCGGCGGTGCGGCACCGCGCAACGCAGGTGCCCGTCCTGGTCGAAAAACACATTCACCGTGTATTCCTCGCCGGCGACGAACTCCTGCACGATCATATCCGGGTGGGGCGGCAACAGCGCCAGTTCCTTCCGGTTGCGCGGCCGCACAATGCCCACCGACGCGCTGCCGGAATTCGGCTTGGCGATCACTGGCCAGCGCAACTGGTCTGGATTCCGGAGATAATCGTCGAGGGTCATCGTCGCGGGAGTCGGGATGCCCGCCTGCTGCAGTCGCTTCATCGCCGTTAGTTTGTCGTTGGCCAGGGCCACGACCGTATCGTCCGAAACCACCACGCGCGTCCCGACCGCGATGAACTCCTCGCGATGGCGGCTCAGCACGGCCAGCTCCGGATCAATGGTCGGCACGAGCAGGTGGACGGAATTCGTCCGGCAGATTTCCAGCAGCGCGGGGATAAACCCCCCATCTGTGCAGCGCGGGACCTGACAAGCCAGATTGGCCGAGTGGCACGCAGAACTCAGTTCCGGCTGGGCGTCCGCGGCAAGCACCCGCAGGCCGAGGCCCAGCCGGGCCGCGTCCGCCCGGAAGCAATTCATCAGCTGGTTGCGCCGGCCCGCCGAGGAAAACAACACGGTCACCGGGCTGGAAGCGACGGGTTTCATGCGGAGAGAAACGGCAGGCAAAGAGGAGGACGGATGTTCATGGCCGGTCTTGTTTCACTGCCGGGAGGAAACCGTGTCGAGCAATTTGCACCATTCCAGCGCCAGGACGCGCTGGTCGTAATAGCGATGGCCGGCGGTCCAGGCATTGCGCCGGCACTTCAGAACCTCATCCGGCGCCGCCACCAGTCGCCGGAGCAGTGCCGTCAAGCCGGGGGCGTCGCCGGGAGCCACCACCCAGCCGCAATCGTGCCGCAGAACCAGATCGGCCAGGTCGGAATTTTCCGGACAGACCGCCAGCACGGCCTGCCCCGCCACGAGTGCACTGTAGGTTTTGCTGGGCATCACCACGCCCTCCGCGCCCGGCCGCATGGTGACCAGCGCGATGTCGGCGGCCTTCAGTGCCCCGACCCACTCGGCGTCGGCCAGGTTGGGTCCGAATCGGACTGGTTGCGCCGGCGTATCTCCGGCCACCCGCTCCTGCAATTCCCTGAAACCCGTGCCGTTTCCGTGGATCTCCAGTGCAACGCCTTCCGGCAGGCCGTGGCGGATCGCTTCCGCTAGCGTGTCGACCTCATGCATCCGGCCGAAATTGCCGCAGTAGAGCACGCGCAGCCCGCCCCCGCCGCGCGGCTGCGGGGCTGATTGGCGGAACGGCCTCCCGTCCGCCCCGATCGGAATGACATGCGCGCGTGGAATGGGTCCGAACCGTTTTTCCGCATGCCGGCGCAGGTGTTCGCCGAGGAAGACATTGGCGGCGGCCCGGTCGAAGGTAGTTCGGACCACCCGCCGCAGCAGGCGTGCCGCCAGACCATTTACGCGCAGCTTGCCCGCCTCGATCAGCACGTTGGGATAGAGATCAAAGACCCAGTGCACCACCGGCCGCCTCCGGGGCGCGCAGAGCAGCGCGACCCAGGGCGCGTAAAAGGTATTGGTGGTCACCACGGCGGTCAGCCCGGCCGGGGCGCGCAGGAAGCGGAGCGCCAGCCGCAGCGGATAGACGCCGTAGGCCCGCAAGCGCAGCAGCAGCCGGGCGAGACGGGAGCGGGCCGACCAGTAGGCCGTCAGCGGCAACTCACAACGTTCCACCGTGGGCCAGCCGGCAGCGTTCAGCTCCCTCGCCAAGGCATGCTGGAAGGCGGCGACCTCGGTCGAGGACCAGAATTCTATCTCCGGTTTCAAATCAGTCGGGGCGCAGCGCACGCGCGCCGCTCATGCGGCAGCCTTGCGGCAGTAGAAGGGACCGATGACGAGCACATCCATCTTCGTGCGCAGGTAGCAGTCGATGGCTTCGGCGGGCGTGCAGACGATGGGTTCGTTCTCGTTGAAGCTCGTGTTCAACAGCACCGGGATGCCGGTGCGCCGCTCGAAGGCCTTGATCAGATCGTAGTAAAGCGGGTTGTCCGCGCGCGCGACGGACTGCAGGCGCCCGGTGTTGTCGGCGTGGTTCACGGTGCAGAGCCGGTCGCGCCACTCGGGGCGGATTTTATAGACGTGCAGCATGTAGGGCGAGGGATGGTCGTGCTCGAAGATTTCCTGCTGTCGCTCGGCCAGCACGGCGGGGGCAAAGGGCCGGAACGGCTCGCGGTGCTTGATGCGGGCGTTCAACACGGCCTTCATGTCGGGCCGGCCGGGATGCGCCAGGATGGAGCGGTTGCCGAGGGCGCGCGGCCCCCACTCCATCCGTCCTTGGAACCAGCCGATGACGTTGCCCGCCTCGATTTCCCCCGCGGTGCGTTCAAGCAGCCCGGCGCGCTCCAATTTTTCCGCGCGCAGGCCGCGGCGCGAAAGTTCGGCCGCAATCTCCGCGTCCGGGTATTCCTGTCCGAGATAGGCTTGGGGCGCCTGTTCGCGACGGGGTTCCTTGAGGATGGCGTTGCTCACATAGAGCGCCGCGCCGACCGAGAGGCCGTCATCGCCCGCGGCCGGATGGATGGCCGTCTCCCGGAACGGCGTCTGATCGAACAATTTTCCGTTGGCCACGCTGTTGAGGATGCAGCCGCCGGCCATCGCCACGCGGGTCTCGGGCACCTGCCGGTGCAGCACGTTCAGCAGGTGCATGTAGGCGCGCTCGAACGCCGCCTGCACGCCGTGGGCCAGATCCTTGTCCCGCTGGGTGAGCTCCGTGCGGGGCTGCCGCGCGGGCCCGAGCCGCCGCACCAACTCGTCGGTGTAGGCGTGGGCCAGCTGGATCTCGCCGTCGGGCTTGATGTCGAAGCCGGAGTTCTCGCCGAATTGCTGGAAGAAAACCGGGTTCAGCTCGAAGCCGTCCTCCGTGAAGCGCACCATCTGGTCGAAAATGTCACGGTAGGTGTCGCTCCCGTAGGGCGCCAAGCCCATGACCTTGCCCTCGTCGCCGTAGCTGGGGAACCCGATGAACTGGCAGACCATGCTGTAGAGCGTGCCGAGCGAGTGCGGCACATGGATGCGGTGCTTCACCCGGATCTCCGGCCCGGCGCACTCCGTCATCATCACGGTCACGAAATCGCCCGAGCCGTCGATGGTGATGCCCGCGGCATGTTCCCAGGCCGTGGGGTAATACGAACTCGCCGTGTGGGCCAGGTGATGCTCGATGTTGGCGACCCGGAACCGCAGGCTCCCGTGATCCACGCCGAATTGCCCGGCAAACAGCGTGCGCAGATCCTCCAGCGGGCGCTTCTTCGCGCGCATCTTCAGGAAATTGAGCAGGCTCGGGGCGTGCGTGACCACATACTTCAGTTTTTGCCGGAGATTGGCGGAGGTGTCGCGCCCGAGGGCCACGTGCTCGACGTCCCCGATGGACAGCCCCGCGATCTTCAGGCACTCGGCAACCGCCAGCCGCGGGAAGCCCCCGTAATATTTCACGCGGTTCAGCCGCTCTTCCGGGATGGCGGCCACGACCCGGCCGTCGACGACGACTGCGGCCGAGGCGCTGGCATGGTAGGCATTGATGCCGAGAATGACGCTCATGCTGGAATTGTTTGTCTGGTTAGTTGATTGCCAGGAGGATCCAACCCCGCCACCCCGCTCCGTGAGAAAGGTGGATCAGAGTAACCTGTTCTTCGCTACTCAAACTGGATTTGCTTGGGTCAGACGGGATACCTGCGATGCCTCGGCTGAGGCTGGCGATCTCCTGCATAGAGCTACAACTGAACTTACCCAGATTGCCCACTGGAGAATTTGCACAGGGCCGTAAAGCATCCAGCGGGCTGGAATCCAGAGACTGAACCCCAACAATACTGTGAGGAGAACCGTTCCACCGCGAGGATTCCGATACATCTCCCCCAGCATCGCAGCCAATAAAGGAATAAACATAACGTTGTCATATTCGGAAGCTGGAAACCATGCTCTTCCGGCAAAACAGGCAAGCGCCAGTAATGCCAGTGGATTCTCTTTCAGGATATTAGGTCTATACATTGATAATACCAAGATCCCAACACCAGCCACTAACAATCCAAGATAGCCGATGCTAGACGGGGGAAGGCCCATGCTTAGCAGAAGTATATTCAGTCCATATCCTCGGTTCATTACTTCCAAACCACTCGACCTATAATTATGGATGTGAACCCAGATGGTATCTTCACTAGAGAAGAATCCAGCCAGCATCACACAGCCAACTATACCACACGTCCAGAAAAATATCCTCCATTGGCCATACATGATCAAGGCCAAGAAACATGGGACGCATAGCACAGGCTTGACTGTGGCAAACGCGAAAAAAATTACTGCCATGGCAGTAGATCCTCTTGTCGTTGCAAACAGTCCCCATGCCAGCAGGGCAATGACTACGAGACCATACTGGCCATTGGCCAGTGTAGTGCAGATATTACTGCACGCCAGTATTGCAGTCGCG
>JAHFTD010000009.1 GCA_023269565.1 Opitutaceae bacterium | reverse complement strand
ATGAAGATGCGGCCGTTGTCCTTGAGCAGGTCGGCGCGCTCCATGCCGGGGCCGCGGGGCTTGGCGCCGACGAGCAGGCACCAGTTCGCGTCCTTGAAGCCGACCTTGGGGTCGTCGGTCATGACGATGCCCTTGAGCAGGGGGAAGGCGCAGTCGGCGAGTTCCATCGCGACGCCCTCGAGAGCCTTCATCACTTTCTCGATGGGAGCCTCGATAAGCTGGAGGATGACAGGCTGGTCAGGACCGAACATCGCGCCGGAGGCGACGCGGAAGAGGAGGGAGTAACCGATCTGACCGGCGGCGCCGGTGACTGCGACACGGAGGGGGGCTTTCATAGGGAGGGAGGCAGTTAAGCAGACCCGCCCGGAAGCGCACGACAGATTTTCGGCCCGGGAATTTTGTTAGACGGGTGAATGGCGCGGATAAATCGCACCTTGTCGCCGGCGGATCCAATCCGGACAAAGAAAAGGCGGGTCGCCTACCCCTAAGCGACCCGCCATTGCTTTCTTAGTTACCCCAAAACTCCCGCTAGGCGGGAGAAGCGAAAAGTTGGATTGCTTCACCGGTAGTTTGTTCCGAGCGTTCGTCAACTGCCGCAGGGCGCCCTAATCATGTCACCTTGCCATACGGGAAGCGCAAACGACGAAATCCGGCGCGAAGCGGCGGCCTAAACGGCTGATGAAAAGCCATTATCACAATCCATCAGCCGTGGTGCGCGTCAGCGGGCCCGATGCTTATACGTTCCTGCAGGGTCAATTCACCAATGACCTCAATCATCCGCCGGGCCGGGCCGTTTACGGGCTCTGGCTCAACCAAAAGGGCCGGGTGGTGGGCGACAGCACGGTGCTGCGGCTGGCGGCTGCTGAGTTTTTAGCGGTGAGCCAGCACACTCCCAGCGAAACGCTGCGCCGGCGCATCGAGGATTATATCGTGGCCGACGAAGTGACGGTGGTGGATGAAACGGGCAACTGGTCGGCAGTGAAGCTTTGGGCCGAAGGCACGGTTGAATATCTGCAGCAACTGGCCGGCGGACCGCCGGCGGTCGGGACATTCATTCACCACGCGGGCCGGCTGATTTTTTCGGGACGCTACACCGCGGAGGCAAACCACGGCGTGCTGCTGCCGCGCGGTGAACTGGATGCCCTGCGCGCTGGCCTCAGCGCAATGGGAGCTTTCACGGTTACGGATGAGGAGGCGGAGGGCGCGCGCATCGCCGCCGGCCTCCCGGTCGTGCCGGGCGACATCGGCCCGGATGACTTGCCGAATGAAGGCGGGTTCGAGGTCACCGCGATTTCCTACACCAAGGGCTGCTACCTCGGGCAGGAGGTCATGTCGCGCCTGAAAAATCTCGGCCGGATCCGTCGACGGCTGCATCTCGTGCGCGGCGCAGGGCCGCCGCCTGCACGGTTGACGCTCGTTTACCAAAATGCCGCGCGCGCGGGTGAGATCCGCTCGGCGGCGCGCGATGGCGACGGCTTTGTCGCCCTGGCGATGCTGGGTCTGGCCGCGCTCGTTTCCACCGCTGGGTTGGCGTTTGCTCCCGGGAAAGCACCGGAGTTGCAAATCGTGCGCGCGGTCTGATTAAAACAGTCCGGCCAGGCTGACGAAGTAAGCATCGACCGGCTGGCGCAGCACAAAAAAATACGACAGCGCGCCCGCGGCCAGCATCGGGCCGAAGGACACATGCACGCCCAGGCCGAGGTCGGCCGGCTCGCCCTCGGGCGTCTCGACCTTGGGCATGACCGGCGCCGGCCGGCCCGCCACCTTCTGCCAGAGCAGGGCGAACACAAACCAGCCGCAACCGAACATGGCTCCGCCGAACATGGCGAAGACCGCGCCCTTCCACCCGATGAACGCACCGATGGCCCCGAGAAATTTCACGTCGCCGAAACCCATCGCCTCCTTTTTCAGCACCGCTTCGGCCAGCAGCGCGATCCACAGCACGATCCCGGAGCCGACAAGCAGGCCGAGCACTGACGCGAGGCCGGCCCGCAGGCTCGCGATGACAAAATATTCGTGTCCCTGTCCATGCAGCGACGGCAGCAGCAGGGAAAGCAGCACGCCCAGCGCCCCGCCCCAGACCGTGAACGCATCGGGGATGATCATGTGGTCGAGGTCGATGAAGGTTGCGCCGATCACCCCCGCGCACAGCACCATGCCGGCGACGGCCTTGCCCGGCGGGAACAGCAGCCAGCACGCGAGGAACAGCGCCGCCGTCAGCAGTTCGACAAACGCATAGCGGAAACTGAACGGCCGGCCGCAGCACCGCGCCCGCCCGCGCAGCAGCAGCCAGCTGAGGACCGGGATGTTGTCGCGCCACGCAATCGGCGCCCCGCACGCGCAGTGCGAGCGCGGTGTGATGACCGATTCGCCCTTCGGCAGCCGGTGGATGCAGACGTTGAGGAAACTGCCGACACAGGCGCCGATCACGAAAAAGAACACCGGGAAAAACCACGGCGCGGCGGCGGAGACATCGTTGATCCAGTCCATCTCAGTCATGGCTGAGGGCTGATCGGGCGGCAGCGGACATCACCGCAAGGGGCGCAGCGACACCGGTCCACAATTCGAAGGCGCGCGCGCCTTGGTGCACGAGCATCGATACGCCGTCCGCCCGCGGGATGCCTAGATCCGTGGCGGTGCGCAGCAGCGCAGTCGGGGTCGGTCCGTAGGTCATGTCGAACACACCAGCCGGTCTGGGCAGGAGGCGCAAGTCCACCGGTGCCGGGTCGCGGGGGTCGAGTCCGGCGGCAGTCGCGTTGATCAAGATGGCACCGGCGGGCAGGTCGCTCGGCGGCTGGCCAAGCGCGAAAGAATGCAGCGGGATGCCGGCGGCAAAATTTTCCAGATTACCAACCAGGGCATCGAGCCGCTCGTGCGAACGGTTGCCGATCCAAAGTGCGGCGCAGTGCTGGCGCAGGCACTCGACGGCCGCGGCACGCGCGGCGCCGCCCGCACCGAGCAGAATAACGTGCGCGCCCGCGAGCTCGAGGCCGGGGTCCTGTCGCAGCGCGGCGGAAAGGCCGGGACCATCGGTATTGGCGCCGCGCCAACCGGCGTCGGTGCGCAGCAGGGTGTTGGCGGCGCCGGCGGCGTGCACGAACGCATCGGCCGCGGCCAGGTGGGCGACGGCGGCCGCCTTGTGCGGCACCGTGAGGTTGAGGCCGCGAAAGCCGAGCTGGTGGAGCCGGTCGAGCGCGCGAGGCAGTTCGGCCGGGGCGATGTCGAATTTGAAATAACGCCAGCCTTCGAAGCGCGGATCGGAGCGGGCCAGCGCGGCCAGGGCGGCGTTTTGAATGGCCGGGCTGAGCGAGTGGGCGATGGGATGGCCGAGGATGCCGAGCGCGACGCCTGCGTGCGGCCAGTGCTCAAGATCGGCAAACGTGTGGATTGGCTCCTTCGGGTCGCGCATGGGCGGAGAGTGGAGCAAGTCGGGCGCCGGCGGCGGGAGCGGGGCGAGGTTCAAGGCTGGGCGTGGCGCGTGTGCACCGCTTCGAATTCGGCCACAAAACTGGCAAACAACCGGGCCAGCTCCGCGTCCCGCTCGGCGGCGTAATGATTCACGAGGTTGCGGCAGCAGCGGCAGACGACCTCGCGGACGGGCGTGGGGGCGAGGTCGCTGACCTGCGGGTTCAGGTCGGCCGCGCGCAGCAGGGCGAAGACGGCGCCGGCGCTGAGCAGCTCGCCGCTGTTGTATACGTCGATGAAGAACGGCTCGGCCTCGAGGTAGCAGCCGACGAGGAAGCGGCCGGGTGCACCGACGGGTTCGAGTGCCACGCCGGCGCGTTCCGCGACCAGCAGGTAGACGATGGCCAGCGAGACGGGCAGCCCGGTCCGGCGTGCGAGCACCTGGTCGAGGAAGCTGTTGCGCGGATCGGTGTAGTGCTCCTCGTTGCCGTGGAAACCGTATTCCTCGAACAGCACGCGGTTGAGCGCGCGGCATTGTTCGCGCGGGGTGGCGGTGGCGACGAGCAGCGCGCGGACGCGCGCGGCCATCCGGTCCAGCAGCTCGCAGCAGGCGCCGACATTGAGGTCGGGATTGACCGTGCGGGCCAGGAGGAGCGCGCCGGACTCCAGTTCATAGTTGAGAGAGCGGATGAAGGTGCGGAAATCCGCCACCGGGTCACTGCACTTGAGCTCGCGCAGAAACCAGGAGGCCTCGTGCGCAAGCGGGCGGTTGGGGCCGCGGGCCAGCTCGCAGAGCAGCCCCGTGCCCTCGGGGCCGAGCCGCGTGAACTGCGCGAGGAGTGCCTGGCGGACGGCCGGCGCTGGATCGTCGAGCAGGCTGGCCAAAGCCTGCCGCTGCGCGGCCGTAAGCGGGGTGGTTTCCACGGCTCACAGCCAAGCGCGCCGGCGGATGGTGGCAACGCGGAAAAATACCCGACGCTCAGCCGCGTGGACCGAACAGCGCGGTGCCGACACGCACGAGCGTGCTGCCTTCGGCGATCGCGGACTCAAGATCGCCCGACATGCCCATCGACAGCACGCGCAAGGGAGTGCCGGTGCGGGTGGAGAGTTCGTCGCGAATGGCGCGGAGCCGGGCAAAGGTGCGGCGGGCGACGGCAGGATCGCCGGAAAGCGGCGCGATGGTCATGAGCCCGTCGACTTGGAGATGAAGCAGGCCGAGCGCGACCTCCAGCAGGTGCGGCGCGTCCGCGGGCTCGGCGCCGAACTTCGCCGGATCGTCTCCGGCGTTGAGCTGGAGCAGGACGGGTAGTTTTTTACCGAGTTCGCCGGCGGCGCGATCCAGTTGCAGGAGCAGCTTCGCGCTGTCGACGCTCTGGATGCGATTGAAGCCGGCGGCGGCGAGCCGGGCCTTGTTGGACTGCAGATGGCCGATCAGCTCCCAGCCGACTTTGGCCGCGGCCAGCGACTGCTTTTCGACGGCCTCCTGCACGCGACTTTCACCGACGGCGGCGAGCCCGTAGCGCGCGGCGTATTCCGCCGCCGCCGGCGGGTGGGTCTTGGTCACGGGCAGCAGGGTGACTTCGCCGGGGGCGCGTCCGCTGGCGCGGCAGGCGGCGGCGATGTGTTCCCGGAGAGCATCGGCCCTGAGGCGGAAAGTCTCGTAGTCAATAAACATCTATGGGGGCGCTTTTAGGGTGGATTGCAGATTAGGGGCCTTTATAGTAAATTTTCACCAGAGGCAGCCATGCAAATCGAGAACTTCAAAATCTTCGCCGACCTCGTTGAGACCAAAAGTTTTTCGAAAGCGGCCAAGCTGAACGGCATCACCCAGTCGGCGGTCAGCCAGCAGGCGCGCTCGATGGAGCGCAACTTCAAGACGCTGATGATCGATCGCAGCCAGAAGCAGTTCAACCTGACGCGCGAAGGCCAGCGGATTTACGACGCGGCGAAGGAAATCCTGCATGTCTACGAGAAATTGGAGAGCGAACTGCAGGAGATGAAGAAGGTCATCAGCGGGACAATCCGCCTCTCCACGATCTACTCGATCGGCCTGCACGAGCTGCCACTCTACATCAAGAAATTCCTGCACGACTTTCCCTCGGTCAACGTGCGCGTCGAATACCGCCGTTCCAACCTGGTCTACGAGGACATCCTGCACAACTCAGTCGACTTCGGGCTGGTCGCCTTCCCGCAGAAGTTGCGGCAGATCGAGATGATCCCGTTCCGCAACGACCGCCTCGTCCTCATCACCCATCCGAACCACCCGCTGGCCAAGGTCGCCGAGGTGGACATGAAGACGCTCGCCGGCCACCGCTTCATCGGCTTCGACCCCGACATTCCGACGCGCAAGGCGGTCGACCAGATCTTCCGCGACTACAAGCTCGAGATCACGCCCGTCATGGAATTCGACAACATCGAGACAGTGAAGCGCGCTGTCGAGATCGACCACGGCATTGCCATCGTGCCCGGCGCCACCGTGCAGCAGGAGATCCGGCAGGGCACGCTCGTCGCCATCCCGTTCAAGGGGAAGGAATTTTCCCGCCCGCTCGCCATCCTCCACCGCAAGGGCCGGGTGCTGACGCCCGCGATGAGAAAATTCATCGAGACGCTGAGCGTCGAAATCACCGAACCCAAGCAGGTCTGAGTTGGGGCGCCGGCGGATTTTTTACCGGGAACAAATCCACCCGCCGCCGCCTCTGTCTCCCAGAACCTGCCATGAAACCTTTTTCCCGACTCCTGTTCGCCATGCTGGCTGCGACCCTTCTGGCTCACACGCCGGCGTGCCAGCCCAAGGCCGCTGCGCCCATCACGCCCGCCACGACGGCCGCGCTGCCCGTCTTGGGCAAGGCGCCCATTTGGAATTTGAAAGACCTCGGCGGCCGCGAGGTTTCCTCCGCCGCGCTGAAGGGCAAGGTGGTGGTGGTGGATTTTTGGGCCACTTGGTGCGGGCCCTGCGTCGCCGAGATCCCTGGCTACATCGAGCTGCAGAAAAAATACGGCCCGGACGGCCTGGTTATCGTCGGCCTGTCCGTCGACCGGAAGGGGCCGGAGCACGTGAAGAAATTCGTCACGGAGAACGGCATGAACTACACCGTCGGCATGGCGGACGACGCCGTGCAGGAGGCCTTCGGCGGCTTCGACGCCATTCCCACGACCTTCCTGATCGACCGCGACGGCAACCTCCGGCACAACAAGGTTGGGATGATGCCGCACGCCGAATACGAGGCGCTGGTCAGGCAGCTGCTCTGAACGCGTTCGGACGCGGCGGCTTAACCCCGGGCGTCAGGAGCGAACCGGCGCCAGTTGTCGCCACTTGCGCGAGAAGACCTGAGCGGCGACAAGGCAGATGAGGCCGCAGGCGAGCATGGCGAGCGGCGCACCGAAAGCGGTGGCGGCGATGCCGATGAGCAGGCTGCCCACCGGATACATGCCCTGGCCCATGGTGAAGAGGCTCATGACCCGACCGCGCTTGTCGTCCGTCACGTGGGTTTGCACGAGCGTGTTGCCGCCGGCCATGCAGAGCACGCCGCCGGCGCCGGCCATCATCAGGGTGAAAAGCGAGAACGGCAGCGAGCGGCTGTAGGCGAACGCGGCGAGCCCGACTCCGCCGAGCACGGCGCCGCGGACGAGCACCCCGCCGAGCCCCGCCGGCGATGTGCGCATGCCGAGGTAGAGGCCCGCCAGCACCGCGCCGACACCCGTGAACGAGAGCATCAGGCCGTAAATGCGGGCGTCGCCGTGGAAAATATCGCTCGCGAACACCGGGCAGAGGACCGAGTGAGCAAAGCCGAACATTGCGATGACGGGCATCAGCAGCAATACGGTGCGGATGCGGTCGTGCGTGTAGGCGTAGTGGATGCCCTCGCGCAGATCCGCCAGCGGGTGCGTTTCCTCCTCCCGGGGCACATGCGGGGCGAAGCGCATGGCGAGCAGCGCGCCGAGCACGGCGAGGAAGCTGACGCCGTCGACCAGGAAGCATACGCCCGGGCCGAGGCCGGCGATGACAAAGCCCGCGATGACCGGCCCGATCATGCGGGCGAGGTTGAACGTGACCGAGTTCAGCGCGATGACGTTCTGGAGGTCGGCGCGGTCCTCGACCATCTCGATGGTGAGCGACTGGCGCAGCGGCCAGTCGATGGCGTTGACGAAGCCCTGGAACAGGCAGAGCCCGACAATCCAGCCGACGGTGATGTGGCCGGTAAGGGCGAGCGCGGCGAGCGCCAGCGACTGCAGCATGGCCAGCGCCTGCGTGGCCAGCACGAGGCGGCGCCGGTCGAGCCGGTCAACCCACACGCCGGCGAAGGGCGAGAGCAGGAGCACCGGGATCTGGTTGGCGAAGCCGATGAGGCCGACGTAGAACGGGCTGCCCGAAAGATGGTAGACCAGCCAGAGCGCCGCAGTGGAGGTCATCCAGTTGCCGATGAGCGACACGCACTGGCCGGAGAAATAGAGGCGGTAGTTGCGCGACGAAAGGGCGCGGAGGATTTTCGGGGGGTTCTTCACCGGCGGAATTTCCATCGCAGGGCAAAGCCCGCGGGCAGGCAAGCTCGGGCTCGGCTCAAGCGGCGCGGTGGTGTTGCTCGGCGGGGCGATCCGCCGCGGCCGGGAGTCCGGGATGCTGCGGGGCGACATCATCCGGCTGCGCAGATCCGACCGGACCCGAGTGGTGGTCGGGCTCGGTGGCAACGAGCAGGCTGAGCAGCAGGAGAACTACGGCGGAGGCGATCATGCTTGGTGTGGGAGCACGGAGCCGGGTCAGGGTTCCGCGCGAGCAGCGGAGGACATGCAGATTGCCGCCGAGTGCAAGCAGAAGCGGACAATATCAGTTGGGGCACGACCCGGCGCAACGCCGGCTAATCCTCGATGTAGAGATCCATCTGCTGGCCGACGTAGACCGGGCGGCCGGGCTGGCTGGGGAAGGCGAAGATGACCTGCAGCACACGTGTGTCGACGCGCTCGGTGCTGGCGCCGGTGAGCGAGCGTTTGGGGATGACGAACGGCTCGATGCGCACGAATTCCATCGGGATGGGGTGCTGGGTGTCGCCCTTGAGGTAACCGAGGGCGCGTTTGCCGGGCTTGATGCGCGGGGCGATCTGCTCGTCGACGTCGGCGCGCACCTGAACCTCGTCGATATTGCCGAGGACGAGTGGCGGCACGGTGCTGCCGATGGTGCCGATGTATTCGCCGGCACGGACGTTGACCTGCAGCACGGTCCCGGCGATGGGTGCGCGGACAGTGAGCCGCGCGAGGAGCGTCTCGGTCTGGGCCACGGCGGCGCGAGCGGCGGCGAGCTGCGCCGCGGCGACGGCGACGTCGTTGCGGCGGGCGTCGAGTTCGTCCTCGGTGACGACGCCCGTCTTGTGGAGTTCCTGAATGCGGGCGAGAGGCGTGCGGGCTTTTTGCAAGACGGCCTCGGCAACGGCAACGCCGGCCTGCTGGGTGGGGAGCGAGGCGCGGAGATCGCGGTCGTCGAGCTGGAGTAGCGGGGCGCCGGCCTCGACGCGATCCCAGACCTTGACGTGAACCGTGGTCACGAGTCCGGGCACGGGCACGCCGATGAGAGTGTTCTCACGGCGGGCTTCGACGATGCCGGAGGCGGCGATGCCGGAGGCGAAGGGCTTGGACGGTGGGGCGACGGGCGGCGGCATGATGGCCTCGGTGAGACCGGCGCGGAGGCGGAGGACGAGGCTGCCGGCCGCGGCGATGCCGGCGAGGGCGAGCCAGAAGGAGATTTTGCGGAAGAGGATCATGGCAGGCGGAGGTTGGGGGTTCAGAAATTAATATGCGCGGCGGCGATCTCGGCCGGAGACTGGAGAACGCGGAGAATGCGGCCGTCCTCCATCTCGGCCATGCGGTCGGCGAATTTGTAGATGCGGGGGTCATGGGTGACGACAATGACGGTGCGCGTCTCCTGCCGCGCGATGGTGCGGAGTATTTCCATGACGTGCTGGCCGTTCTCGGAGTCGAGGGCGGAGGTGGGCTCGTCGCAGACGAGGAGCGGGGGCTCGTGCACCAGGGCGCGGGCGATGGCGACGCGCTGCTGCTGGCCGCCGGAAAGCTTCACCGGGCGGTCGTCGGCTTTTTCCGGTATGCCGACGACGGCGAGGAGTTCGCGGGCCTTTTTTTCGGCCTTGGTCACGCTGACGCCCTGGATGAGAAGGGGCACGGAGACGTTCTCGGCGACAGTGAGGGTGGGGATGAGGTTGAATTGCTGGAAAATGAAGCCGATGTGGTTCGAGCGGAATTTCGTAATCGGGCCGGATTTCATCTCGTGCAGGCGGTAGCCGAGGACGTTGATCTCGCCGCCGTCGGCGACGAGCGTGCCGGCGAGGATGGAGAGGAGCGTGGTCTTGCCGCAGCCGGAGGGCCCGACGAGCATGAGCAGTTCGCCGAGGCGCGCGTCGAACTGCGTGTGCTTGAGCACGTGCGTGCGCGAATCACCCTCGCCGAAGGATTTGTCGAGGCCCTTAAGCACGACCGCGAGGGGGGCGCGGGAGGGTGTGAAATGAGTGGGAGCGGGGGCAACCATGGTCAGAGCCAGCGGCGGACTTGCTGGCGGTAAGCTGAGTATTCGTCGGGGAACAGACGGGTGAGATATCGTTCCTCGCGGAGGATGACGCCCCAGTGGAGCAGAGCGGCGAGGGGGACGAGGGTTGCGAGCACGCCAGTGGCGTTCGAAGCGAGGCCGAGACCCGCGTGGAGCAAGAGGAGTCCGAGGTAGATCGGGTTGCGCGTGATGCGATAGGGGCCGGACGTCACGAGCCGGCGCGTCGGCTGCCAGGTCGGCACTGGCGTGTCAGCGCGGCGCATCGTGGCGATTGCCCAACCGGCCAGAGTGAGCGCGGCGACAATCAGAACTCCCCCTGTCGCCCGCCCGAATGGGTTGAGAGCAGGCGGTGGCAGGACCGGGCCGAGTGCAAAGCCGGCCAGCAGGGCGCCGAGGAAAAGCAACGGGGGGCGCGCGATGACGCCGGGGGCCGCTTTCGGTTGGGTAATGAGGGTCATGGGTTCAACCGCGGAAGACTATGGCCGGCTCGAGCCGGGCAATGCGCAGGATGCCGAGCACGGCAGAGATGGCGCAGATGAAGAACACCGCGACGCCGACGATGACGGGGATCTGCCAGAGCAGCAGGAATGGCACCTTGCCCAGACCGAGCAGAAAGTTGCCCAGCAACGCCACCGCGCCGATGCCGACACCGTAGCCAATAAATCCGACTGCCAGCGATTGCAGGATGAGCATGGAGCAGAGTTTCCACGTGCTGGCGCCCATGGCCTTCAGCGCACCAAGATTGCGCGTGTTCTCATGGACGAAGGCGTAGAAGGTCTGGCCAGAGATGACCGTGCCGACGATGAAGCCGAGCAGCACGAGCGTGCCGACATTGAAGGGGATACCGGTGTTCTTCACATACCACCACATCGTGGACCAGATGAACTCGCTCTCGGTAAAGGCGCGCAGGCCGGTCTCACGCTCGATCTCGTGCGCGACGGCATGCGGGTCGCGGCCGGGCTGGGGGGCGGCAAGGATGAAGCTGAGCATCTTGCGCTGGGTAGGCGCGTATTGGACGGCGCGGTCGTAGGTGGTGTAGACGTAGGGCCCGCCGAAAAACGAGCGGTAGGCGCGGCAGATGCCGACGATGCGCGCCTCGCGGTCGTTGATCTCAAAAACGTCGCCGACGTCGATGGGCCTAGACCGGCCCTCGCTCAGGCGCTCGACGCCAAGGTCGTCGATGATGACGGTGTTGGGCAGCCGGAGGTCCTCGAGCCGACCACGGAGCATTTTTGCGGGCGCACCGGCGAAAGTGGTGGCGTCGATACCGACGAGTTGGATGAGCTTGAATGAGCCGTCGAGCAGGCGGGCCTGGATAGTGCTGCTGAAAAGCGGCGCGGCCCACGCTACGTTGCGGACCGAGCGGACGCGGTTCACGTCGGTGTCGCGCAGCGGCTTGGTGTCGTTGACCTGCTCAACTTTGGGGTCGGCGACCCAGATCGCCGCGCGGGAATTGCGCAGGGTGGCGAAGGTCCAGGACATGATGCCGCAGAACAACGACGCGCCCTGCGCCATCAGCAGCGTAGAAAAAGTGATGCCGCTGATCAGCATGAGGTATTTGGCGTGGTCGCCGAATAGCATCTTGAGCGCGAGGCGATACATGGAGAAGAATAGGATAAAAGTGCGGTAGCTGCTGGGAAAATCAGGACATGGCCGGCTCACGGCGAGGTGCGCACATGGCGGCAGAGGCGTAGTCGACCAGGCGGCGGATGATGCTCTCGGTATCAGGTGACTGGATCGCGCCATGGGAGAGCAGCGCCATGGTCTCCCGGTGCGCGGCAGTGAAAAGCAAGGCACCCACAGTGTAGAACATCCGCCAGAAAAGTTCCATGGGGGGAACGCCGGGCAGCGCGTGCTGCAGAGCCCGGATGTAGCGCTGGGAGATGGCGCTAAATTCCGCCGCCATGATTTCCCGCATGAAAGGTGGCGGGGCAGAAAAATTCCGACTCATGAGAGCGAGGAACTGCGGGCGTCCTGCCGCGAGCATAAAGGTCGGGCGGATGAAACTTTCAAGGATCGCCGGCAGTGGCACAGGATGGTCTCCCGCCAGTAGCTCGGCCTGAGTCAGTATGGTCAGTCTCTCAGCATTGAGCGGGCGGATTATCCGCGTGAAAGTCTCGGCGTAGAGTTTTTCCTTCGTGTCAAAGTGATAGTTGACGGCACTTAGGTTGACCGCGGCTTTCTCGGTTATTTGCCGCATGGTGGCACCGTCATAGCCGTGCAGTGCAAACAAGCTTTCTGCAGCGTTTAAGATACGCTCATGAGTCAGATCTTTAACGATGCTTTTCATAACTCAAACAAATGTATGAAACGATTGTATTAAATTTCGCAAGAGTATTCTGATAAACAAAAAATTGCGCTCCAGGGTGAGACGGCTAACTTCAGCGCATGGCTGCTTTATCCCGCATGGCACTGTTGGGGCTTCTGGCGTTGGCAGTATATCAGGTCGCGTTAGCCGCCCCGATGAATGCCACCGAGTCGCATATCGAGGTCTTATTTGTCGAACCGGAGAAATACACTGACATCAGTGAGAATAGTTCCACTTGGGATCAGCCCAGCGGACAACTGCTCAAGGAACTATGCGAGTATCTCCAGCATGCCGGCCGCAACTACCTAAAACCCGGGCAACACCTGACCGTGCGCATCACTGATATCGATCTGGCCGGGGCGTTCGAACCGTGGCACGGGCCCGATTTCGATCACATCCGCATTCTCAAGGAGATCTACCCGCCGGCAATGAAACTCGAATTCCAACTCACCGGGCCTGACGGGAAAGTAGTAACCGGAGGCAAACGCGAATTGCGACAGCTCGGTTATCAGATGACGACAGGGCTGCCCACCTGGGATCCGCTTCGTTACGACAAAGAAATGCTCCGTTCCTGGCTGTCGCGGGAGTTTAAGGACGGCTGAGACGCCCGATTTAATTTGGGTTTCTGGGTTCGGGAAGCCCGCCGCCATTTCTTTTGACGCAGAGGCGCCAGCGTGCCGCACTCTCCGCCTTGAACGATAACCCGCCGTCCTCCGTGCCGGACCGCAGCGTCGACCCGGAGCTGGTCTATTCCAAGTTCGAGACTGAGCTGCAGGTGAGGCCCGATGACATCGACATGTATCAGCACGTGCACAGCAGCCGCTACATGGACTATGTGCTGGCGGCGCGCTTCGACCAGATGGAGCGCTGCTACAGGATGCCGATGGCGGAATTTCAGCAGATGGGCTACGGCTGGTTCATGGCGACGGCTCACCTGAACTTCAAAAGTCCGCTGGCACTCGGTGATCGGTTTGTTGTGCGCACTTGGATCGAGAAATTCACGCTTATTGGGGTGAAGGTGCAGTTCGAGATCGAGCGCAAAGCCGGCCGCAAGTCTGTATGCATCGGCTGGTTCGATTACGTGCTCGTCTCGCTGCAAACCAGCCGGGCCGTGCGGATTCCCGAGGCAATCCGCCGGAAATATAGCATTTAAGCCCCTGCGGCGCAGCGGCCCGGGCGATTTCCATTGCCAATGCCCGGTCGCCGTGCGTTCGTGCAGCATCGTAAGAGATAGCGTATTTAGATGACAGCATCTGGTGAGTCGTTGGCTGAGCGTTTGGCTTAAGTGATGATTTCGAAACCCACAGTGGGAACGGACTGGCAGCGGATCGTGACTCTACGAAACATCACATGAGTAACTCCAAACTATACGTCGGCAATCTGTCCTTCGACACGTCCGAGGGCGACCTCCGGGCGCACTTCGAACAGTTCGGCGCAGTCACCGACATCTACGTCGCCATGGACAAGATGACCGGCCGCCCCCGTGGCTTCGCGTTCGTCACCATGGGCACGCCTGAAGAGGCCAAGCTCGCGATCGAGAAGGTCAACGGCGTTGAACTCGCCGGCCGTGCCCTCACGGTCAACGAGGCCCGTCCCAAGGAAGAGCGCTCCGGCGGCTTCGGCGGTGGCGGCGGCGGCGGTGGTCGCGGCGGCTACGGCGGCGGCGGCGGTCGCGGCGGCTACGGCGGCGGTGGTGGTGGTCGCGGTGGCTACGGCGGCGGCGGCCGTGGCGGCGATCGTCGCTACTAAGCGGTCTCTTACCAGACAACTTTCGCTTCGGGCGGACCCTTTATGGGCCCGCCCTTTTTCTTGCCCGCGATCGCCGCATACCGCCAGCATCGCAACACATGAGCCGCGCCACAACTGCTGCCGTTGAAGAACACCTCGCCCGACTCCGCGGCTGCGCGCTGTGCCCACGGATGCACCGGCCAGTCGTCACCGGCCGGCCCGTGGTCAGCCGCATTCTGCTCGTCGGCCAGGCGCCAGGCGCCAGGGAACCGAAGTTCGGCCGGCCTTTTGCATGGACGGCGGGCCGGACGCTCTTCAAGTGGCTCCAAGAATCGCTCGGCTGGATGGAGGACGAGACCCGCAACCGCATCTACTTCGCCGCGGTCTGCCGCTGCTTCCCGGGCAAGAAGAAAACGGGCGGCGACCGAGTGCCGGCCGCCGACGAGATCGCCAACTGCGCGCGCTGGCTTGCCGCCGAGTTCGAACTGCTCCGCCCGCAGCTCGTGCTGCCCGTGGGCAAGCTCGCCATCACGCAATTCCTTCCCGCCGCACCGCTCAACAACCTCATCGGGAAAAAATTCGTCATCATCCACCACGGCCATACGGCCGACTGCATCCCGCTCCCACATCCCTCCGGCGCCTCGCCGTGGCACCGGATGGAGCCCGGCAAAACGCTCCTGAGCCGCGCGCTCGCGCTCGTGGCGGCACATCCAGCGGTCCGCGGCACAAATTGATTTGCCACGCGCCCGGCGCGCCGCTGGCTTGGGCGCCTTCCCTTTTTCATGACGAAGTTCTGCTGCTTCCTCGCTGCCACCTCCCTGCTTCTTACGACCGCCCGCGCCGCGCACGCCCGGACGAAACCTCCCGTTACCGCCTACCTCGGCGCGATCGTCACCGACGCCGAAACCGGCCTGGTGTTGTTAGAGGACAACGCCGACGTCCTGAGCCCGCCCGCCAGCATGGCGAAACTGATGACCTTCGCCGTGCTCCACGACCAACTCGCCAGCGGCGCGTTGAAGCTGGACACCCTGGTGACCGTTACCTCGGTGGACTCAAAGATTGGCGGCACCCAGGTGTGGTTGAAAGAGAATGAGATCTTTCCGGTCGAGGAACTCATCTACGCGATGATGATCCAGTCGGCCAACGACGCCGCGCACGCGCTGGCCCGCACCGCCGCAGGTTCGCCCGCGGCGTTTGTCGAGCTGATGAATGCCAAGGCCCGCGAGCTCGGCATGACCCGCACCACCTTCCGCACCCCGCATGGCTTGCCGCCTCGCAGCCGGCGCACCGACGAGGGCGACCTCAGCACGCCGCGCGATTGCTCCCTCTTGTGCCGGTATCTGCTGCGCGAAACCGATGTCACCAAATACACCTCGATCCGCTCGCGTCCCTTCGGCACCGGTCGCCCCACTGGTCCCGTAATGATGAACAACCACAATCATCTCCTCGGCAAGGTCGCGGGGCTTGATGGCCTCAAGACCGGCTACACCAGCGGCGCCAGTTTCTGCCTCTCCGCCACTGCTGAGCGCAGCGGTCGCCGCGTCATCGTCGTCACCATGGGCAGCCCCGACTCGAAAACGCGGGACTTCAAGGTGGCCGAGCTCGTTGAACGCGGTTTTGCCGCGCTGCCCGCCCCGACAGTTGTCAAAACCGGTGGCACCGCGATCAACAATCATGGATCGTCTTCCGACAAAGCCGCGCCCAGAGTCGAAACCGTCCCGACGGTGACCACCGACAAGTCGACGCCCGTGGAACCGGTGGTGACCTTCCGCGTTATCCCGCCCGGGAAATAACCGTGAATCTGACCTTCCGCCAAACCATCCTTTGTCTCGCCGTCGTATTACTTTCCGTCGGGCCGCTGCACGCCCAGCGCGAACGGTTCCCGATGGAGGACCTGGAAATCATCGAGCAAAGATGGCCCGAAGCCAAGCGCACCGCCACCAGTATCCGTTATATCGTGCTCAAGGAGGGCGACCGAAAAGGCGCCATACCCCAGCCGGGCATGATCGTCTCCGTGCTCTTCAAGGGCGAGCTGCTCAACGGCAAAGTTTTCGACCAGGCCCTTGACCCCGCGCAGCCGTTCCGCGCGCGCGTGGTCCGCGAGGAGCTGATCCCGGCATGGGACGAGGTGCTGCAGAAAATGCACCGCGGCGACAAATGGCTCATCATCGTCCCCTACGAACTCGGTTACGGCACGCGCGGCCGCCCTCCGGCCATCCCACAGCGCGCCACCTTGGTGTTCGAGATCGAGCTGCTCGATTGCGGCAAGCAATAGCGCTCAACCGGCCGCCGGTCTGCCCGTCGGATCGCGCTGGGCGAGAAAACTGTCGGTCGAGTAAAGGATCAGACCCGCCCAGATGAGCGCGTAGGCCAGGAAGCGGCTGGAATCGAATGGCTCGTGATAGACGAACAGGCCGATGAGAAACTGCACCGACGGCGAGAGGTATTGCAGCAGGCCGAGCGTGGTCAGCCGGATGCGTCGCGCCCCGTAGGCAAACAGCAGCAGCGGGATGGCGGTAACAATTCCCACGCTGAGCACGTAGACGTGCAGCAGCGGGTTCACGCGCCCCAGCGCACCCTCGCCAGTGTGCGCGCGCCACAAGAGGAAGGCCGCGGCCAGTGGCAGCAGCACAATGGTCTCAACCGTCAGCCCGGCCAACGAGCCGAGGGAGGATTTTTTCTTCAGGATACCGTAGCTGGCCCAGGTGGTCGCGAGGGACAGCGCGATCCACGGCACATGGCCGACGCCCAGCAGCAGGAAGCCCACGCCGACACCGGCGCAGCCGATGGCGATCCATTGCAGCCGGCGCAGCCGCTCGTGCAGGAACAGGTAGCCAAAGGCGACGTTGCACAACGGCGTGAGGAAATAGCCGAGGCTGGACTCGATGATATGCCCCGAGTTCACCGCCCAGACGTAGATGGTCCAGTTGGCGGCGAGGAGCACGCTGCTCAGGCAGTTCAGCCAGAAAATCCGTGGAATGGTAAACGCCGGGCGCAGCGTCCCGAAGTCCCGTTGCAGGGCCAGCACGCCGAGCAGGAAAATCAGCGACCAGGTGCAGCGATGCGCGATGAGCTCGAAGGGCGAAATCGCCTGCATTTGCTTCCAGTAGACGGGCACGATGCCCCAGAACAGGAAAGCACCCGCGGCGGCGAGGGCGCCGCGCGAGTCGTGGTGGTGGAGGTCGGAGGACAAGGGGCCAGCATCGCCGCAACGAATCCGGGCTGTCAAACCGGGCGCCACGCAGTGGCGGATGTTTCTCCCCTGCGCAGTCCGCGTGTCACTTGGGCGCCGGTATCGGTGGTGGCAGCGTGGTGGATTGGTAGGACGCCAGCCGCCACCGGGCCTCTTGCTCGACGTAGACGCAGGTGTAGGTGAGGTTTGAGCTAAGACGGCTGCGACCCTTCATCTCGCCCTCGATGTGCACCTGGGCGGTGAGCACGGCGGTGCCGGAGCCGAAAAGGCGGACGATTGGCGGGGCGAGCAGCCGGACGTCGGTGTAGTGGAGGGAGCCGTCGCCGAGCGCGGCCAGCAGCTGGAGCTTGGTCTGCGTGCCGCCGGTGGAATGCACATAGAGGCAGTCGTCGGTCAGTAGATCGCCGAGCGCGGGAACGTCGGGCTGGAGCATCGCATAGAGGCGGGTTTCCTCCACGCGAAGGATCGAGGCCTTCAGGGCATCGCTGAACCGCACGCTATCGGCACGGGCCGGCACTGCGAGCGCCACGAGGACGGCAAGAAGCAGGCCGGGGGGCGAAAATTTCATCGGTCGCGGTGCACGGGGTGGGGGCGGCCGTGCTCGTTGATGGCGACGTAGGTGAAGACACCTTCGGTGACGCGCAGGAATGTGCCGTCCTTGCCGCGCTGCACCCAGGCCTCGACGTCGATCCGCATCGAGGTGCGGCCGACCTTCACCACCGTGGCGTAGCAGTTGACGATGTCGCCGACGTAGACCGGGTTGAGAAACGCCATCCCGTCGACCGCCACCGTGGTGACGCGACTGCGGGAGAGATTCTTGGCGATGATGGCGGCACCGAGATCCATCTGGGTCAGCATCCAGCCGCCGAAGATGTCGCCCGCGGGGTTGGTGTCGGCCGGCATCGCGATGGTGCGGATGACAAGTTCGCCGTGCGGAGCTGCAGGAGTGGGGGTTTCGCTCATGGCAGGTGCAGGCTAGAGCCCGGGCGCCCGGAGGCAAGCGCGGCGCGCCCTGCCGACTTTGACATTGTTTTCGGGGCTGATTGCCGGGATAGTCCCGCCCTCATGGCATTCTCAGGACAAGCCGCTTTTCGGCGTTTGTTCAGCGAAATCGGCACGGTCGATTACGTGGGCATGGAAGAGCGCGTGGCGAAGTTCGCCACCCGCAGCATCAAGAAAGGCTCGAAGGTCTGGGGCCTCAAGCTGGCCGTCACGATGGTCGACCTCACCACGCTCGAGGGCAAGGATACGCCCGGCAAGGTCGAGTCGCTCTGCCAGAAGGCCCTGCGCCCGCACGACGACCTCGACATCCCGCAAGTCGCCGCCGTCTGCGTCTATCCTTCCATGGTCAGGCACGCCCGGCGCGCGCTCGGCGAGGATACGGCCGTCCGCATCGCGTCGGTCGCCACCGCCTTTCCGGCCGGCCAGGCGCCGCTCCGCACGCGACTCGCCGAGGTCAAGGCCGCCGTGGCCGACGGCGCCGACGAGATCGACATGGTCATCAACCGCGGCGCGTTCCTCGCGGGCGAGTTTCAGTTGGCGCAGGACGAAATCGCCGCCGTGCGCGACGCTTGCGGCGCCACCACGCTCAAGGTCATCCTCGAGGTCAGCGAGCTCGAGACCTACGACAACATCCGCGCGGCGTCCTTCCTCGCCATGCGCATGCTGCAGTCCGGCGATTTCATCAAGACCAGCACGGGCAAGACCACGCTCAATGCCACCCTCGGCAACAACCAGGTGATGCTCGAGGCCATCCGCGACTTCTACCTCGACACCGGCACGCCCATCGCGCTGAAGCCCGCCGGCGGCATCCGCACGGCCAAGCAGGCGCTGCAATTCCTCATCGCCGTGAAGGAGACGCTCGGCGACGACTGGCTTAACAACACCCGTTACCGCTTCGGCGCCTCCTCGCTCCTCAACGACCTGCTTCGCCAGATCGAGAAGGAGAAGAGCGGCGCCTACCAAGCCCCCTATTACTTTAGTGAGGCCGCGGAAAGCTATTGAGCACTGCCACGACATGAAAACCTATAGGAACTGCCAGAGTTGCGGCATGCCGATGAAGCGCGCCGAGGATCGCGGGACCGAAGCGGATCTAAACCGCAGTGCGAAATTCTGCAGTCACTGCTACATCGGCGGCAGGTTCACCCTGCCCGACCTCACCGCTGCACAGATGCAGGAACGTGTGCGCGACAAGATGATCGGGATAGGGTTTCCGAAATTCCTCACCGGTTTCTTCACCCGCGGCATCCCCAGGCTCGAACGCTGGTCCGCCGCCCGCTAACGCCTCAACCGATTCCCGCCATGCCCACGCTCACCGAGAAGAAACCCACCCGCCCGACCTCCCGCCACCACGGCCGCCCGCTGCCCGAGCTCATCTTCGGCGACCTCTGGGAGTTCGATCCCGCTCCCGAGACGGCCGACCCGAAACTGAAGGCCCGTTACGATCTGTTCATCGGCGGCCGATTCATCGCGCCGCAAAGCGGAAAATATTTCGACTCCATCAACCCGGCCAACGAGCAGAAGCTCGCTGAGATCGCGCACGCCGGCGCCGCCGATGTCGATGCCGCCTACCAGGCCGCGCGCAAGGCCTTCGACACCGTGTGGGGCCGGATGCCCGGCAAGGAGCGCGCCAAATACATCTACCGCATCGCCCGCCTGCTGCAAGACCGCGCCCGCGAGTTCGCCGTCGCCGAGACAATGGACGGCGGCAAGCCCATCAAGGAGTCGCGCGACTTCGACGTGCCGATGGCCGCGGCACACTTTTTCTACCACGCCGGCTGGGCCGACAAGCTCGACTACGTGGCGCCCGGCCGTCGCGTCGCGCCGCTCGGCGTCGTCGGCCAGGTCATCCCGTGGAACTTTCCGCTGCTCATGCTCGCCTGGAAGCTCGCCCCCGCGCTGGCGATGGGCAACTGCATCGTCATCAAACCCGCTGAAACGACCAGCATCACGGCGCTGAAGCTGGCGGAAATTTTCCAGGACGCCGGCCTGCCGCCGGGTGTCGTCAACATCGTCACCGGCTTCGGCGACACCGGCGCGGCGGTCATGAGCCACCCGATCGCGGCCAAGGTCGCCTTCACCGGCTCGACCGAAGTCGGCAAGATTATCATGCGCTCGCTTGCCGGCACGGACAAGAAGATGACGATGGAGCTCGGTGGCAAGGCGGCCAACATCGTGTTCGACGACGCGCCCATCAACCAGGCCGTGGAAGGCGTGGTGAACGGCATCTTCTTCAACCAGGGCCACGTCTGCTGCGCCGGTTCGCGCCTGCTCGTGCATGAGCCCATCGCCAAGGAATTCCTCGCCAAACTGAAAAACCGCGTCCGCGTCCTCCGGCTCGGCGACCCGCTCGACAAGAACACCGACATCGGAGCCATCAACTCGAAGGAGCAGCTCGGCAAGATCACCGAGTTGGTGAACTCCGGCGTGAAGGAGGGCGCGGAGATGTTCCAGCCCGCCTGCAAGCTCCCGCTGCGCGGCTACTATTTCCGCCCGACCATCTTCTCCGGGGTTTCGATGAGTCACCGCATCGCCCGCGAGGAAATCTTCGGCCCCGTGCTCAGCGTGCTCACGTTCCGCACCGTCGACGAGGCCATCGAGAAAGCCAACAACACCGCCTACGGCCTCAGCGCCGGCGTGTGGACCGACAAGGGGTCGCGCATCCTCAAGATGTCCACCGAGCTCAAGGCGGGCGTCGTCTGGGCCAACACCTACAACAAGTTCGATCCCGCGTCGCCGTTCGGCGGCTACAAGGAGAGTGGTTTCGGCCGCGAAGGTGGCCGCCAGGGCCTGCTCGATTACTGCCAGCTCGTCTGATTTTCTCTCCGAAAAATCATCCCCATGGCTGATCCCAAATACCTCACCGCCCCGCTCAAAATGAACACGATGCCCCCGGGCATCCCCTATATCATTGGCAACGAGGCCGCCGAGCGGTTCTGCTTCTACGGCCTGCGTGCGATCCTCGTCGTCTACATGACGCAGTATCTGCGCAACCGCGCCGGCGCGCTTGCGCCGATGAACGAGAACGAGGCCAACGGCTGGTATCACGTTTTCGTCGGGTCGAATTATTTTTTCCCGATGATGGGCGCATTTCTCGCCGACGTCTTCTGGGGCAAGTTCAAGACTGTGTTCTGGCTCTCGCTCGTCTACTGCATCGGTTGCATCGCGCTGGCCGGCGATGACACCCGTCTCGGCCTCATGCTCGGCCTCGGCCTGATCGCCCTCGGCGCGGGCGGCATCAAGCCGTGCGTCTCCTCCAACGTCGGCGACCAGTTCGGTGCGACCAATCGACACCTCGTGTCGCGCGCGTTCGGCTGGTTCTACTTTGCCGTCAACTTCGGTTCGTTCTTCTCCATCTCGCTCACGCCGGTGCTGCTCGACAAGTTCGGCCCGCGGGTCGCCTTCGGTGTGCCCGCCGCGCTGATGCTGCTCGCCACGGTCGTGTTCTGGTCGGGCCGCTACAAGTTCGTGCACGTGCCGCCGAAGGGGAAATCCTTCATTGACGCGACATTCAACCGCGAAACCTTCTCCGCCCTCGGCCGGCTCGCCATCCTCTTCGCCTTTGTCGCCGTGTTCTGGTCGCTGTGGGATCAGAGCGGCGGCGAGTGGGTGCTGCAGGCCGAGAAAATGGAGCGGCACATGTTCGGATTCGAGTTGCTCTCGTCCCAGCTGCAGGCCGTCAACGCGATCATGATCCTGGCGTTCATCCCGCTGTTCCAATACGTTATCTACCCGCTGCTCAACTCCGTCTGGAAACTGACGCCGCTGCGCAAAATCGGCCTCGGCATCTTCACCATCGGCGTATCGTTCCTCATCAGCGCGTGGATCGAGACGAAGCTCAACGGCGGCGTGAAGCTCAACATCGGCTGGCAGCTCCCCGCCTATGCACTGCTTTCCGCCGGCGAGGTGATGACTTCGATCACTGCGCTCGAATTCGCCTACACACAGGCGCCGAAGCACCTCAAGGCCGTCGTGCAGGCGCTCTACCTGCTCTCGGTATCCGCCGGTAATTTCTTCACCGCCTTCGTCCACTACTTCATCGCCAACCCCGACGGCACCGTGAAGCTGCAGGGCGCGGCCTACTACAACTTCTTCGCGCTGCTCTCCATGGGCGCGGCGATCGTCTTCTGCTTCGTCGCCATCCGCTACAAGGAGGTCAACTACCTCCAGGATGACGCCCCTGCGGTTTGAGTTTCCTTCCCATGTCCCGCCTTCCCATCACCAAAACCCCCAAAGTCTACGTCGGCGGCGCGTTCATCCGCTCCGAGAGCGGCCGCACCTACCCGCTCAAGGACGCCACGGGGAATTTCTTCGCCAACATCCCGCAGTGCACGCGCAAGGACCTGCGCAACGCCGTCGAGGCCGCCGCCAAGGCCGGCCCCGGCTGGGCCAGGCGCACGGCCTACAACCGCGGCCAGATCATCTACCGGCTCGGCGAAATGATCGAGGCGCGCAAGGCCGACCTGGCCGACGCGCTCATGGTCGGCGGTGCCAGCCGGGCCGCTGCCGCGAGGGAGATCGCCGCCACCGTCGACCGCCTCATCCATTACGCCGGTTGGGCCGACAAATACGAGCAGGTGCTGGGCAACGTGAACCCCGTCGCCTCGCCGCACTTCAACTTCACCGTCACCGAACCCACCGGCATCGTTGGCGTCCTCGCGCCCGAGGAGGCCCCGCTGCTGGCGCTCGTCTCGCTGCTTGCGCCCGCCATCACCAGCGGCAACCCCGTCGTGGCGCTCGCGTCCACCGCGCGGCCCTGGCCCGCCATCGTGCTCGGCGAGATGCTCGCCACCAGCGACCTGCCCGGCGGCGTCGTCAACTTGCTCACCGGTTTCCGCAAGGAACTCGTGCCGACCTTTGCCACGCACACGCACCTGCGCGCCCTGTCCGGGGTCGCCAATGCCGACGAGCGCAAGGCGCTCAAGCTCGGCGCCGCCGAGAGCGTGAAGCGGGTAAAACTCTCTAAGGCCGAGGAACCCGTTGACTGGTTCTCCGACAAAGCGCAGAGCCTCTACGCGATCCGCGACTTCGTGGAGTTCAAGACCACCTGGCACCCCATCGGTGCCTGAGCATGACGCCCGAGGAGCAGCGTGCCCGCGCGCAGCTGATGGTCTGGTGGACGATCTGGTTCGGCCTGATCAGCGGGCTCTGCGTGATCTATTTCATCCTCGGTCGCGGGCAACCGTTGGCAACTGCGCCCAATCCGCTGACCAACCTGATCGGGCTCGTGCCGCTGTTCCTGAGTATCGTTATCCGCTGGCTCGTGCTGCCGCGCTACACGGACAGGCAGAGGGCGTTCGTGATGTTCATCGTCGGACTGGCACTGGCGGAAGGTTGCGGGTTGCTCGGCATCTTCCTCGGCGGCCCGTATCGCGACGACCTGTTCCTGCTCGGCGTGCTCGGGCTGGCGCAGTTTGTGCCGTTCTTCGCCGGAAAGTTCCGCAATCCGCCGCCCACCGGGTTTATCCCGGATAATTGAGCGTCGGCTGGCAGCGACCGGCCGGCGAGGCGGAGGTCTAGCTGCAGCAGCGGCCGGGCCGGGGGATGGAAGTTGCCGGTGCGCCCGGAGATTTTGTCCAGCGGTGGCAGGTGGGGGTGGTCAATGGCGATGGCGCCGGCGTGCCGGATGAAGCCTTGCTGGCCCGCCGCCGATTCTGGGCGGCTTCAGCGTGCCGGTGCGCAGTTCAGTAGTCGGGGTGCTTCAGGCCGCCGGTCTCAGCGAGGCGCTCGATGAAGATCCACGTGCGCTTGACCTGCACCTCGGGGTTTTTCGCCTGCAGGATGTAGCGCACGACCTGGCGGCGGTTGGCGAGGCTTTCTTTCCGCCAGCATTCCCCGAGCGGCGGCCGGGCTTGGAAGGCCTTGCGCATCTCCTCGGGCAGCTCGGGTTCGCGCGAGGCGGTGTCGGGTTCGAGCGTGAACTCAATGGTATCGCCCGCGTCGACGCCGGCGGCGCGAAGCAGCTCGACCTTGATCGCCAGCTTGCAATAGCCGCGTTTGCCCGGGAGCAGCGTCACGCGGTCGAGGTCGCCGTTGAAGCGGAGAAGAGCGTTCCAGCCGCGCGCGGCGCCCTGCATGGCGGCGGGGGGCAATTTCAACCCGGCCACTGCGGACTTCGGCACGTCGGCCCAGCGGACCTGGGTGACGCGGTAGAGTTTGGCGCGGAACCTGGCGCTCTCAGGCATGGTCGCGCTTGCGCAGGAAGCGCGCGATCTCGCGCGCGGTGGGCATGGCCAGCGCGGTGCCGGGCTGCGTGACGGAGAGTGCGGCGACGGCGTTGGCAAAGTGCGCGGCCTCGAAGACGTTCCGGCCGAACTTCACCAGTCCCGCAGCGAAGCCGCCAACGAAAGCATCGCCCGCTCCGGTGGTGTCCACGGCTTCGACGTCGTGGGCGTTGACTCGCAGGTAGACGTCGGGCTGGGAGACGAAGCAGCCGCGGTCGCCGAGCGTGACGATGACGACGGGCACGTCGAAGCTGCGGCAGAGCGCATGCAGCCGATCGGAAGAGAGGCGGAGCAGCTTTTCGCGGGTAAACCCGCGGACGCCCGTTCGCGGCAGGCGGTTTGCGAGGACGGCGAACTCGGTCTCGTTGGGCACCAGCACCTCGGTGTGGACGAGCAGGGTGGGGTCGAAATCGTCGCGCATGGGCGCGGGGTTGAGCACGGTGATGGCTCCGGCGCGGCGCGCGGTCTTGAGCACGTGGGCGACGGTGCGGAAATCGGACTCGCCCTGGCAGACCACCACCTGTGCCGATTGCAGCGGTTCGGTCGGGATATCCTGCCGGTGGAGGGCGAGGTTGGCGCCGAGCGAAACGATGATCTGGTTCTGGCCGGCGGAGTTGATCGAGATGACGGCGGCGCCAGTCGCCTCCTTTTTCTTTTCGACAAAGTGTGTGCTGATGCCGGCTTCGTGCGCGAATTTGCGTGCGCCCGCACCAAAAGCATCGTGACCGACGGCGCCGATGAACAAGGTGGCGGCGCCCGCGCGCGTGGCGGCGACGGCCTGGTTGAAGCCCTTGCCGCCGGGGCCGGTGCGGAAGTCGCCGGCGACCGTCTCGCCGGGCCGGGGAAAGTCTTTGGCGAAGAACGCGAGATCCTGCACAAAGCTGCCGACGACGACGACGCGGGGTTTCACAAGGCGGGCAGTGTAGGGGAGGAATGGCGCAATGCAGGCCAAATTTTCTCGCGCCGCGGAAATTTTATTCCCGTCACCTTGGCGCCGGCCACCCCACTCATCCCGTCGCTGGGCCGTTCGTCCAGAAAAGACGCGCCACGCGCGCTCGGGGCCGGCAGATTGCCGCCATGCCTCCTCCCTCAGCCAGCCTCCGGGCGCCCGCCGGGCTTGCCGCCGGCCACCCGGCTGTGGTTCGCTCCACCATGCCGAACCGCAGAGGGCAGGACACCGCCGCCAAGCTAGCCCGCGCCAAAGAGCGGCTTTATGTGATCTGCCAGATGGGCGGATGGTCAGTGTTCCTGCTGGTGCAGATCGCCTTCCTGCCTTTCGTCGACAGCAAGGAGGCGCCACGGGACAAGACCACGAGTGCCGCGATTATTGTCATGGTGATGCTGATCGGGCTGCTGCTCACGCACTATGCCCGACCCTTCATGACGCGCTGGGGCTGGAAGCAGCTGGGATGGCGCACCCTCGTGCCCCGGGTCATCGGCCTCGCGACGGTGCAGTCGTTCCTCTGGACCGCCCTTGGCTACGGCTGCGTCTACGGTCTGCTGCGTTGCCCCTGGTTGAGCAAATACCCGCCGTGGCTGATGATGACCTTCAGCTTCATCAACGGTATCACGCTGCTAATCGGCTGGCTGTGCCTGTATTTTTTCTACCACCTTTTTGATCGCCTGAACCGCTCCGAAATCGAACGGCTGCGGCTGGCCGACAGTGTCAAAGAGGCCGAGCTTCGTGCGCTCAAGTCACAGATCAACCCGCACTTCCTCTTCAACTCCCTCAACAGTCTGCGCGCCCTCATCGACGAGGACGCCCCGCGCGCGCGCGAGTCCGTCACCCGCCTCGCCAACATGCTCCGCTACTCGCTGCAGTCCGGTCAGCAGGAGACGGTGCCGTTGGAGGAGGAGCTGCGCATCGTGGAGGATTACCTCGCCCTCGAGCTGATCCGCCACGAAAACCGGCTCCGCGTCCGCTGGGACATCGCCCCCGGGGTTCGCGCACTCCCCATCCCGCCGATGCTGCTGCAGACCCTGGTGGAAAACGCCGTGAAATACGGCATCTCCCCGCGCCGCGACGGCGGCGAGCTCGCCATCTCGGCGCATCTCGACGCGCCCGCGGCCGGCCAGCCGGCAATGCTCCATTTCCGCGTGGCCAACCCCGGCGAGCTCGGCGCCCCGCTCAGCGCCTCCGCCGCGCTGGCCGGTTCCTCCACCGGCGTCGGTCTGCGCAACGCCTCCGAGCGCCTCAAACTCCTCTACGGCGACCACGCCGCGCTCTGCCTGCTTGCCGAGCCGCCCGGCTGCGTCACGGCCGACGTCCGCATTCCGCTCTCATGAAAGTCCTTCTCATCGACGACGAGCGCCTCGCGCGCAACGAGCTCCGCCGGTTGCTGGCTGCCCACGCCGACATCGAGATCGCGGGCGAGGCCAAGGATGTGCCCGATGCCGAGGAGAAAATCTCCGCGCTCCGGCCCGAGCTCATCTTTCTCGACGTGCAAATGCCCGGCGGCGACGGTTTCAGCCTTCTGGAAAAACTCGAACCGCCGCTGCCGCTGGTGATTTTCACCACCGCCTACGACGAGTTTGCCGTGAAAGCCTTCGAGTTCAACGCGCTCGACTACCTGCTCAAGCCCGTTGATCCCAACCGCCTCGTCGCCGCGCTCGAGAAGCTCCGCCTCCGGCCCGCTGGCGGCGGGGCTCCCGTCGCCGCCGGCCGCCTCTCGGACGAGGACAAGGTCTTTGTGCGCGAGGGCGACCGCTGCTGGTTCGTGCCGGTGAAGAACATCCGCCTGCTCGAGTCGGAGGGCAACTACACGCGCGTGCATTTCGATGACCAGAAGCCGCAGCTCTTCCGCTCGCTGACGGCGATGGAAGAGCGGCTCGACGCCAAGGCGTTCTTCCGCGCCAACCGCAAGCAGGTCATCAATCTCGCATGGGTTGACGGCATCGAGCCGTGGTTCAGCGGCGGCCTGCTCGTGCGACTGAAGGGTGGCCTGAAGGTCGAACTCTCGCGACGCCAGGCGCAGGAATTCCGCGAGCAGATGAGTCTGTGAACCACCGAATGATTTTATGAAAACCACCACAGCGAAATGGTTGGGCTATGTTTGCCGCTCACGCTTTGCCAGCGCCGTCGCCCTGGGCCTCGGCGTCGGCTGGGCGATGAGCAAGTCGCTCGGGCCCGCCGTGGCGCTCGCCATCGGCGGAAGCATCACCGTGGCGCTGCTCTCGCGGACAAAGTGCGCCTGAATCCGCCGACCCCCGCCGGCACCACACAACTGAAAACATGATCGAAGCCAGAAACCTCACCAAGACTTTCAAGGACAAGAAGCGCGGCACCATCACGGCCGTCAGCGATGTGTCCTTTTCCTGCCAGCCCGGGCGCATCTATGGCCTGCTCGGCGCCAACGGCGCGGGCAAGACGACCACGCTCCGCCTGCTCGCCACCCTGCTGCAGCCGACGAGCGGCACCGCCACGGTTGCCGGGCACGATGTCATCACGGCACCCAACGAGGTGCGCACGCACGTCGGGTTCCTCGCCGCCAGCACGGCTCTTTACGGCCGGCTCACCGCGCGCGAGATGATCGCCTACTTCGGCCAGCTGAACGGCATGGACTCCGCTGCGATCCGTGCGCGCATCAAGGTCCTTTCCGCCGAGCTCGACATGGGTGAATTCCTTGACCGGCGCTGCGAGAAATTCTCCACCGGCATGAAGCAGAAGACTTCCATCGCCCGCACACTGATCCACGATCCCGCAGTGATGATCTTTGACGAACCCACGCTCGGCCTCGATGTCATGACGGCGCGCGCGATTGTTCACTTCGTGCGCGAGTGCCGCAATCGCGGCAAGACTGTCATCTACTCCACGCACATCATGAGCGAGGTCGAGAAGCTTTGCGACACCGTCGGTATCATCCATGACGGCCGGCTGGTCGCCGAGGGCACCATCCCCGACCTGCGCACGCGTTACGCCGAGCAGGACATGGAGGAAGTATTCGTGAAGGCCGCCGGCGGGGAGGCGGCCCTGGCCGCAGCGCTGAGAAAATAAGGAACACAATCCATGAACTGGAACAACATCTCCACCATCTATCTCAAGGAACTGAAGGATTCATTGCGCGACCGCCGCACCCTGATGTCCATGATCATCATTCCCACGCTCGTAATCCCGTTGATGGTCTTTGGCGTCGGCAAGGTCATGAGCACCGTCATGAGCAAAGCGCGGGAAGAGGCGTCGGCCATCATGATTGTCGGCGGCGAGGACTCGCCCGGCATCGTCGCCGCCCTCAAGGCCGCGCACGACCCGGAAAAGAATCGCCCGATGTTCCGCGTCGTGCCCGGCGCCGACTACAAGGCGCAGATCAGCGAAAAGAAAATCCGCGCTGCCGTCGAGATTCCCGCCGGCTTCGAGGACTCGCTGAAGTCCGGCGAGGCGAAGACCGTCATGGTCTACTACTACGAGGGCGAAATCAAATCGGGTCTCGGCTACCGCGCCCTCGAGAAATTTTTCACCGACCTCCGGCAGAACACGGCGGAGACGCGACTGAAGGAACGGGGTTTGCCTGACACACTGCTCAAGCCTTTCGACGTGAAGCGCAAGAATGTTGCTCCGCCGGAGAAGGTCGGCGGTGAAATTGTCGGTGGGCTGGTGCCGTATTTGATCATCATCCTGTGCTTCACCGGCGCTATGTATCCGGCCATGGATCTTACTGCCGGCGAGAAAGAACGCGGCACCATGGAGACGCTGCTTTGCTGTCCGGTGCCGCGGGTCGACATCGTGCTGGGCAAATTCCTGATGGTCCTCACGGGCTCGATCTCCGCCATGGTCTTCATGTTGCTTTCGATGGGCACGACGGCATTCATCGGCGGCTCGGTGATGACCGGCAGCGGAGCCACCATGAAGCTCGGTCAGGGCGCGGCGGCGGCCAGGGGTGCGATGGAAGTCATGCCCACTGTCGATCCGCTGGGGCTCTTCGGGGTGCTCGCGATGGTGGTTCCGGTCGCGGTGCTGTTCGCGGCGACCGCGTTCACGATTTCCCTTTTCGCCAAGAGCTACAAGGAGGCGCAGAGCTACCTCGCGCCGATGATGATCGTTGTCATCATGCCCGCCGTCATCGGCATGCTGCCCGGCATCGACCTCAACTTGAAACTCGCCTTCGTGCCGATCCTCAACCTCAGCCTCGTGTGCAAGGAGATGCTCTCCGGCGTTTGGCACTGGGATTACATCGCGATCATCTTCGGCTCTTCAAGCCTCTACGCAGCGATCGCACTCACTCTTGCCGTGAAGATGTTTAGTCGCGAAGAAGTGATGTTCCGGGCCTGAGGCGCACAGGTCGCAGCGCACCTGCTCCGCGGGTTGGAGAACCCGCGTGAAATTCCGCATCCTAAAGTAAAGCACCGGTAAATCCCCGTCGCGCCCGTGGCGTTCCGGCAACAATTCCAGTCGGCTGCCGCCCACAAGCTCATGGCACCACGTCACCCGTGTTCCAAGAGGCCGCCCAACGCGCGAGACTTCAAGCCCAGCTCCAGATCGACATCAAGGCATTTCAGGAGAAGGAAAATAATCTCCGCAAACACGGGGAGCGACTCCGCCAGCTGCTCGACCAGACGGCCGCCGCGTCGGTGGCGCATGCCCCTGCCCCCGTGGCCGCCGCCCGGCACCCCGAGGCGGTTGCACTCGACGCCGAGTGGGGAAAATTCCAGCGCTCCCGTGCCCTGCTCGAGGCTGAGCGCCGCGCCATGATCGACGAACGCCTGCTCTACAAGGAACAGATCACCTTCCTGCAGCGTCGCGTGGTGGCGCTCAGGCAGCGCGAAACGGGGGTCACGCACCGCGGGAAACAATTGGCCGAGGCGGCGGGCAATCCCTCTCGGCCCCGCCGCCCAAACCACCCTTGACCGCCGCGCCGTTCCTGTTCGCAAAAAGCTTGTTCAGCCGACAGGGCTGACCGCCTGGCTCAGCCTTTTTCCAGCTCGCCCAGCCGCGTGGCAGCGGCCTCCCATTCCGCGGTGGCGGCCTGCAACTGATCGACGACGGTGGTCAGCTCGCGGTTCAGGTGCTGGGCCCGACCGGGCTGGGTGTAGGTCTCGGGTTTTTCGAGCTCGGCGGTGACCTCGTTCTGCTTGGTCTCCAGTTCGGCGACCCGCTGTTCGAGACGGCCGACTTCGATCCGGATTTTTTTCGGCTCGGTGGTTGGAGTTTTCTTCACCTTTACCACCGGCGCGGAGTTTGCCGGCTGCTGCACGGGGCGCGCGTCGGCGAAGCCGGCGGTCAGCGCGGCGCGGGCGTTGGTGGCGCGGGATTTCTCGAGATAATAGTCGTAGCCGCCCGCATAGGGTGTCAGCCGGCCGCTGTGCACGTGCAGCACGGTCGAGGCGAGCTGGCGGATGAAATACACGTCATGGCTGATGAAGATGAACGTGCCCTCGTATTGCTTGAGGGCGAGGAGGAGCGCGTCGATCGACGGGATGTCGAGGTGCGTGGTAGGCTCGTCCATCAGCAGCAGATTGGGCGGGTTGACGAGCAGGCGGGCGAGCGCGAGGCGCGATTTCTCACCGCCGGAGAGCACTGCGACCTTCTTGAAGACGTCGTCCTTGCGGAACAGGAAGCCGCCGAGCACGGCGCGCGCCTGCTGCTCGGTCAGCTGGTTCTCGGCCGTGCGCAGCTCCAGCACGTTTTCGAGGACGGTGAGGTTGGTCTTGAGATTGTCGGCGCGGTTTTGGGCGAAGTAGCCGGGCACGACGTTGCTGCCCAGTTCGCACGTGCCGCCGCGGATGGGCACTACGCCGGCGAGGATTTTCAGCAGGGTGGACTTGCCCGCGCCGTTCGGTCCGACAAGCACGGTGCGCTGGCCGCGCTCCGCCTCGAGGTTGAGGTCGCGGTAGACGACATGGTCACCGTAGGCCTGCTCGACCTGGGCGAGCTTGACCACCTTCAGGCCCGAGCGCAGCGGCTGCGGGAAACGGAAATTGATGCGCTTGAGGTCCTCCCACGGCTCCTCGACTGCCACATCCTTGAGGCGCTCGATCTGCTTTTCCTTGGATTTGGCGCGCGAGGCCATCGAGGCTTTGGCGCCGAAACGATCGACGAACTTCTGCAGGTGCGCGATCTCGCGCTGCTGGTTCTTGAAGAGCGAGGCCTGCTGCTCCTTGCGGGCATCCTTTTCGTTGAGGTAATCGTCGTAGTTGCCGGTGTAGCGGTTGAGCGTGCCGCCGCGGATCTCGAGGATGCCGGTGCAGAGCGTGTTGAGGAACTCGCGGTCGTGCGAAATGATGAGCAGCCCGCCGGGGTAGCGCGTCAGGTAGTCTTGGAACCAGAGCAACGCCTCCAGATCGAGGTGGTTGGTCGGCTCGTCGAGCAACAGCAGCGCCGGCTCATCGACGAGCAGCCGCGCGAGGTGCGCGCGCATCACCCAGCCGCCGGAGAACGACTTGGCCGGCTTGTTGTGGTCGCTCTCACGGAAGCCGAGGCCGGCGAGGATTTTCTTGGCGCGCGGCTCGAGCGTCCAGTCGATGTCGTGGTGGTCGTCGTCCGGCAGGAGTTTTTTACCGCTGGTCGCGATGTGCAGCACGGTCTCGTCGCCCGCGGGCGCACTTTCCTGCGGCAGGTAGCCGAAGTCCGCCCCGCGCTCCCACTCGATGGTGCCGTCGTCGGGCGTCTCCTCGCCAAGGATGAGATTAAACAGCGTGGTCTTGCCCGCGCCGTTGGGGCCGACCAAGCCGTAGCGGTCGGTGCGCGCAACGAACAGCGACACGTCGGCGAAGAGTTCGCGCGTGCCGTAGGACTTGGATACGTCGGCCAGGGTCAGCATGGAAAACCCGCGAGCAAACCGGCGCGCCGCGCCGCCGTCAATGCCCGTCTCAGCGGGCCAGTGCCAGCGCCACGGCGCCGGCCACCGCGATCGCGCCGCCAGCGAGCGAGCGCTTGGAAGGCCGTTCGCCCTCGAACCAGTAGGCGAGCGGGATGATGGCCAGCGGGGCGCACGCCGTGATCGGCAGCACGAGGCCGCTCGGCGCGCTGGCGAGTGCAAGCTGGAACGTGGTCATGCCCAGCACCGGGCCGGCGAGCGTGTGCCCCACAATCCAGCCGTGGGCGCGCCCGGTCGGCACCGGCTCCGGCGGTCGGCCACGGCGGCGGTCGAGCCAGAATCTCGCGCCGAACCACAGCAGGGTGAGCGCCAGGCCACCTAGCACGCGCTGGTAGGCCGCCGTCAACCCGTCAATGTGCTCGCCTGCCGCCGCCGTCACCTCGAACGCATGCCGGCTGAATACCGCGCCCGCGCCCTGGCCCACGGCGGCGATGAAACCGAGCAACGCCCCGACCGGCCGCACGCGCACCTTGGGCGGATCTTTCCTTGTCGGGATGAGTGCCACCACAATGCCCGCGAGCACGACGCCAATGCATCCGAATTGCACACCGGTCAACCGCGTGCCGAGCCACAGCCACTCGATGGCGATGGCCACGGGCACGCTCAGACACTGGTTCATCGTCGTCGTCAGCCGCGAGCCGAGGAAGGGCAGCGCGGCGAAGAACGCGATGTCGCCTACGCCCATGCCCAGCAGTCCGCTGAGCAGGAAGGACGGGAGCGCCGCGCCGCGCAGGCCGCCGCCAAAGCTGTGCGCCCAGACGCCAAGGAGAATCAGACCAAGTGCCAGCCGGCCGAGATTGGCGCGCGCCGGCCCCACGGCCTGCTGGCTCCGCTGGGCGAGCAGCGACGAGGCGGCAAACAGGATCGTGGTCAGATAGGCGTAGAGCATGGCGCGAAACCCAGAGGCAAAGCCGCAAACCGCGGCGGAGCGCAACGCAACATTCGCTTGGCCTCCGGCGGACTTTGCGCGAACTTGCCGGCATGCCCAACCGTCTCGCGGCCGAGAGATCGCCCTACCTGCGCCAGCACGCGGACAATCCCGTCGACTGGCTGCCGTGGGGCCGCGAGGCGCTAACGCGGGCCCAGACGGAGCAGAAACCAATTTTCCTGAGCATTGGCTACTCGACCTGCCACTGGTGCCACGTGATGGCGCACGAGTCGTTCAAGAACCCGGACATCGCCGCGGTGCTCAACGCGCACTTCGTGCCGGTGAAGGTCGACCGCGAGGAGCGGCCCGACCTTGACCGCGTCTACATGACCTATGTGCAGCAGACGACCGGGCACGGCGGCTGGCCGATGAGCGTGTGGCTGACGCCCGAGGGTAAGCCGTTCTACGGCGGCACCTATTTCCCGCCGGACGACCGGCACGGGAGGGCGGGCTTTCTGAGCGTGCTCAACGCCATCGCGCGGCACTGGCGCGAGCAGCGCGCCAAGATCGAGAAGGGTGCGGCCGAGGTCGTGGCCGCATTGCAGCGCCACGCGATCGAGGGCCCGGCGCGCGAAGATCGGACGGAAGGCGCGCCGGCGCTGCTGCATGAGGCAGCGGGCGGGGCGTTTGAGCGGGGCTACCAGTATTTCTCTGAGACGCATGATGCGCGCTGGGGCGGGTTCGGCGGTGCGCCGAAGTTTCCGCGGGCGGCGGTCCTCCATTTCCTGTTTCGCGCTGCGGTGCTGCAGGGTGCGGAATCCGAGACCGGCCGCGAGGCGATCGACCTGGCGGCGCTCACGCTTCAGCGCATGGCGGAAGGCGGCCTGCACGATGTCATCGGCGGCGGGTTCCACCGCTACGCAGTGGACGACGAGTGGCACGTGCCGCACTTCGAGAAGATGCTCTACGACCAGGCGCAGATCGCCGTGAACATGCTCGAGGCGCGGCAGGCGGCCGGCCGCGAGACGTTCGCGTGGATCGCACGGGGAATCTTCGATTATGTGCGGCGCGACCTGACCGGCCCGCACGGCGCGTTCTACTCGGCGGAGGATGCCGACAGTCACATCGCCCACGGCCAACCAGAGCATGCCGAGGGAGCGTTCTATGTGTGGACGAAGACGGAGCTGGAGACGGCGCTCGGTGCGAACGCGGCGTTTTTCTGCGTCCACTTCGGCGTGAAGGACGGCGGCAACGTGGCGCACGACCCGCACGGCGAGTTCACCGCCAAGAACATCCTGCGACAGACGCGTTCACTCGCGCTGACCGCACGGGACTTCAAGTTTGAGCTATCTGCTGCGGAAGATAAGTTGCTCGCCTGCCTCGAAAAACTACGCGAGGTGCGCGCCTGCAGACCCCGGCCGCACCTCGACGACAAGGTCATCACGGCCTGGAACGGCCTGATGATTTCCGCGCTGGCGAAGGGCGCGCAGGTGCTCGGCGTTCCGGGGCATCTCACCGCCGCCACGCGCGCGGTGGAATTTATCGCGCGTGAGCTCCATGACGCCGTGACCGGCACGCTTTACCGCAGCTGGCGCGAAGGCCGGAGCGACATCCCGGGATTCGCCGAGGATTATGCGTATCTCATCCAGGGGCTGCTCGACCTCTACGAGGCGGGGTTCGACGTGCGTTGGCTGCAGTGGGCGGAGAAACTGCAGACGAAGATGGACGAACTTTTCTGGGACACGGAGCGCGGCGGTTACTTCAACTCCCGCGCCGACGACCCTAGCGTGATCTTGCGACTGAAGGAGGATTATGACGGCGCCGAGCCCGCGCCGAATTCCGTGGCCGCTCTGAACCTGCTCCGGTTCGACTGGATGCTCGGCACCACCGGTGCGCGCGACAAGGCCTTGCGGACCATCGAGGCCCTGCGTCCGCATTGGAGTCGCGCACCGCATGCGCTGCCGCAGCTGCTTGTGGCGGTCGAGCTGGCACTGGAGACGCCGCGCACGGTGGTGCTGGCGGGCGACCCCGGGGCGGCTGATTTCCGTGCGCTTGCCGCCGTGTTGCACGAGAAACTTGGGCCGCGCCGCGCGATCCTTGCGGCCGACGGCGGCGAGGGACAACGCTGGCTGGCGGAGCGGCGGGCTTATCTCGCGGAGATGAAACCGCTCGATGGTCGTGCCACCGCGTATGTCTGCGAGAATTTCACCTGCCAGCAGCCGCTGTATGCTCCGGAAACCTTGCGCACCCTGCTTGCGGAAGACTGAAACACGGTCAGGCCAATGTCATATATTATATGACATTGTCTGTGGGCGGCGTGGATCTCAGCGTCTGAGCGCGAGGCGCACGAGCGTGTCGTCGCCGTCGTTGGGTGCGGGTCGGATGCCGAGCACGGAGCAGAGCAGATTATAGAGGTGGATGTTCTCCACGTCGGCGAACTCGACGCCGTGGCGGAAGGCCGGGCCGTGCGCCACGAAGAGCGCGCCCATGTTGGGCGTGGCGGGGTCCCAGCCGTGCGAGCCGATGTTGTAGGTGGGGGCGCGCTTGGGCCAGCCAACCTTGCTCTCTATATTCCAATGGTCGTCGGCCATCAGCACGACCGGCGGGATGCGGTCGTTGTGACGGTAATGCAGGCGTTCGGGCGTTTCCTCGCGGAGATAAACCTGAACGTGTGGCGCGTGCCTGGCACGGATGCTCGCGACTAGACCCGTGGCATCGCCGTCCTTCGGGCGCACTCCACCGTTGGGGCCGGTGGATTCCACCTGCACTTGGGAGGAGTCAAGGATGTCCTCGAGGAAAATGATGCGGTCGGGGCCGCACGGCGACATGCCGTGGTCGGAGACGATGACGAGATTGGCGGTGTCCCGCAGACCGCGTTGGGCGAGGCCGTTGAGCAGCCGCCCGATGGCGTCGTCGGCCTGCTTGATGGCGGCGCGGGTCTCGGGCGCGTCGGGGCCGTAGGTGTGCCCGGCGGAATCCACGATGTCGAAATAGAGCGTGAGCAGACGCGGTCGCTCGGCCCCGGGCAGGTCAAGCCACGCCAAGAGACCGTCCACGCGTTCGGCACACGTGAGTTTCATGTCGAATGGCCGGTAATGGCTGGGCCGGAGGCCATGGTTGTCCGCTTCGGAGCCCGGCCAGAAAAAACAGGCGCTGCGCAATCCCTGCTTCTCCGCGGTAATCCAGATCGGCTCGCCCGCGGCCCACCAGCGAGCCTCCTGATTGCTCGCGGGCTTGCTCATGCCGAAGGTCTCGCCGAAGGCGGGATCGTAGAACCAATTGCTGACAATGCCGTGGTGCTCGGGGCGCAGGCCGGTGACGAGCGTGTAGTGGTTGGGAAAGGTCTTGGTGGGGAAGCTCGGCGTCATGCGCTGCGCGTGGACACCGCCGGCGGCGAGGCGGCGAAGGGTGGGCGCGTCATATTTCTGCAGATAATCCCAGCGAAAGCCGTCGATGGAAATCAGGATGAGCGGGCCAGCAGGTGCCGAACGCGTCGAGTGGCAGGAGGAGAGCGCTGCGGCGACTCCGAGCAACAGAAGGGCGGCAAGGTTTCGTCTCATCAGTTGCGCCGCACACTAGGGTTTGCGCTGCGGCCGGCAATCCGCATTCTGCCGGCATGAGCGAACCGGAACGACTGCTGAGATTGGAAGAGCGCTACGCCCATCTGCAGCGCCATTCGGTGGAGCAGGATAAGGCCATGCTGACACTCACCGAGGAGGTGGAGCGACTCCGCCGCGAGCTCGGCCTGCTGCGCACCCGCGTGGCGGAAACGGCAGCAGAGATACCCGATGCGCCAGACGTGCCCCCACCGCATTATTAACGGTTCGGGTGTCGGGAGGAGTCGCTGAACCAAGTCTGCGTTTTCTCAGTCATCCCGGTGCGAGCGATGCGGCCAGGAGCTGGAGAAGATCTCCGCTTCGATCTCGGTGATCACTCCGTCCTTGTCGGTGTCACAAATGGCGACGGCTTCGTTGAACAGCTTATTGGGGCCGGCCACCGTGCGGTGATCAACCTCGACGAGAATCAGGTTCACTTCGGTGCGTTTTTCGGTGCGACCGCGTCCCTCGGGGGCGCGGGCGAGAGCCTCGTAGAAGACGCGGCCGGCCTTGTCGGTGGCGAAGGAAATCCTCGCGCGTTCGACGTCGGTGTAGGTCGTCTCCGTAGTGGAAATGCAGCCGGTGGTCGCGCCAAGCGCGATCAGGCCGAGGGAAAGAATCAAGGCGGGGTTCAGTTGTTTGGTCATAGGCGTGGCCCATGCAGCCACCGCAGAAAGACACCGCTTCGGGCCGGGAGTTACAGTTTTCTTTGTCCGCCCGGGATCAGAACAGCGCGGTGACCTCGACGTGCTTGCCGGGCTCGAGTGTGATCTCGCCCGAAAGCGCGGCGGTCTCGTCGTTCTTGAAAAGCTTGACGCGGATCGGTGCGGTGGCGTCGTGCGTGGCCCAACCCCACTTGCCGATGGAGACGAACTGCATCGGCACGCCCCGGTCCCAGCTCAGGCCCGGGCCGTCGCCGCGGATGAAGAGCTTGTTGCCGATACCGATATAAGCAGTGGCGAGGAGACGCGTGGCCCCGTCGGACGAGGCGGCGGCTTCGGTGGATTCGGAGCGGGAAGCCTCGCTCAGCACGCCGGGAAAGGTGGTAAGGGTCGACGCGTAGCTGCGGTCGGCGGCGGGCGGCTCAGAAATGGGCTCCGTGGCCCCGGTCTCCTCAGCCGCGGTGGTGGGCGGGGCGGCTTCCTCGGGCCTCGGTTTGCGCGGGGCGCGGGGTTTCTTCGGCTTCGGCGGCTCGGCCGTGGCTGTTTCGGCGGACGCAGGAGATTCACCGGTGACCGGTGTTTCCATGGTGGGTGGTTCACCGCCAGACGCGGGCGCGTCGGCGCCCACCGCCGGTGCGTGAGCAGCGGTCGGGGCAGATTTTTCGGCATGAGCGAGCTGCGCGACGGCGGCGCCGAGTTTCTTTTCAATTCTCACCGCGGCTTCCTGCGCGGCGGCGAGCTGCTTGCGGGTGGCGGCCTCGAGCGTCGACCACTCCACGGCGGCCTGGTGGATCTTGTCGGCGACTGTCTTGAGTTGGTTGCTGTTGGCGGAGCGCAGGTCGGTCAGCTCCTGCTCGAGTGCCTCGCGGTCGGATTCCTCCTGCTCGGCGAGGGCTTCGTTGAACTCGGCGAGCTTTTCCTGCATGCGGTAGGGCAGGTTCTCGGCGGCGTGGGCGGCCTTGTGGACGGACTCCTCGACGGCTTTGATCTGGGCGGCGGCGCGCGTGAGGCTTTCGCCGGCGGCGTGGAGGCGTTTGATCTGCAGTTCGAGCTGGTGGTGCTGCTCGCGTGCCGCCTCCTGGGAGTCAGCGGCATAGTCGGCGAGGAAGGGAATGAGCAAGGCGATACCGCCGGCGGCGACCAGCGCGATGGCACTGACAAACGGCACCGGGGCGAACGGATCCTTGGCGTAGAATCCAATGAGGGCGGCGCTCAGCAGGCACGCAATATCGGTGAGTATGAACGGGGTCTTCGGCAGGCGGGGTTCGGTGGGCAGGTTCATGGGGATTCCGCGCGAGGCCAGTTTTCGTGCGGCGCGGCGGTATTCTCAAGGCTAAACCGGGGCCGGGCGATTGGGCAGGGGTTGCGCCGTCTCCGCGAGGGGCAGGGTCAATGCGTCAGCGCCCGCCACGTCATGCCGAGGAGCGAGATGAGCATGCCGACACGGATGGAGCCCTCGAAGGTGAGGATGACGAGCACCCATTTGAGGCCGCTGATGCTGCGTAGCGAGTAACCGATCCCCGTGGTCAGCAGCAGCACGATGCCCTGCGCGCGGCCGAGCGGATGGAGCAGCAGCGTGGCCATCCAGGCGAGATAGACGAGGAGTCCGATGCTCCAGAATGCCGTGAGGGATTTTTTCATCGGCAGCTCGCGCGGATCGGCGTTGGCCCGGATCTGGCGGATGCCCATGTAACGCTCGCTCACGACCAGCTGCCAGAGCTCGAAGGCGAGAAACAGCGGCGCGAGAAGGGCGAACGGGTTCATGACGGTCAGATCCATGACATGACATTTTCCCGAAAAGACCAGCGCGAGTTACCGACCGGCGGCGCCGGGCGGCAGGGATTATTGCGCTGACAATTCCGCTCCGCTCGCTTGGCTTGCCGGCCATGGTTAAAGCATTTTTCCAAGCGAGAATCGGCCGCGCGGGAGCGCTGGCTATTTGGCTCAGCGTGCTGGTGTCGATACGCGCGGAGCCAGTGGCCGACGGCGTGCGGGCGCACATCGAATTCCTGGCCGATGATCTGCTGGCGGGCCGCGCGACAGGTTCACCGGGCTTCGCGCTGGCGGCCAACTATGTCGCCGCGCAGTTCCGGGCTGCCGGCCTGGAGCCCGCGGGTGACCGGGGCGGCTGGCAGCAGGCAATCCAGTTCCTGGAAGCCACGCGCGTGCCCGAGGGCGCGGTCGCGCGGCTGGAGCGCGGGGGCGTCACCGAGACCCTGAAATACGGCGAGGATTACGTGGCGGATCCCGTCTGGTTCGGGGAGAAGGCGGAAGTTACCGCGCCGTTGCTGTTCGTAGGCTACGGCGTGCACGCCCCGGATTCGGGTTACGACGATTTCGCCGGCGTGGACTTGACCGGTAAGATTGCCGTGGTGCTCAGCGGGGCGCCGCCGACCCTGCCGCACGATGAGCGCGCTTACTACACGAAGACGACCGTGAAATACGCCGAGCTGGCGCGGTGCCACGCCGTGGGGGTCGTGACTGTGCTCACGCCCGAGGACGACGCACGGGTGCCGTGGGCGATCAGGATTAATGGCACCCGGTTTTCCGCCATGCGGCTGGTCGACGAAACCAGCCGGCCGCTCGACGTGTTTCCCGAATTGAAGGTCGGCATCACGCTGCAGCGGGAAGCCGCCGCACGCTGGCTCGGGGGCGGGCCGCGACCGCTGGCGGAAATCTTCGCGGCGGCGAAGCTGGGCAAGCCACAGGCGTTCGCCCTGCCCGGCACGGCGACTCTCGTGGCGCAATCCACCTTTCGGCGGGTCGCGAGCGCCAACGTTCTGGGCCGACTTGCGGGCTCCGATCCGAAGCTCCGCGAGGAAGTGGTGGTAGTGACAGCCCACCTCGACCACATCGGCATCGGCCCCGCCATCAACGGCGACAATATCTACAACGGCCGCTATGACAACGCCACCGGCACGGCCATCCTCATCGAGGCCGCCCGCCTGCTGGCCGGTGGCCCGCGGCCGCGCCGCACGGTGCTCTTCGCCGCCCTGACCGGGGAGGAAAAAGGTCTGCTCGGGGGCGTGCATCTGGCGCGCCATCCGGTGGTGCCTCGGGAAAAGGTCGCGGCTAATGTCAACGTGGATATGCCGATGTTTCTCGGCGCCGCACGCGATGTCATCGCCTGGGGCGCGGAACACTCGACACTGGGCAAGGTGGTGGAGCGGGTGGGGCGGGCCCATGGCCTCGCCCTTGGGCCGGATCCCGCCCCCGAGGAGGTGATCTTCGTGCGCAGTGACCAGTATCCCTTTGTCGAGGCGGGCGTGCCGGCGATCTATCTGGATCCGGGCGAAACGCCCGTGGATCCAGCCATGAAGCTCCACGAGCTCAACGCGGAGTTCCGGCGCCTCCACTACCACCGCCCGTCGGACGACCTCAGCCTGCCCTTCGACCATGCCGCCGCCGCGCATTTCACCCGGTTCATCGCCGATGTGGTGCGAGGGGTGACGGACGAGCCGCAGCGTCCACAGTGGAATAAGGGCGATTTCTTCGGCGCGCGCTTCGCACCATAAGCGTCCCGCTGGACAAATTATCGTGCAAGGTCCAACCGGGCCGGTGGCGAAAAACAGAATCGCCATCGCCGGTCCATCGGTGCACCATGCCTTTCGCGCCGCTGGCGCCAACGCGCCGCGGCTCCAACCCCATCCCCCGGAGCCTCCCATGAGCATGACAATGTTTCTCGTGAAATATCTTTGCACTTCGCTGGTGGCGGGCATCTTGGGCGGGGTGGCGATGCAACTGGTTATGTGGCTCATCGCGCGCGCGGGACTGGCCAAGGGCGACATGATCCTTGCGCTCGGCAGCCTGCTCAGCAAGTCGCGCGACAACGCCTACCGCGTCGGCCTCGTCGTTCATGCGACCGCCGCGGTCGGGTTCGCGCTGGTTTATGCCCTGTTGCTGGTGACACTCGGCTACACGCGGCTGCCGCTCTCCCTGATGCTCGGACTCGGGGTCGGGGTGCTACACGGCCTGCTGGTCAGCCTAATGCTCGTCTGGGTCGTGGCCGACCGGCATCCGTTGGAGGAATTCAAGGAGGCGGACCTGCTGGTCGGACTCAGCCATTTCGCCGGGCACGTGGCCTACGGCGGGATGGTCGGACTCGTCGTGGGCCTGTCACCGCTCTGAGGCGGTGGGCGGAAATTTTCTGCGACTTTGGCCGGCGACCGGGGGTTCTTGGCTCAACCCCCATGTAATATGCTGACCGATCTCCGTCTCACGCTCCGGTCTCTCGCCAAGAGTCCGTCCTTCGTCATTCTTGCCGTGCTCACGCTTGGCCTCGGCATTGGCGTCAACACCGCGATGTTTTCCATCGTCGACGGTATCGCGCTGCGCGGCCCGCCCATTCCCGAGCAGCAACGGGTCGTGTTTGTCGTCACCCAAAGATCCGACGACCCGACCGACCGCTCCGGTCTCTCCTGGACCGAATTCACGGAATACCGGGCGCAGCAGCAGGCTTGCGGGGAACTCGGGGCCTACACCGATAACACCACCACCGTCAGCGGGCCGGGCGGCGACCCCGAGCGCGTCGACGGCACGGGCTTCACCGCCGCCACGCCGTTAATCCTGCAGGCGCCCATCGAGCTCGGGCGCTGGTTCACTGCCGAAGACGACCGGCCCAACGCGGCGCCGACAGTAGTCCTCTCGCACCAGCTCTGGCAAAACCGTTTCAAATCCGATCCCGCCATCATTGGCACACAGCTCAAGATCAATGGCGCGTGGTCCACCGTGGTGGGCGTCGCCCCGGCGGAGTTTCGTTTTCCCCAGCATGCGGCGCTGTTCTATCCGTTACGCGACCTGCATCGCACCGACAAGCGGGACGATCGTTTCATTCTCGTCCTCGGCCGGCTGAAGCCCGGTGTTACGCTCGCGCAGGCGCAGGCCGAGCTCACCACCACGACCCGCCGTTTTGCCACCGAACATGCCGCCGAAACCAAGGGAGTTACTTTTCAGCTGCAGAAAATCCGTGAGGCGTTCGTCGACCCGGAGACAAAGTTGCTGCTGGGCGTCATGCTCGGTGCCGTCTTTTTTGTCCTGCTGATTGCCTGCGGTAATGTGGCCAACCTCCTGCTCTCCCGCGCGGCGTTGCGTGAAAAGGAAATCGCTGTCCGCAGCGCGCTCGGGGCCGCGCGCGGCCGCATCGTGCGCCTGCTGCTGACCGAGAGTCTCGTGCTCGCACTCGGTGGCACGCTGCTCGGTCTCGGCCTCGCGCAGGTGGGGGTCGTGCTTTTCCGCGACAACCTCGTCGACCTCAAGCCGCCCTACTGGATGACCTTTGCCCTCGATGGCCCGGCGCTGCTTTACACGGTCGGGCTCACCCTGGTGACGTGCCTGCTCGCCGGCCTCTATCCCGCGCTGCGCACCTCACGCACTGACCTGAACACCGTGCTCAAGGACAGCGGGCGCGGTTCGACCGGTTTCAGTCTCGGCCGTTTTTCGCGGCTCATGGTCATTGGCGAAGTCGCAATGTCGTGCCTGCTGCTCGTGCTCTCCGGCCTGATGGCCCGCACCGTCGTCAAGATGCAGACGGCGCCGCTCGGCTTCGAGACCGCCGGCATTTTCCACGGGCGCGTCGCGCTGCTCGATCAGGAATCGAAGGGCATCGCCAAGCAGCGCGCGTTTTTCCAGCAACTTGAACAGCGCCTGCGCGCACGGCCGGAGATCGCGGGCTTCGGCCTTGTCGATTCGCAGCCGACTTTCGGTGGCCACGAACCGGTCGTCATCGACGGGCGCGCGCCCGACCCCGCCGGCACGCGCGGTCCGGTGGCGACGGTCAAGGCGGCTTCGCCCGGCTATTTGCCGACGATGGGCATCGCGCTCCTGCAGGGCCGCCAGCTCACCGAAGCCGACAACGCCGACGCACCCGGCGTCGCCGTTATCAGCACGAACTTCGCTGAAAAATACTGGCCCGGCCAGAGCGCGCTCGGCCGGCGCTTCCGTCGCGGCGCGGGCAAGGCGGACGAGAAGATCAACTGGATCACCGTCGTCGGCGTCTTCCGCCAGACGATGCAGGGCCGCTTCAACAACGATGTCACGCCGCAGGCCTACGTCCCCTATCAGCAGGCCGACCAGGATCTCGATCGCATGAGCATCTTCGCCAAGACGCGCGGCGGCAATCCGGCGCTGCTCGCGCCCGTGCTGCGCGCAACCGTGCGTGAAGTGCGCGATGACCTGCCGATCTATTTTGCCCAAACCGTGCCGCAGATGCTCGCCGAAGCCTCCGCTTCCAAAAAACTTATCGCGTGGATCTTCGGCGTGTTCGGCATCGTGGCCTTTGGCCTCGCGGCCATCGGGCTCTACGGCGTGATGAGCTACTCCGTCAGCCACCGCACGCAGGAGATCGGCGTGCGCGTCGCGTTGGGCGCTTCGCCGCGGGATGTGCTCGGGTTGATCTTCCGGCAGGGTGGCTCACAGCTCGGGATTGGGCTGACCTTTGGGCTCGCGTTGTCGTTTTTCGCCGGCGGTGTGCTGGGGAGCGAACTCTACGGCGTGAACCCGCACGATGCTGCGACATTCGGCGGCACGTTCCTCGCACTCGGCGGCGCGGGCCTCATCGCGATGCTCGTGCCTGCTCTGCGCGCCCTCCGCATCAACCCCGTCGTCGCCCTGCGCGGCGAGTGAGCGGAGTTCCCTTGCGGTGTGAGGCTCAGTAGCCCGAGGCCTTGGCGTCCGGGCGGCGCGGGTCGGCGGCACCGTAGCGGAGGCCGGTCTTGGGATCGATGGCGATGGTCTCGCCGTCGCCCTGCGACCAGCCTTCGTAGGAGGCGCGCTCGCGGATCGTCTGCCCTTTCGCCTTGAGGGCGGCGATGGTATCCGGGCTGATGTTGTAGCGCTCGAAGGTGATGTTGTCCGGCAACCACTGCTGGTGCATGCGCGGGGCGGCGACGGCCTGATCGACGGGCAGACTGAAGTCGATGACGTTGGAGATGATCTGGAAAACCGTGTTGATGATCGTGGGGCCGCCGGGCGAGCCGGTGACGAGGACGATCTTGCCGTCCTTGAGAACGAAACTCGGCGTCATGGAGGAAAGCGGGCGCTTGCCGGGGGCGATGGCGTTGGCTTCGCCTTGGATGAGGCCGTAGGCGTTGGCCGAACCGACCTGCGAAGTGAAGTCGTCCATTTCGTTGTTCATGAGGATGCCGGTGCCGGGGATGGTGACGCCGGAGCCGTAGGCGCCGTTGAGCGTGTAGGTGTTGGCAACGGCGTTGCCGGCGGCGTCGACGACGGAGAAGTGCGTGGTCTCGGTGGACTCGTGCGGCACGGAGGCGACAAACTTGCCGAGGCCCGGCTGCACCGCCGTGGCGGACGTGGCGTGGGCGGGCGAATAGTCGGCCATGCGGCCCTTGATGTAGGCCGGGTCGAGCAGTTGCGCGACAGGCACCTTGATGAAATCGGGGTCGCCGAGATATTCAGCGCGGTCGCGGAAGGCTCGTTTCATCACTTCGGCAAAGAGGTGATACTTGGCGGCGGAGTTGTAGCCCATCGCCGCGACGTCGAACGGCTCGAGCATGCCGAACATCTGGAGCAACGCGATACCGCCGGAGGAGGGCGGAGGCATGGTGACGATTTCGTAGCCGCGATATTTGCCGCGGAGGGGGGTGCGTTCGGCGACCTTGTAGCTCTTGAGGTCGGCGAGAGTGATGTTGCCGCCATGCTTCGCCATCGCGTCGGCGATGTGGCGGGCAGTCTCGCCCTCGTAGAACTCGCGCGGGCCTACCTTCTGCAGGCGGGCGAAAGTCGCGGCGAGATCGGCTTGCACCCAGTTTTCGCCGGCAGTGTAGAAGGCGCCGTGCTTCAGAAAATTCTTCTTCGACTCGTCGAACTGGCCGAGCAGCTTGGCCCACTGTTTGAGGCTGGCGGCGGTCCATTGCGAGACGAGGTGGCCTTCGGCGGCGAGGCGCCGTGCGGGTTCGACCACCTCGGCCCAGGTGACCTTGCCCGAGCCGTATTTTTGCTGGGCGAGGGCGAAACCGGCGACGGAACCGGGGACGCCGCTGGCCTTCCATCCTTCTGTCGAGGAACCTGCGCCCTTGATGAGTTTTCCGTCCGGCCCAACATACATATCCTTCGAGGCGGCGGCCGGTGCCGTCTCGCGGTAGTCGATGACCAAGTCGCGGCCGTCGGCGAGATGGATCATCATGAAGCCGCCGCCGCCGATATTGCCGGCGAAGGGAAAGGTGACGGTCAGCGCGAGGCCGGTGGCGACGGCGGCGTCGACGGCGTTGCCGCCCTTGCGCAGGATCTCAAGCCCGGCGTCTGACGCGTAGTGGTTACAGGAAACGACAAGACCGTGCTCGGCCTCGACGGCGGCGCGTTGGGCGCAAAGCGGCAGCGGGGCAGCCAGCACGAGTGCGGCCAAGAGAGGCAGCAAGAAATGGAGAACAGCTTTCATGCCGGCAGCTTCCGCTCCCAGCGGAATACGGACAAGCCGCAAATACGGCCACCGCAGGCGCCCCTCGGCCGATAAAAACTTGTTTTGGCATCGTTGTTGGATATGCATTCCTCATCCCTAACCCAAAACGGTCACTCCACGTTTCAACTGTATGAACACACAAATGCCCGATCCCCGGGGCGGCCAGTGGCGCATTGCCACCGCCGTCCTGTTTGCCACCGCTTGGTCCACCTCGCTCTTTGCCCAAGCGGCCCCTGCCGCGCCGGAGGCGAAAAAAGATGACGTCGTCGAGCTCGCCAAGTTTGTCACCACCGGCACACGCTTCAACGACCGCACGGTCACGGATTCGCCGGTGCCGATCGATGTCGTTTCGCGGGCCGATCTGGAAAAGGGCGGTTATACCGAAACCAGCCAGATGCTGCAGGCGATGGTGCCGTCGTTTAACTTTCCCCGCCCGTCACTCACGGACGGCACGGACCACATCCGCCCGGCGACGCTCCGTGGTCTCGCGCCCGACCAGACGCTGGTGCTGATCAACGGCAAGCGCCGGCACACCAGCGCGCTCGTCAATCTCAATGGCTCGATTGGCCGCGGCTCGGTGTCGACCGATTTCAACGTGATACCGTCCTCCGGCATCGACCGTGTCGAGGTGCTGCGCGACGGCGCCTCGGCCCAATACGGCTCTGATGCCATCGCCGGCGTCATCAATCTCATTCTCCGGAAGGACATTGGCTGGGGCTTCGATGCCACCTATGGTTCC
>JAHFTD010000008.1 GCA_023269565.1 Opitutaceae bacterium | reverse complement strand
CTAGCTCGGCAGGTTCACCGCATGAAGTATTTTATTCTCAGCGGCAGCCACCGCCGCGAGGCGCAGTCGCTCAAGGTCGCAAACTACCTCCGGTCCGTGCTGCTTGCCGAGCACGCGGGCGCGCAGGTGCACCTGTTTTCGCTGGCCGGCAATCCCCTGCCCCTGTGGGACGAGACGAGCGGTGGCGCGCCGGATGAATTGTGGGATCCGATCTCGGCGGAGCTGAAGTCCGCCGACGCCCTCATCGTTGTGACTCCCGAGTGGAGCGGCATGGCAACACCCGGCGTGAAAAATTTCCTGCTGAACTGCACCGCCACCGAAGTCGGACACAAGCCGGCGCTGATTGTCACCGTCTCGGCCAGCCGCGGCGGCAGCTATCCCGTGGCTGAACTGCGCATGAGCGGCTACAAGAACAACCGTCTCTGCTGGCTGCCCGAACATGTGATTGTGCAGCACGTCGAGCACAACCTGAACGCCGCCGACGGAACGGCGGACCTGGCGAAGGAGGACGCGACCATCCGGCTACGCGCCCGCTATGCGCTGCGTCTGCTCACCGAATACGCCAAGGCGCTCGTCTTGGTGCGCGGCAGCGGGGTCATCGACCACCAAACCTTTAAGAGCGGCATGTGAGTCCGCAGTGACATGGTGCCCCCGTCCAGACTCGAACTGGAATCGCACGTTTAGGAAACGCGAGCTCTATCCACTTGAGCTACGGGGACTAACCGGCGTCCGTTGCAAGACCCGCAGCCGGCAAACGCAATCCCAAAATGCCCGTTGACACCCTCCGGCCCGCCCGCACCATCCACGTCCCTTTCCCAACATCATGAGCAGCACCACCGAAACCAAGACCCGCACCCTCCGGCCCGACGAGATTCCGATGACCAGCCCCCAGCTGATGAGCCGTTACATCACGGACACCGGCAAACTGCTGCCGAAGAAATACACCTTCATGTCGGCCAAGCAGCAGCGCAAAGTGACCAAGAAGATCAAGCGCGCCCGCAATATGCTCGTGATGCTATAAGCGGCTCGACCAGCGCAGACTTTCGCCGGAGCATCCGCTCCGGCTTTTTTATCGGTGCCCAAAACCCAGGCCAGCATTCACTCCCCCACGCCGGCGAACCTGCGCCGGCTGGCCGCGGCATTGCGCCGGGGCGAACTGGTCGCCATCCCGACCGAGACCGTCTACGGCCTCGCCGCCAACGCGCTGGACGCGAAGGCGTGCCGGAAAATTTTCCGCGCGAAACGGCGGCCCGGCAGCGACCCGCTGATCGTGCATGTGACCGGGCTGGCGCAGGCGGCCGGCCTGGCACACGTGAATCCCGCGGCGATCCGGCTGGCCCGCCATTTCTGGCCCGGCCCGCTGACACTCGTGCTGCCGAAAAAACCGGTGGTGCCGGATCTCGTGACGGCCGGGCGCAGCTCGGTGGCGCTCCGCGCGCCAGCGCATCCGCTGACCCGTCGGCTATTGCGGCTGGCCGGGGTGCCGCTCGCTGCGCCCAGCGCGAATCCTTTCGCCTACATCAGCCCGACCACGGCGGAACACGTGCGGCAGGGTCTGGGCACACGCATCCGCCACATCCTTGACGGCGGGCCGTGTCCCGTCGGAGTGGAGTCCACCATCATCGACCTGCGGAATCCCACCCGGCCGCGCATGCTGCGACCAGGGGCAGTTTCGGCGGCGGAGCTGGCCCGCGTGCTCGGCTGCCGCGTGCCGGTGCCCAGAGGGCGCCGCAAACGACCGGCCAAGGCGGGCCAGATCGCGCCGGGATTGATGAAGCAGCATTACAGCCCGAAAACGCCGTTGCGTCTGATACCCACGCTCAGCCGGGCAATGGCAGCCAAACTCCCTTGTGATGCGGCTTTGATTTACTTCCGGCGGCCCATCGCCCGAACCGCCCGTGTGTCCGAATACTGGCTCTCCGAGCGCGGCGCGCTGCGGGAAGCAGCGAGGAACCTCTATGCGGTTTTGCGGCGGGCGGACCGTGGCGGGCATGGCTGCCTGCTGGTGGAACTGGCCCCGGTGCGCGCGGGCGGACTGGCAACGGCCATCAACGATCGGCTGCGGCGTGCGGTGTCCCGCCTCTGACCGGTCGGAGGGCCGGGAGAAAGATCAAACCTTGTCCTGTGTTGTGCCCGTGACGACGTAATAGTCCTTGTAAGCCCGGTCGTAATACTGCGCGTAGTAATAACCAGAGACGGCGAGGTTGAGCCCGTTGAGCACAGCACCGAAACACGGCACGTTGACCTCGAGAAGCTTGCGAGCGCTGAACTGCGCGGCCTTGCGGCGCACACGATTGAAGTAGATGGTATAGAGGGAGCCGTCAGCCAGCGGGAGAATGATCAGCGCATCGCTGACGGCGGCAAGGGGCGGGGTGTCGATCAGGATGCGATCGTAGCTCTTGCGGAGGTTGGAGAGCATGACCTCGAAATTCTTGCTGTTGAGCACCTGCGTCGGATTCTTGGCCCGGCCGCCCGAGGGCACTATGTCCAGATTGGGATGGATTCCCCTGACCACGACATCGTTGATGCTGGCGGAACCCGAACAGATATCGATCACGCCTTTGAGATTTTCCACCTTGAATGATTTGTGGATGTTCGGCTTGCGGAGATCGCAATCAACCACGACCACCCGCTCGCCGTGGGACGCAAAAGTAAGGGCGAGATTGGTTGTGGTGAAGGACTTGCCCTCGCCGGGGATGGTGCTGGTGATCAGGATGCACTGGGCGCTCTTGCTTTCGTCCTTGAGACGCAGGCTCGAATGCAGGGTGAGAAAAGCCTCCACCACCTGCTTGTCCTGGTTGTTGACCACGATCTGCGCCTTTTCCGGCTGCTCCATGCGCCGGATCTCCGGAATGATACCGATGAGCGGCAAGCCCACCACCGACTCGATATCGAAGGAACTTTTCACGCGGTCGTCCACGAAGGCGACGAAGAAGGCAAAAACGGTGCCCAAAACCAAGCCGCCGAGGATTCCGATCGAAATGTTCAACGTGTTATTGGGAGAGACCGGCTTCAGCGCCGGTGCGGCCCGATCGACCACGCGGGCATTCTGGGTTTCAATCGTGCTGGTCATCGAGGTCTCCTTCATGCGAGCCAAAATGGTGTCCAGCAGGTGCTCGCTGATGCGGAACTCCCGTTCGAGATTGGCGTATTCCACCGCATAGCGGTCCAGATCCAACGACTCAGCCTCCTGCCGCTTGAGCGCCGAGTGCGCCTCTTCGTCAGTGCGCTTGGCATTCTGGTAGTCGGCTTCAAACATCGAAGCCGTAGTGTCAATTGACTGGTTTAATTCCTTTTCGGTCTGCGCCAGGGAATTTTCCGCCTCGATCATTTTCGGGTGCTTGGCGCGATAACGGTCGCGCAACTGGGCGATGATGATCTTCTGCGCCGCCATTTGCTGGATCAGCTGGCCGATCAGGGGCTGGCCCGTGATATAGGGCAGCTCAAGCATCTCGGCGGGTTTGCCGCGCCGTTCCTGCACCTGCATCCACTTGATTTCCGTGTCCTTGCGGCGGGAGCTGGCCTGAGTGACGAGGCTATTCAACGCCTTGAGTTTCTCGGTGACGATGTCCTTGCGTTGGTCGAGGGAAACGAGGTTGTTTTTTTCCCGATAGGCCTGGAGGTTGACCGCGATTTCCTCGACTTTCTTTTTTTGCTGCTCGGCGCGAACCTTGAGGTCGTCGACCGCCTTCATCGATTCCTCGATGCGCTGCCGGGAATTGTTTGCAATATATTCATCGAGAAAAAGATTGGCCACCTTGGCCGCCACGAAGCGATCGGGGTGCTGGTAGACAGCCTGGATGATAAGGCTCATCCTGGCCGGAACCACCCTCCGGTTCTTGAAAATGATTTCCGCCGGGGAGACGGGATCCGAATCACCTTCTTTCCGGTAGGGCGCCGTGAATTGGCGCAAATCCTCGCCGGTCAGCCGTTCGGCCACGCGTTGCACGATGGCCACGCTTTCAAGAACCTTGATCTGGGTGTTCAGGTCTTCGGCTCCGCGGATTTCATTATCCATCACGCCTTGCACCTGCATCACGATGGGATCCCGGCGAAAGATCTGCACACTGGCGGCCGACTGGTAAAGAGGCGTCTGGCTCAATGTATATACCACGGACGCCGAGAAGATGAGCAGAAATACCACCACGATATACCAGATCCGTTCCCGCAGGATCAAAATGTAGTCCTGAATGCTACGCTGAACCGTGGCCTCGCCGCCGTAGCCCGGAGCGCTGTAGCCGCTGTAGCTCGCGCTGTAATACGAATAAGGATAGGCGCGGGCCCTCGCTTCGTTGTCGGTTCTAGCCTTGGGATCCATAGTTAGAGCAACCGCTCCGGGACAAAAATAATATCACCCTTTTGCAGCAACCACTTCTCCCCGGAGACCCCCTTCATCAGATCGTCAACGTTGATGATGTAGTTTTCTATTTTGCCCTCGGCACCAATCCGGGTCAGTCGGACGCGTTTCAGGTCCGCCAACCGGGATTGGCCGCCGGCCCGGGCAATGGCCTCGACGAGCCCCATTTGCTTCTCCGACGGGAAAACGATGGCGCCCGCTGCGTTCACGGCGCCTAAAATTTGGGTGGTCCGCTGGGAATACTCGAGCACCGTCAAGTTGACCTGGGGATTGACCAAGTAATCCCTGTCGTAGCGCTGCCGGATCAATTCCTCCGCCTGTTTGACCGTATTATTTCGCAAATCCACCGTGCCAAGAAGAGGCAGCGTTATTGTATATTCCTGAGTGATCCTCACCTCCCGAAGCAGATCCGGCTCCTGGAAAATCAGCACCCTGATCAGGTCCGAAGGTTGAAGAATGTAATCCGGAATCTGACCATTGGTTTCTTCCCTTGGCGGATTCGCGGTCGCAAGCACTAGGCCGACAGCAAAAAAAATAGCGATACGAGGAATAGTTTTCATCTCAGTAGAAACAAAAACGGAAGAAGCCACCAAGGACCTCTTCCGCAAATGAAAAACTCAGGCGATCAATAGCGGAAATTGGCGCCAAAGGTGAAAAGATTGTTTGAGAAATCCGCAATATTCCGGTCGGAGTTGTTATTCCGGTGCAGATAGGCCATCTGCAGATTGCAGTAGGCGTTCAGTTGATAAATGACGCCAATTTGCCCCTCTAGGAATTTGTCGCTGCGGGCGGGAGTGGCGCCAAGCCGGGCATAATCAATCGCCCGGTATTGCAGTAAGGCGGTGAACAGCCATTGCTGGGTCATCTGGGTATTCAATCCCAGGGCGGCACCAAATGCCTGGGTCGGTTCGCCACCAGGTCCATTCCCGTAATCATTGGAGGCGTTAAATTGGAAATAGGTCTTGTCCGAATAATTGTAGGTCATGGCTGCGCTCAGACCGAGGACATGTTCACTGGCCCTGGCAGTTTCGAATTTCCGCTGATTGTAGCCTATGCGCATTTGACCGTTTAACTTTGGCGTAAACTGGCCTCGTGCGCCCAGATTGAAGAAATGGCTTTTACTGTCGCCTACGCTGAGCGAATAGCTCTGGTAGCGATATCCCATGCTGAGATCCAACTTCGGTGACATCTCATGATAGATGTCGATGGGAATACCCCAAGTTTGGTTGCCCACATATGTTCTTACGCCGAATTCTGTCTTATCATAAGCTAAACCAAACCCGACATTGGTCTTTTCCGTTATGTCGGTTTCAGCACTGAATGATGCGGCGGTTACATTTCGATCCACAATGGTGCCCGCGGCAAGGATACCGTTGTCATTTTGCTGCTGCTCCAAATACCTGGCCGTGACATTGATTTTGGATTTGCCGTTGTCGTAGCGGGAATTGAATCCGATATCAGCCAGGGAGATATTTAACCTATCAAAGTCCGAATACCTCCGGATTTCCTCCTTGAAATATAAATTGCCGGTGGTGGCGGATCCCTTGCCAAACACCAGGTCGAGACCCGGAGTAGCCGCCCAGATGGTATCGGACTTTTCATTGGCCGCATTCAGGAAGATATTGCTATCGAATTTGACGCTTAAGACCCCCGTCAGAAATAATTCCGCATTGTCACTGATATTGACCATGGGGATGGCCCGCGTGCAAATCGCCAATGCCGTGAAGATAAAAAGGGCGTTTCTGATGTTTTTCATGATAAGACTCGGGTGGAATGAATGGAATACAATCTTGGCAGTGTAGAGACAATATATTTCTAAAGGAGCATCCAAGTATGTTGCCAGCGATGTAATTAACCGCATTAACAAGATGCAAGGCACTTTCTACTGCAAGGTAATTTTGGCATAGTTTAACTAGAATTGCCGAGGCGCGAATCGGCCATTATTTCCTCATCACTCTGAGCACCCCTTTTCTGTCACGTATTCATGGCTGCGGTCAATAAGACACCCCTGATTGCTGGGTCACGAACACCCTGGCGCTGGCGAACCTATCTTGTCCCGATTGTCTGTGCTGTCCTCTGGGTGTCATTGGCGTTGTCAGGATGGATCATACTGCGGTGCAGCCGGGTGCTCCCGGCGATTGGCCTAACTGATGTCCTGCTCCCTTCCCGTTGGGGAAAAATCAAAACCGCTGCGGGAGATTATTACATTGGGCGGGCTGTCTCTCTTGTTCAGCAACGAAAACCCCTGGAGGGATTTTTAATGCTTCGAAAGGGTGTGGCCAGATCTCCCGCTAACGCAACTGGCCGTGTTCTGCTGGCCAGAATTTTTGCAGGGAACCACCGTCTGGATTTGGCGCAGGAAACCCTCCTCGCTGGCCTGCCTCATTTAAGAAATGATATTCGTTACCTCCATCAGGTCCTGGATTTTCTTCTCCGGCACGGTGAAGACACGCAATTGGTCCAGCTTGCGCAAAATCTGCTGCGCTTCAATCACCTCCCCGCGCAAAGCACCACCCTGCTCGCGCAGTATGCCGCCATGGCCGCCTATTACCGCGGGCACTTCGATCAGGCGGAGGATTTTATCACCCGGTTCCAGCTGCACGAAACCGCGGCCGGCATCGTCCTGCAAGCTAAGCTGGATTGGGAGCGGGGACTGCCGGAACTCGCCCTCATTCGTCTTATCGCCGGTCAAGTCCGGTTTCCTGACGCCGAGCCCATTTGTAGTCAGCTCGGTCAATTCTACCTCGAGTCCGGTCGCCTGGCCGACCATGAGACCATCACCATCCGACTTCTCGCGCTTAATCCACTGTCGCCCGAGCCCCGCCTGGCTTTTCTTGCTCACTGTGTCCGACGGCGAGACGAACCCCGGCTCGCGCGGGAGGTCGAGTTTTACCTGCGGCATTTCTCCTCGCAGCCCGCCGCTCTGCTCCAGCTGGCCGAATTCGCCGCCTACACCGGCCGCGTCTCTCTCGCCCGGCGGATCCACGAGATTTCCAACCAGCAGCGCCACCGGGGCGAGGGCCCCGCCCTGCTGCTCGCCGAAACTCTGCTCGTCGACCATCAATACCAAGCGGCGCTCGACCAGTTAGACGCCTTCGAACAAGCTTCCTCACGCCCGGCCTACCTCCCTGTCGTCGCAGGGCTTCGCGCGGTCGCGCTGCATGGGTTGGGCCGGTGGGATGAAGCCCACCTGCAGCTTGATTACCTGTTGGCGCAAAAAAATCTCCGTGCGGAAAATCTCCTCGCCGTCGCCCGGCGTCTTGCCGCTCTCGATGCTCGCGACCAAGCTCGCGGGCTGCTCACGCGAGCCGTGTCGGTTGATCCACGCAACCAGGCCGCTTTGGCTCAGCTTATCCGCCTTGAGATCGCCGATGACGCCGCGTCGGAGCTGACGGTCCACCTTCCCCGTCTGCTCGAAATGCGCCGGCCCTCGCGCGAGGTGCTGCAGTCGGCCGCCGCAACCCTCGGCAGCGACCGTCATCTCCTGCTCCGCGGGCAAGCCCCGCTGCTCGAAGCCCTCCGGGGCCAGCTCGCCGCGCCCACCGGATTGCAACCCCATGTGGATGGCTAAGGTCGGGCCCGGCCTTCAGCCCCGCCGCACTTCGGCCAGCGTGGCGAGCAGCCGCTCGTTCTGCGCCCGCGTGCCCACCGTGACGCGGAGCCACTCGGGCAAACCGTAGGGCTTTACCGGCCGCGTGATGATCCCGCGCTGCTGCAGCGCGTCGAACACCCGCGCGCCATCGCCCACTTTCACCAGCAGGAAATTCCCCTGCCCCGGCACGAATTCCAGCCCGAGTTTCGCGAAGCCATCGCCGAGCTGGGCCAGCCCGGCTCGATTCTCACGGCGGCACCGCGCCACGAATTCCGCATCGCCCAGCGCCGCCAGTGCGGCGGTGGCGGCCACGCCGCTCACGTTAAAAGGCTGCCGCGCCCGCTGCGCGACTGCGATCAGATCCGGTGCGGCGTAGCCGTAGCCGACCCGCAGCGATGCGAGGCCGTAGATCTTGGAAAATGTCCGCAGGCAGATCACCTTCCGCCCCGCGGCGATCTGCGGCCGCAGATCCGGCGCTTTGTCCAGAAACTCGGCGTAGGCCTCGTCGAACACCAGGATGACATGCGGCGGCAGCGCCTGCACCAGCTCGTCGATCTCCGCCGCCGGGTTCGCCGCACCCAGCGGGTTGGCCGGGCTGGCGAGGAACACCAGCCGCGTGCGCGGTGTCACCGCCGCCGCCAGCTGTCGTAAATCCTGCCGCATACCCGCCAGCGGCACCTCCACCGGCGTCGCCCCAAACATCAGTGTCATCAATTTGTAGACGATGAACGCCGAGCGGTGCATCACGCATTCCAGGCCCGGCGCCAGGAAAGCGTGCCCGAGCAGCTCGATGATTTCGTTCGAGCCGTTGCCGATGATGAACTGCTCCATGCCTAGCCCCCACTTTGCGGCGAGCCGCTCGCGCAGGGCGTAGTAGCCGCCGTCCGGGTAAAGGTGCGCCTCGCGCAATGCCCGCTCGCCCGCGGCCACCGCGAGCGGCGATGGCCCGAAAGGATTCTCGTTTGAGGCCAGCTTGACGATGCCAGCCGGGTCGAGCCCGAGTTCGCGCGCTACGGTCTCGATCGGTTTGCCCGGCTCGTAAACCGGCTGCTGCAAAATCACCTTGTTGGCCAGTTCCGCGTAAGTCATCCCCCGCACTTCACGCGCGAACGGGATTCGACACAAATAAAAATGCAGTTAGCCTCCGCCGCCATGCCATCGCTACTCCGCCGTCTCTGCCTGCTGTTGTTGCTGCCCGCCGCCCTCGCTGCCGCCGCCGAGCTTGAGCAAGGCGAGATCGCCGGGGCGAAATTCACCCTCGCCCGCCCCGCGCACTGGAACCATCGCGTCCTGCTCATCGCTCACGGCTACCGCCCCGAGGGCCGTCCGCTGGTCGCCGACCTCTTTCCCGAGCAACTCGCCATCCGCACCCTCCTCGACGAGGGCTGGATCGTCGCTAAAACCAGCTTCCGCCGCAACGGCATCATCGTCCGCGACGCTCTCGCCGACCTCGACGCGCTCAACGGCTACCTCGCGGCCCGCTTCGGCACTCCCGAGCGCGTGATCCTCGAGGGCGAATCGATGGGCGGCCTGATGGTCGCGTTGCTGGCCGAGCGCGGCAGCCAGCCCTATGCCGGCGCCATTGCCATCGGCGCCGCGCTGGAGATCGAGGAGAATGGCGCGATCATACCGCTCACGCACCAGCCGAAAATCCCCCTCCTCTTTCTCACCAACCAGAACGAGCTCGCAGGCCCGGAGAACTACACGAAGACCACCGTCGGCGTTCCGCCTGAACTGCAGCCCGCGCTGCTCCGGGTTTCGCGCGACGGGCACGTCAATGTCAACCAGCGCGAGCGCCTGGCGGCCTTGCGCGCGCTCAACGCCTGGCTGGATGCCGGCCGCGCCGCCCTGCCCCGGCCCGCTCCGGACGCTCCCTTTGCCGACGCCACGGTCGCGCCTGCACCCCTGCCCTCGCAAGTCGCACCGCACGCCGACGCCCGCGGCTTCGACGCACGGATCACCGAGGTCTCCGCTGTCTACGGCAATGTTTTCCTCAACGCCCAGCCGGCCGACTTCGCCGCCGCCGGCATCAACCCGATGACGTGGTTCCAACTTACCACCCACGGCAAAACCTACCGCACCTTCTACGGCCGCGACTTCGGCAGCGTGCCCCGCGGCGAATGGGTCGTGTTCCCCAATGCCGACGGCTATTTCTGGCTCTCGCGCAATTACGCCGATGCCGCCGGCACCGCCGGACTGTCGGTCGGAGACACTGTGATTATTGAACGGGCCGACAGCGGGAAACCCTGATTCCGTTCACCGGCTCGGCACGCGCACGCAGCGCATGCCGGCCGCCTCCGCCGCCGCGAATCCCGGCGGGGCGTCCTCGAACACCAGGCAGTCTCGCGACGCCACGCCCATCCGCTCCGCCGCGAGCAGGAACATGTCCGGCGCGGGCTTGCCGTGCACCACGTCCTCCGGCGTCACGCGCACGCTGAAAATCTCCGCCAGACCCGCCATGGCCAGAGTGCGGTCGAGGATCGGACGCGGACTGCCCGTCGCCACGCTGACCGGATGCGTCCGCGCGGCGCGCCGGGCAAACGCCGCCACCGGTTCGATGACACGCAGCTCCGGTTGCAACGCGAGAAAGCCCTGCTCCTTGTCATGAAACACCTTTCCGGCGTCGGCCGTCAGCCCGTAGTGGGCGACCAGCAGCTCGGCCACGCGCCGCGTCGGCACTCCACCCATCGTGTAGAACAGATCCTCGTCGACGTCGTGCGGCAGGCCCGCCTGCCGCAGGGCGAGGCACCAGGCGCGATGATGCAGCGGCATGGTGTCCACGAGCGTGCCGTCGCAATCGAAGATGTAGCCGGCGAACTCGCCCGTGGGAATGTCGAGCTGCATGGCGCGCCATGCGAAGCGTCCGCCGGTCCCTGCGCAATCCCAATCGCCCTGCGCCGCTCAGCGGCGGCCGCCGCGGGTGAGGCGGCTCTTGGGCTTTTCCGGTGCCACCTGCGGCATGCCGCCACCGTCGAAGATGCCCGAGTAGGTGTAGTTGAAGCCCTCGACCTTCTTCCATTCGATGCTCAGGCTAGTGAAGCGTTCGATTGAGCGCGCATCGCGCCACGTCTCCTCGGTGACGAGCGTGAACGCGTCGCCGGTCTTGTGCGCGCGGCCGGTGCGGCCGATGCGGTGCACGTAGTCTTCGGGATTCTCCGGCACATCGAAATTGATGACGTGCGATACATCGGCAATGTCGAGGCCACGCGCCGCGACATCCGTCGCGACGAGCACCTCGAATTTGCCGGACTTGAAGCCCTTGAGCGCATCGGTCCGCTCCTGCTGGCTGCGGTCGGCGTGCATCACCGCGCAGGTGTGGCCGGCGTGCTTGAGTCGGCTGGCGACGTAGTCGGCGCCGGACTTCGTGCGCGAAAAAATGATCACGCTGTGGTAATTCGTCTGCTCGAGCAGGTGGACAAGCAGGTCGAATTTCTGCGCCTGCACCACTGGATAAAATCCGTGCGCGATGGTCTCGGCAGTCGAGCGCTCGCGGCTGACGGCGATCTTGAACGGGTCACGCAGCGCCCACGCAGCCAGCTGCTCGATCTCGGGCGGCAGAGTGGCGGTGAAGAACAGCGTCTGGCGGTTCTTCGGAACCTTGGCGACGATGCGCTTCACGTCGGGCAGGAAACCCATGTCGAGCATCCGGTCGACCTCATCGAGCACGAGGATGTCGACGTGATCAAGGCGCACCTCGCCCTGCTCCATGAAATCGAGCAGGCGGCCGGGCGTGGCGGCGAGCACATCCATGCCGCGCTGCAGATCATCGCGCTGCTTGCCATAGCCGACGCCGCCGTAGACGACGGTCACGCGCAGGTCGGTGTATTTGGCGAAATTCTTGAACGCCTCCTCGACCTGCACGGCGAGTTCGCGCGTAGGCTCGAGGATGAGGCAGCGCAGCGCGCCGTGGCGGCCGAGGTGCTGGAGAATGGGCAGCGCGAACGCCGCGGTCTTGCCGGTGCCGGTCTGGGCCGAACCGATGACGTCCCGGCCGGCGAGCACCTGCGGGATGGCCTGGGTTTGGATGGGCGTCGGTGTTTCGTAACCCATCTGCTGGACGGCGTAGGCGAGGCGGTGGTCGAGGCCGAGCGCGGTGAAGGGTGTATCCAGCTTGGGCGCCTCAGGCAATGGCTGGGCGGGATGCTGGGTGCGCGGAGCATGCGAGGCCGGGCGGGGCGCGACGGAAGCGGGACGCGCGTTGGAATGGGACGGCCGGGGCGTGTCGTGCTGGGGCCGGGCAGGGCGGCCGTCGAGTCGCTCGGGACGGGGGTGCTGGCCGGCCCGGGGAGCGGGCTTGGCGAGTTTGGGGGCCGGTTTTGAGGTTTCGGAACGGGCTTTGCCCTGCTTGAACGACTGCCGGATTTTGGTGAAGAGCTTGCGCAGCATGAATGGTGAGCGATTCTTATCAGCACCTCAGTGGCACATTGCAATCCGCAAGAATTCTACGGAGCGAAAGAGTCGAAGGTTCCCCGCTCAGAGGTCGGATTTGATCTTGTCGAGAATGGCGAGCGAGAGCTGCTCGTCGCCGAAGATGCCGACGCGGATCTTCACGCTGGTCTGCTTTTTGCCGGAGTTGGTGAGGGTGATCTCGACCTTCTTGTCCAGCGCGGTGCGGGAGATGAGCACGGCTTTCAGGGCGTCCTTGTTCTCACTGACCTTGGCGAACTCGAGCTGCCCGATGGACTCCTTGGTCGCGGCCACGACCTTGTTGTAGTCGTTGGGCAAGGTGGCCTCCAGATCGCCGCGAATATAGGCCACGGCGCCCGCGCCGGCGCCGGCGGCCGCGGCGAGGCAACCCCCGGTGGTGCTGATGACGGCTGCCGCGGCGATGGTGAGCAGCAGGAAGAAATAACGTGAAGGTGAAGGCTGGGTGTTCATAGTGGTATGGGGTTACGACTGCCAACGGACCGATTTGCTCCAAAAAAGCGCCGGCGCGCCGGTTCAACCCCGGGGCAGAACCTCTAGCAGCGCACGGTGCAGCTGGTCGAGCCCATAGGGTTTGGGGAGAATACCCCGGAAACCGTAGGAGCGGTAATGGCTGAGCACCGGATCGTGCGAGTAACCGCTGGACACGATGGCGGTGACGTCGGGATCGAGCTGGCGCAGGCGCTCCATGGCTTCACGCCCGCCCATGCCACCGGGCACCGTCAGGTCCATGATCACGATGTCGAAAGGCCGGCCGGCTTCGCGCGCATGCTGATATTTCATCAGCGCCTCGGCCCCGTCGACCGCGAAGTCCGCCTGCGCCCCGAGCCGCTCGAAGAACAGCTCGGCCATGCCGCGGATGCTCTCTTCGTCGTCCATGAACAGGACGCGCGCCTCGACCTTGCCGTCAAACGGCGTGGCGGTGCCGCCGGAGGGCACGGCGACCGCCGCCGCCGGCAGCCACAGATGGAACACCGTGCCCCGGCCCGGATCGGATTGCACCTCGATGTGCCCGCCGTGCTTTTTCACGACGGAATAAACCGTGGCCAGCCCGAGACCGCTGCCTTGCTGCTTGGTGGTGAAATAGGGATCGAAAATTTTCGCCAGATTCTCCGGGGCGATGCCGCTGCCGGCGTCCTCCACCGAGATCTTCACGTAGTCGCCCGCAGGCGGCTGGCCGTTCCGCCCGTCGGGATTGGGGGCGTTCACGGCGCGGATGCCGACGATGCCGCCCGCGGGCATGGCCTGCACGGAATTGATGACGAGGTTTTGCACGACCTGGCTGATCTGCCCCTTGTCGACGTTCGCCGGCCACAGGTCCGGCGCGAGGTCGAACTCCGCGCGCGTCTTCGAGCCGTGCAAAGCGAAGCTCGCCGACTCGCGCAGCAGTTCGGGCAGGTCGATGGCCATGCGCACCGGCTCGCCGCCCTTGGCAAAGGTGAGCAGCTGCTGGGTGAGGTCGCGGGCGCGCAGCGTCGCGCGCTTGGCCTCGCGGAGCATGCGCCCGACCGCCCCCTGCACCTGCGGATCCATCTCCGCGAGCGTGATGTTGCCCAGCACCACCGTGAGGATGTTGTTGAAATCGTGCGCGATGCCGCCGGCCAGGATGCCGACGGCCTCGAGCTTCGAGGCGCGCAGCATCTCCTCCTCAAGCCGCCGGCGCGGGGTGATGTCCGACACAAAGCCCTCGTTGTAGAGCAGCTTGCCCGTCTCGTCGTGCACCGCACGGGTGTTTTCGGAAATCCAGATGGTCGAGCCGTCGCGGCAGTGCACCTCGGACTCGAAATTGGTCACCCGGCCGTGGCGCTGGATCAGGGCGACGAACTCGGCCTGCCGGTCGGGCCGGACGTAGAACGCCGCGCCCCACTGCTTCTGGTCATGCGCGATGAGCTCGGCCGGCGAATCGAAGCCCAGCATGCGGGCCAGCGCCGGATTGGCCTCGATGAAGTAACCCTGCGGCGACGAGCGGTAGACGCCGCCGACGGCGCTCTCAAACAGCTGCCGGTAGCGCTCCTCGCTCGCGTGCAGCGCCAGGCCGGCCCGCTTCTGCTCCGTGATGTCAGTAACGAACCCCTCGTGGTAGAGCACCCGGCCGGCCGCATCGCGCACCTGGCGGACGTTCTCCGAGATCCACACCGTGTGGCCGTCCTTGGTGCGCACCTCCGACTCGAAATTCCGGACCACCCCGCCGTTCGCCTCGAGTTGGGCGAGAAATTCGGCCCGCCGGCCGGGCTGCACATAGAGGGGCGCTCCGCCCTGCCGCCTGTCGTATTCCACCAGTTCCTGGGGCGAGGCGAAACCGAGCATGCGGGCCAGCGCAGTGTTGATCTCGATGAAGACCCCCTCGGGGGTGGAACGGTAGATGCCGCCGACGGCGTTTTCAAACAGGTCGCGGTAGCGCTCCTCGCTGGCCTGCAATGCGGCGGCGGCTTTCTTCAGTTCCGTGATGTCGGTGAAAACCAGCCGGACACGCGTCAAATCGCGCTTCCCCTCCTTGCGCCCGACCGACCAGTTGAGCAGGGCGTGGACGGTTTCGCTGCCCTTGACCTGGTAGACCTTCTCGACCGTCAGCTGGTCGCGGCCCTCCCAGATGGCCGCCAGTTCCTCGACGAACATGTCCAGTGCCTGTTCCGTCATGACTTCGGACATGCGGCGGTTCATCTCGGCGACATTGGCGAATCCTGTGCGCGCCAGCGCCGCGGCGTTGGCCGCCACCACGCGCTTGTCGGAGAACAGCTCTCGCACCAGCGCCGGACGCTCCTGCAGGTGGGCGCGTAGGTCGGTCACCCCCGCAGCCCGGAGCCCGTCCAGCTTGCTCGTAAGCGCCGTATAGTCTTCCACGACGATGTAGGCCGGCGCCTGGTCGAAGAACTCGCGCTGCTGCGCTTCCGACTCCTGCAATTGGCGCGTGCGGCGCTCCACCAGCCGACGCAGCCGCCACACCGTGAACAAAACCAGCGCGGTAATCAGCGCCAATCCCGTCATGGCGACTCCCAGCCACGGACCCCATTTTCGCCACCAAGGCTCCGGTTCCGTAAAGACAAAACCCTGCAGCCGCCGCGCGTCCTTGACCAACCCCATTTGCACCAGTGAGTCCGCCATTTTCTGCCAGCGGCCGGGGTTCATGTGGCCGACCTCGACGAGGTTGGCGCTGATCAGGCCGGCGGTGGCCGCCGCCTCGAAGCGGAGCCGCTCACGGGTGACGAACTTCGGCCGCTCCGGCAGGCTGCCGAGAATCCAGTCGATCAGCTCGGCGGGATGCTCGAGGGCGTAATCCCAGCCGCGCTGCAGTGCCCGGCGCATCGCCAGCACCCGGGCGGGATGACGCGCGGCCTCCTCCTCCGTCGTGAACAGGGTGTCGCCATAAAAATCCACCCCGTAGTCCGCCGGCCGCAGCAGGTGGAATTTTATCCCGAGCTGCTCGAGGTCGTAGGGCGTGGTGGTGGCGAACCCGCCCATCGCGTCGATGCCCGGTTCCTGCAGCGCCAGCAGGTTCCAGTTCTGCGGGACGGTCTCCCACTGGCCGGGTTTCAGACCCTCGGCCCAGAGCATGGCGGGCAGCTCGGGAAACCGGTTTGCCGGTTCCGCCGCGATGCGGCGTCCAGCCAGATCGGCCAGCGTGTGCACCTCGGGCCGCACCACCAACACCATCGGCGAATGCTGGAAAACAACTGCCACCGCCACCAACGGCGCCCCCCTCAGCCGCGCCAGCAGCACGCTGTTGGCGGTCTCGCCGTAGTGGACGCGCCCCGCCAACACCTCTTCCACCGGCCGGTGCTGCGGATCGCCGGGCCGCAACTCCACCTCCAATCCCTCCTCCAGAAAAAACCCCCGCGTTTGGGCCGCATAGTAGCCGGCAAACTGGAATTGATGGGTATAGGGCAGCTGCACGACGACCTTCTCGGCCGCCGTCGCCGTTGCAAGCAACCCCGCCAGCCCCCCGATCAGCGTCAGCAAAAGCTGCCAAGGGGTTCGTCTGCGTATGGTCATACCCGTCACATTGGCGGCTAGGTAAATTCCCCTAGACCGGTTTTGTCGAGTAACAAAACTGCAGAGGCTGCCCGCAGGAAGATGGATTTCTGGTCGCCTCCCGAGGCCCGGGCGCTTGCCTGTCCCCATGTCTGCCACCATCCGCCCCGCCACACCCGCCGACGTGCCTCTCATCCTCGAATTCATCCGCGGCCTGGCCGCCTACGAAAAGCTCCTGCACGAAGTCGAGGCCGATGAGGCGCAGCTCGCCCGCACGCTCTTCCCCGCCAACGGGGCGCCCGCCGCCCACTGCGTGCTCGCCTTCGTCGACGAAACGCCCGCGGGTTTCGCGCTGTATTTCTTCAACTACTCCACCTTTCTGGCCCGGCCCGGCCTGTATCTCGAAGACCTTTTCGTGAAACTGGAATTCCGCGGACACGGTCTCGGCAAGGCGCTGCTGCTCCACCTCGCCAAAACCGCCAATGCCCGCGGCTGCGGCCGGATGGAATGGGCTGTGCTGGACTGGAACCAGCCCGCGATCGATTTCTACCAAAGTCTCGGCGCCGCGCCGCAGTCCGAGTGGACCGTCTACCGGCTCACCGGCGCAACCTTGCGCCAATACGCCTGACACAGCGCGCTTCCGCTTGCCCGCTCCGCCACTCCAAGTAGCAGCCGAGACATGAAACTCCCGCTTTATTGGGTCGACGCGTTCACCCGCCAGGCTTTTGCCGGCAATCCCGCGGCAGTCGTGCCGCTCACCGACTGGCTGCCCGACGCCCTCATGCAACAGATCGCCTTTGAAAACGGCCTCGCCGAAACCGCTTTCTTTGTCCGCACCGGACCTGGCCGCCACCACCTGCGCTGGTTCACCCCCGCTGTCGAAGTCGACCTCTGCGGCCACGCCACGCTGGCCACCGGGCACATCCTCTTCAACGAGCTCGGCCAGCCCGGCAATCTCGTCACCTTCGATACCCGCAGCGGCCCGCTGACCGTCCGGCGCCTGGAGCAGGGCTTGCTGGAAATGGACTTCCCCGCCCGTCCGGCCGCGGCCGCGCCGGCTCCGCCCGAGATTATCCGCGGGCTCGGCGCGACCCCGGAGTTTGTCGGCAAGGCGCGCGATTACCTGTGCGTCTTCCCCACCGAGGAGCAGGTGCGCGCGCTGAATCCCGACTTCGCGACGCTCGGCCGCCTCGATGTGGTCGGCATCATCGCCTCGGCCCCGGGACGGGATTGTGATTTCGTCTCCCGGTTTTTTGCACCGCGTGTGGGCATACCCGAGGATCCGGTCACCGGCTCGACCCACTGCACCCTGGTGCCCTACTGGGCGCAGCGCCTGGGCAAGAATAGCCTGCACGCCCGGCAGATTTCGCCGCGCGGCGGCGAGCTATTCTGCACCCTGGCCGGTGATCGCGTGCAGGTGGCCGGCCGCGCTGTGCTCTACCTGCGCGGCGAGATCACCGTCTGAGCCGGCGCGCCCACGCTCTTCGCGCAACCCTCGGCCACCATGCGCCCCGCCATGCTCGCCTCCTACGATCTCTGGTGGTCCTACTCCTCCAAGGAGGACCTCGCCCGTGGCTCCGCCCGCATGGGCGAAGTCTCGGTCAATCGCTTCGGCTTCAGCCTGTCCAACCGCGCGAAACTCACCGAGTCGACCTCGCTCGCCTACGGCTTGGCCTACGCGACCAACCGCCTCGACGCTTCCACCCCCGATTTTGCCCGCTGAGCTGTCCGAACTCTCGCTCAACCTCGGGGTCATGCACCGCCTCTCCGAGGCCTGGAGCCTCGCGGCGTATCTGCGCCCCGGCTTCTATGCGATTTCGACGATTTTAACGGCAAATCCTTCAACGCCCCGCTCCTCCTCACCACCGCCTGGTCCCCCTCGCGCGAGCTCATCTGGATGTTCGGCCTCAACGTCAACCCCTTCTCCGACAATCCCGTGCTGCCCATCGTCGGCGTGCGCTGGCAGTTTACGCCCGACTGGCTCTTCAACCTAGGTTTCCCCCGCAGCGGCTTCACCTGCAAATATTCGGAGCAGCTCAGCCTCAGTGCTGGCGTGTCGTTCCAAGGCGGCTCCTTCCGCGTCGGACGCGATCCCCGTGCCAATCCGCTCTTCCTCCCCGTCGGCCCGAGCCTGGCCGACACCTACCTCGATTACCGCGAGATCCGTGCCGGCCTCTCCCTCGACTACGCCCTGACCGAGACCATGAAACTCTCTTTCGATTTCGGCGCGGTCACCGACCGCAAGTTCGACTGGTTCGACCGCAACTACCGGCTCGACGGCGACGCCGGCAGTTACTTCGGCCTCTCGCTCAAGGGCTCGTTCTAGCCGGCCTTTTTTGGCCAGACCAACAGCCCCGCGCCGCATGGCCGGGGCTTTCTTGTGCCCGCGCGTCCCAGTCGCGGGATAATTGTCATGGACACAGCACCGCTGCAAAGCAACTGTGCTGGTGCCAATCTTCTTCCACTGATGCTACCAGTGTCGCCCCGTTTTTGCTACCGTCTGTCCTTCTCGATCGCCCCCTTCCACGCCATGATCCAGACACTGCCTTTACCCAAATCCGGCGCGCCCGCCGCCGGCCAGTCCCTTTACGCGGAGTTGGCCGGTTCGCTGCAATCGCTCATCGAGCAGGGCACGCTCCGTCCCGGCCACCGGGTGCCGTCTGTCCGCCTGATGTCGCGCCAGCGCAGCGTCAGCATCGCCACGGTGCTGCAGGCTTACACCGTCCTCGAAAACCGCGGCTACCTCGAGGCCCGACCGCAGTCGGGCTATTACGTCCGGCCGCGGCCGCCGTGTTTCTGCCCGGAGCCGCGCATGGCCCGGCCGATGGCCAAGCCTTCCTATGTCGGCGTCAACGACCTCACCGCCGAGGTCCTGGACCGCTCGGTCGACCCCGACTACATTCCCTTCGGCGCCGCCTGTTCGCACCACAGCCTGTTTCCGACAAAAAAACTCGCGCGCCTCCTCGGCTCCGTCGCGCGCCGCGACCCCAGCATCCTCGGCCGCTACGGCTTGAACTGGGCCTTCGAGCCGCTCTCCCGCGAGATCGCCCGACGCTATCTGCAGGCCGGCTGCCCGCTGGCCCATGACGAACTTGTCGTCACCATCGGCTGCTCCGAGGCTATCAACCTCGCCCTGCGCGCCGTCACCAAGCCGGGCGACACCGTTGCCATCGAAACCCCCGCCTACTTCGGCTTCCTCGAAACCATCCAGAGCCTCGGCCTGCGCGCGCTTGAGATTCCTACCTCGTCCCGTGAGGGCATCTGCCTCGACGAGCTCCGCGAGGCCATCGAGCAGAACGACGTCAAGGCCGTCATGGTCATGCCCGCCTTCCACAATCCGCTCGGCTCGCTCATGCCCGACGACAAGAAACGCCGCCTCTACGACCTGCTCAGCGAGTTCGACCTGCCGGTCATCGAGGACGACGTTTACGGCGACCTCCACTTCGGCGAGCTCCGGCCCAAGCCGCTGAAGGCGTGGGACCGCGACGGCCGCGTGATGCTCTGCTCCTCCTTTGGCAAGACCCTCGCCCCCGGTTTCCGTGTCGGCTGGATCGCCCCCGGCCGTTACTTCGAGCGCGTGCGCCGGCTCAAGTTCACCAACAGCATGGGCACGCCCGCCATCCTCCAGAAGACCCTCGCCGAATTCCTCCGCGACGGCGGCTACGACCACCATCTCCGCACCATCCGCCGCGCTTACCACCAGCAGCTGCACCTCTTCACCCAGTCGATGGCCCGCTATTTCCCCGAAGGCACGCGCCTCAGCCGGCCGCAGGGCGGTAACGTCGTCTGGGTCGAGTTCCCCACGCGCGTCGACACGCTACGCCTCCACCGCGAGGCGCTCAAGCACCGCATCAACACCGCACCCGGTGCGCTCTTCTCGGTCAAGGATCGTTACCGCAACTGCCTCCGCATGAGCGCAGGCATCCCTTGGTCCGAGGCCATCGACCACGCCATCCGCACGCTGGGCGACCTCGCCAAGAAGCAACTCTGATCCCGGCCGCAATTCCCCGCCCCGTTTTCGCGCTTCACCGCGGCGGAAATAGCGCCCAAATCACGTCTCATCTCCCGCCCATCGCATCAATTGCCTCCGCCCTATGACCGATTCCACCGCACCCGCCCCGCGCAGCGCGCTCATCCTCGCCTTCGCCGCCATCTACGTGGTCTGGGGTTCCACCTATCTCGCCATCCGCATCGCGGTCGAGTCGCTGCCGCCCTTCCTCATGGCCGGCGCACGCTTCCTGGTTTCCGGTTTGCTGCTTTACGGCTTCCTTTGGTTTACGAAAAAAATCCGCCCGACCGCGCGCCAGTGGTTCGACAACTCCATCGTCGGCGCGCTGCTGATGCTCGGCGGCAACGGCCTCGTCTGCTGGGCCGAGCAGAAGGTGCCCTCCAGCATCGCCACGTTGGTCATTTCCATCGGACCGGTCGCCATCGTGCTGCTTGACTGGGCCGTGCTGGTTCTCGGTGGCGATGCAAAGCGCGGCGCCCGGCCCACCTGGCTGACGGCCACGGGACTGGCCCTCGGTTTCGCCGGCCTGGCGCTGCTGGCCGGGCCCGACGTCCGGTCGGGCGGAGGATCCAGCGGCCTCGACTTTCTCCACGTCGGCGCGCTGGTGCTCGCGTGCATCCTGTGGAGCGGCGGCTCGCTCTACTCGCGCTACGCGCAGATGCCCGCGGAGCCCTTCACCGCCTCGGCCTTGCAGATGCTCACCGGCAGCGGCTGGCTCTTCCTGATGAGCTTCCTCATGCGCGAGCCGGCAAGCTTTGAGGCGGCCGCCGTCACGGCGCGCTCGCTCGGCGCCTGGCTCTATCTCACACTGGTCGGCTCGCTCGTCGGCTTCACCGCCTTCATTTGGCTGATGAAGCACAGCACGCCGGCCCGCGTCTACACCTACACTTACGTCAATCCCATCGTCGCCGTTTTCCTCGGCTGGTTCATCCTGCACGAGCCCGTGAGCCCCCGGATGCTCGTCGCCTCCGCCGTCATCATCGGCGGCGTCGCCCTCATCACCATCAGTAAGGCCCGCCCGATGCCAGTCTCGCTCACTGCGCCCGCCCAGCCTAAGGCCGCCTGAGCGATGAAAATCTTCCACGCCGAGACGGACGCCGAACTGACCCGCTGTTTCCCCGTGATGGTGCAGCTGCGCTCTCACCTCACTTCGGATGAATTCATCACACGGGTCCGCCGTCAGACGAACCAGTGCTACCGCCTTGCCGCGCTGGAGGCCGGCGGTGCCGTCCGCTCTCTCGCCGGCTACAGACTGATGGATGTCCTCTGGGCGGGGCGCATCCTTTACCTCGACGACCTCATAACCGATTCCGCCTCGCGCTCGCAAGGCCACGGCGAGGCCCTTTTCGCATGGCTGCGCGAGCTCGCCCTCGCCGAGGGCTGCGCCGAGCTCCACCTCGATTCGGGCCTGCACCGCCGCGCTGCCCATCGCTTCTATTTCCGTCAGCGGATGCTCATCGATGATTTTCATTTCGTCCTGAAACTGGCGCCCGCTCCCGCCTAACTCGTTTTCGCCGAGCGATTCGCGAAACCGCCCGCAGCGAAAGCCAAAAAAATCCTCTGCAATAAAAGTTGCCGCAGCCGCTCTCACTGCTATCAATCGCCCTCGCATGAAACGCCTCGTTGGGCTTCTCCTCGCTGTTTTCTGCACCGCGTTCGCGCAGGTGCAGACGGCGCCCTTGTCCCTCGCCACGGCCAGTCACTGCGCCTGCGGTGGCCAGTGCGACGGCTCGTGCGGTATGCCCGACTGCGCCGTGCCTCCCGCGCCCATCCAGTGGGTCGGCGCCTCGGAGCCCGCTGGCACCGCCGCCGTTGCGAAGCCCGCCCGCAAGGTCGTCGCCATCCGCCGCACCCCGGTCAAATTTTTCTCCGCGTTCCTCGAACCGGTGTCCCGTCAGCTCGATTTGCGCGCGTCCGATCCATGGACGCCTGCTGCGAGTGTGCCTTTGTTCAAGGCGCATTGCAGTTTCCTGATCTAAGGCCGTGGGCCTGAGTGTGCCCGCGCGTGCCCGCACGCCGGCTTTTCCGCGTCCTGTCCCGTTCCACCGTCGTGCGTCCGGGTAAGACTCTCCGCCCACCTCCGTTTCCGTCCTTATCCTCATGAAAACTCGCTTCCCCATTTCTTTCCTCGTCGCCCTCGCCGCCGCTGCGGGCGGATACTTTGTCGCCCGCTCCCAAGCGCCCGCGGCCGACAGCCACAACCACGCCGCCACTGCCGCCGTCTACCAGTGCCCCATGCACCCGTGGATCAAGTCCGACAAACCCGGCGGCAAATGCACCATCTGTGGCATGGACCTCGTCATCGCCTCCGTCGCCGCCCGTGGCGCGATCGATCCCAATCTCGTCACCCTGACGCCGGCCAGCGTCGCTGTGCTCGACGTCCGTGTCGCCGCCGTGCGCCGCGCCCCGCTCATCCGCACGCTGCGCGTCACGGGCGCGATCGACGACGACGATACGCGCCACCGCTACATCACCGCCCGCGTGCCCGGCCGCATCGAGAAACTTTTCGTCAACTACGTCGGCGCCGAAGTGAAGGAAGGCGAGCCCCTCGCCACGATCTACAGCCCCGAGATGCTCACCGCCCAACGCGAATTCGTCGAACGCCTCAAGGCCGGCACCTCCGCCTTCTCCGCGTCCCAGCGCGCCGATGCGCGCGAGCGCCTGCTCAACCTCGGACTCACGGCCGAGGAGATCGACATCCTCGAGCACACGCTTGAGCCCACCGCGATGGTCAATCTCCGCGCGCCGACGTCCGGCACCATCGTCGCCCGCCACGTCTATGAAGGCCAGCAGATCAACCGCGACCAGACCGAAGCCGAGACCCGGCTCTTCGAACTCGGCGATTTCTCGTCGATGTGGTTCATCTTCGACGCCCATGAACAGGACCTCTCGTGGCTGCGCGCCGGCCAGAGCGTCGACGTCACCACGCTCTCGCAACCCGGCCGGATTTTCCGTGCGCCCATCGCCTTCATCGACCCGAATCTCAATGAGACCACGCGCACCGTCCGCGTGCGCGTCGTGCTGCCAAACGCCGACCGCGCCCTGCTCCACAAGCAGACTGCCGAGGGCCTCGTGAAACTCGACTCGCCTGAAGCCCTCATCGTCCCGCGCGCCGCCGTGCTCCAGCACACCGGCACCGCCGTCATCTACGTCGACCGTGGCGGCCACGCCTACGAGTCTCGCAACATCCGGCTTGGCCGCGTCGGCGACGACGATGTCGAGGTGCTCGACGGACTCGCCGAGGGCGACAAAGTCGTCACGCAAGGCGGTATGATCCTCGACAGTCAGGCGCAGCTTGCCCGCGCCGCCAGCGGCTTGCCCACCCCGGCGACCGAGAAACCGGCTCCAATGGTCACCCAAGCCACCGCTGCTGACGACACCAAGCGGCTCGATCTGCTGCAACCGCTCGCTCTTGCCCTCGCCGATGGGGCCATGGTGCTCGCCGCCGACGATTTCGCCGGCTACCAAAATGTCCTGCCCACCATCCGCACGGCGTTGACGGCCTACATCGCCGTCGAACCCGCCGGTCAGCGCACGTCACTGAAGCAGTTCGAGAAAACCACCGGCGACCGCTTCGACCTCAAGGCCGCACGCCGCGATTTCGAGCCGCTCAGCACCGCCGTCGCCGATCTCGTGCGGGGCACCAGCCTGCACCAAGCGACCGAGTTCCGGATTTTCCAGTGCCCGATGTCACCCGTGCTCGGGACCGGCCGCTGGCTCCAGCGCACCCCCGACCTCCGCAATCCCTTCTTCGGCTCCGCCATGCTCACATGCGGCAGCGAGATCAAGTGACCAGCCGGCCAAGCCCTTTACCCAACTGATGACGACGACAAATAACAACCAGCCCAAATCCTCCATGTCCCTCCGCAAAGTTCCCGCCCTGTTCGTTCTCTCCTCGCTGAGCTTCGCCACCGCGATGTTCGCCGCTTCCGCGCCCTCGCCCTACGTGGGCCAGCAAAATCGCGGGATCAAGGCCCTCTCCGAATCCGACATCAACCAGCTGCGCAGCGGCCACGGCATGGGCCTCGCCCGCCCCGCCGAACTCAACCGCTACCCCGGCCCGCGCCACGTGCTCGATACCGCCGAGCTTGCGCTCACGTCCGACCAGACCGCGGCGCTCACGCGCGTCTTCGACGCGATGAAAGCTGCGGCCATTCCGCTCGGCGAAAAGATCATCGCCCGCGAAATCGCTCTCGATGAGCTCTTCACCGGCAAACACGCCACCGCCGAAAACGTCCGCGCGCTCACCGTCGAGATCGGCCAGCTTCAGGGCGAACTCCGAGCGGTGCACCTCAACGCCCACGTCGCCACCGGCGCCATCCTCACGCCGGCGCAGGTCGCGAAGTATAACGAGCTCCGCGGCTACACCAGCGACAAGCCGGTCGTGCACGACCCGTCCCAGCACAACCAGAAATCCTGATCACGTCCAAGCTCTGATCCACTCCCGGAAAGTGTCATCTAATAGGTGACACTTTTCTGGGCCCTTTTCCACCAACCGCCACTCCCCCACCCGCCATGATCAACCGTCTCATCAACTGGTCGCTGCACAACCGTTTCTTGGTGCTCAGCGGATTCATCATGCTGTGCGCGTGGGGCACACTGGCGCTCCAGCAGACACCGGTCGACGCCATCCCCGACCTCTCGGAGAACCAGGTCATCGTCTACGCCGACTGGCCCGGCCGCAGCCCGCAGGAAGTCGAGGACCAGATCACCTACCCGCTCTCCGTCAACCTGCAGGGCCTCGCCGGCGTGCGCAGTGTGCGCGCCACGTCGATGTTCGGTTTCTCCATCCTCACCGTCATCTTCGAGGACAAGATCGACAATTACTTCGCGCGCACGCGCGTGCTTGAGCGCCTCAACTCCCTCGGCGACGTGCTGCCCTCCGGTATCACCGCGCGGCTCGGACCCGATGCCACCGGCCTCGGCTGGGTTTACCAATACTACCTCAAGGTCGACCCCGCGAAGTCGCCCAACGGCGAGGGCTACGACCTCGGTCAGCTGCGCGCCGTGCAGGATTATTTCGTGCGCTACCAGCTCGCCTCCGTGAAAGGCGTCTCCGAGGTCGCGAGCATCGGCGGCTTTGTGCGCCAGTGGCAGATCGAGGTCTCCGCGCGGAAACTCAAACAATTCGACTTGCCGCTCGGCCTGGTCATGGACGCCGTGGCGCAGAGCAATTTGAACGTCGGCGGCAAGACCATCGAGGAGAACGGCGCCGAATACGTCGTGCGCGGTCTCGGCCTCGTGCAGTCCGCCGCCGACATCGAGAAAATCCCGCTCCTGCCGCGCCAGGGCAACCCGCTCTACCTGCGCGATGTCGCCACGGTGCAGATCGGCGGCGACTTCCGCCGCGGCGCTCTCGACGTCGGCGGTCGCGAGGTCGTCGGCGGCACCGTCGTCATGCGCTACGGCGAGAACGCCTGGCGCGTCATCGCCGACGTGAAGGCCAAGATCGCCGCGTTCCAGTCGGGCCTGCCGCCGGGCGTGACGGTCGAGCCATTCTACGACCGCAGCGATCTCATCGGCCGCGCCATCGACACCCTCAAGCACGCGCTCGTCGAGGAAATCATCCTCGTGACGCTCGCGCACATCCTCTTCCTCTGGCATTTTCGCAGCATCCTCATCGTCACGCTGCCGCTGCCGGCCTCGATTCTGATTTCGTTCATCCTGATGAAGGAATTCGGCATCGCCTCGCACATCATGTCGCTCACCGGCATCGCCATTTCCATTGGCGTGCTCGTCGATGCCGGCATCGTGATGACGGAAAATGTCATCCGCCACTGCGAGCGCGCCGAGGACGACAAAAAACGACGGCTGACGCGCGCGGAAACTTTCCAGCTTACGCTCGACGCCGCCACGCAGGTCGGCCGGCCGATGTTTTTCTCGATGATGATCATCGTGCTCGCCTTCGTGCCGGTGTTCCTGCTCTCCGGCCAGGAAGGCAAACTCTTCCACCCACTCGCCTACGCCAAGACCTTCGCGCTCGTCGGCGCCACGCTGCTCGCCGTCACCGCCGTGCCCATGTTCTGCACGCTGCTCGTCAAAGGGCCGTTCCGCCGCGAGCAGGACAACTGGATCATGAAGGGCCTGCTCAAGCTCTACGCGCCCGCGCTCGACTGGGCGCTGCACGCGCGCAAGACCGTCCTCGCCGGCGCCTTCGCGCTGCTCGCTGCGGCGTTCGTCGTGGCGTTCGGGGTGCCGAAATTTCTGCGCTCTCAGCTCTCGACTCTCAACCCGCAACTGGCCGCGATGTTGCCGGCCGGACTCGGCAGCGAATTCATGCCGACGCTCGAGGAGGGCTCGCTGCTCTTCATGCCCGTGCTGCTGCCGAGCACCTCGCTCACCGAGGTGAAGCGCATCATGGCGTGGCAGGACAAGGTCATCAGCCAGACGCCCGAAGTGCTCTCCGTCGCCGGCAAACTCGGCCGCATGGACACCGCCACCGACCCCGCGCCCGTCGAGATGATCGAGACGACCATCATGCTGAAACCGACCGAGCTGTGGCGCGCGGGCATGACGAAGCAAAAGATCATCGCGGAACTTTCCGCCAAACTCATGAACGTGCCGGGCTACGCGCCGGGTTTTCTCCAGCCGATCCAGAACCGCATTCTCATGCTCGCGACCGGCATTCGCGCGCAGGTCGGTGTGAAGATTTTCGGCGACGATCTCACGCTGCTCCAGCAGAAGGCCTACGAGATCGAGCAGATCGTCAACCGCGTGCAGGGCGCCACCGGCGTCGCGCCATCGCGCATTCAAGGCAAGCCCTACATGGAAATTTCCGTGAACCGCGATGCCATGGGCCGCTACGGCCTCCGCGCCGACGAGCTGCTGCGCTACGTCGAGACCGGCCTCGGTGGCACGACCGTCGCCACCACGCTCAAGGGTCGCGAACGCTGGCCGCTGCAGGTGCGCCTCGATCGCGGCGAGCGCGAGGACCTTGACCGGCTCGGTGAAATTCTTGTGCCGACGCCCGCCGGCCCGCACATCCCCCTCGGCCAGCTTGCGACCATCAAGCGCGTCACCGGCCCCAACGAAATCATGAGCGAGAACGGCCGCCTCCGCGCGTTCGTGCAGGCCAACGTGCAACCCGACCGCGACCTCGGCAGCTTCGTCGACGAGATCAAGGAGCGCGTCGCCAAGGAAGTCACCCTCAGCTCCGGCATGTCTGTGGAATACAGCGGCGAATACGAGAACCAGCTCCGCGCCCGCGAGACGCTGCAGATCGTGGTGCCGCTCGTGCTGCTCATCATCTTCGTGCTGCTCACTGTCGTGTTTCACTCAGTCGGCGAGGCTGCGCACGTCATTCTGGCGGTGCCGTTCGCGTTGACCGGCGGCGTGTTTCTCCAAGCCGCGCTCGGCTATCACTTCAGCGTCGCCGTGTGGGTCGGCTACATCGCGCTCTTCGGCACTGCCATCCAGACCGGCGTCGTGATGGTCGTCTACCTCGAGGAAGCCGTGGCGAAGAAACGCGAGGAACTCGGTGCCGCCTTCAACCGCGCCGCGCTGCTCGACGCCATCAAGGCCGGCGCGCGCCTGCGACTGCGCCCGAAAGTGATGACCGTCGCCACGACCGTTGCCAGTCTGCTGCCGATCTTCTGGGCGGAGCGCACTGGCACGGAAATCATGCGCCCGCTCGCCGCGCCGGTCGTCGGCGGTATGCTCTCCTCGCTCGTCCACATTCTCATCGTCACGCCCGTCATTTTTGCCTGGCTGCGCGAGCGCAAGCTGGTGGTCCGGTAGGCCCGGGCGTTCCCCGGAAACCAGATTAGCTTTGTGGCGTCATAACCCACGCCCTGAAAATACGCCTGCTTGCCCCGGTTCTGCTCGCCGCCGCCTTTTCCCTCGCCGCTGGCTGCCAGTCCGTGGACTCCCGCATCAAGGAAAATCCCGCAGTGTTTGCCAAGCTGGACGCCGCCACGCAGAGCAAGATCAAGCAGGGGATCGTCGACCCCGGTTTCAAGCCGGACATGGTCTACCTCGCCCTCGGCGCACCGGACGAGAAACGAGTATCCCTTTCCGCCGCCAGCACCAAGGTCATCTGGATTTACAACCGCTATCACGAACGCCACGGGGGCATGCGCCACATCGGCTACCATCGTGGGGTCTACTTCGACCCGCGCCTGCCGACTCACCGCGTCTACTACAAGCCCGTGCTCCGCGATATGCATACCCTGCAAAAGGACGAGCGAATCCGTGTGGTGTTCACGGATGGCAAGGCCGCTGTCATCGAGCAGACGAAGGACTACTGATCACGCCCGGCGCAACAACCGCCGCAACTCCGGTCCGATGCGACGCGCGAGCGGGCGGTTGGCGTAGCCAATCCAAGCCACCGCGCTCGTGGTGTCGAGCGGCGCCCGCAACCGCCGGCCGGCCGGATCGGTGATGACGCAGCCCGCTTCCTCCGCGATCAGCGCCACACAAATGTCATAGGGGTGGCAGGGCAGCGCCCCGTGCACCCGCAGTCGCGCGAAAGCCAGCGGCCGCAAATCGGCGATGAAGCGGTCGCGCCCCAGCAGCAGCTCGTAGAGTTGCCCGCCAGTGCTCAGGTATTGGTCGTCAAAGATCTCACCGCCCTCTCCCAGCCGGCGCCAGAGCTTCTCCTCGAGACTGGCGAGCCACGCCTTGCCGGCAGGGAAAAATTTCACGAAGGACGCGAACCCATGCGCCAGCGTGCGGGCGCGGGAGGGCCGCGGTGTGAATTTCCGCCGCCGGCCCGTGCGCAGATCGCTCCGTTCCGCGCGCACGCCGCCGCCGCGCACCGCGCTGAGTTGGTCAACCCGGTCCTGCTTGCTCACCGGCAGTTCGGTCATCGCCGCGACCACAAGGCCGCCCAGATTGGTCTGGGGCCCGCGCTGCGGCGCGAGGGCCGCGAGGCTCCAGGCGCTGCGCTTGTCATGCATCAGCCCGCGCGTGCCGTCGATGGGATCGATGATGCATTTGAAAACCGTTTCCGCCACCGGGGTGCCGCGCGGGAAGGTGACCGCGCCGCGGTCCTCCAGACCCTCCATGACCAGTTCGAGCGGCCAGCGCCGCGGCCAGTTTTTTCCCAACCACGCCAGCACGGTGCGCTCCGATACTTGGTCGACGGCGTAGATCGTGTCCGCCGCCGTCACCGCCGCGACGCGCGCCAGCCGGGCGGCTCCGCGCCGCTGCGCGGCCAGCACGCTCGTGCGGATTGCATCCTGCAGCCGGCAGAGCAGGCGACGGGCGCGTTCGAGGTCGGCACGTATCATCAAATCCGAATCTCCGCATTAGTCGTCATCGTGACCAGCGGAAAAACCACTGGCTGGCTTGCCTCCGGTCGCAAGCGGTGGCATTTTGACGGCGACATGAAAACTTCCGTCGCCGCCCGCAAGCCTGTCGCGAAGGAGCCGCCGGCCGCCCGGATTCTCTCGCCCCGCCGCAAGACCACGCAGGCCGCCACGCTGCACGAGCTCGCCCTCGAACAACTAGGGCACTTCAATCTCGACCCGCGCAGCCCTGCCGGCCGACCGCTGCTCGCCCTCGCGGAAAAACTCTACGCCGCGCACGGCGACGTGATGGACCTCTGGGAGGCCACCCTGCGCGAGCTCGCCCGGCTGCCGCGCGAGGACCGCCTCGCGCTGTTCAACGCAAAGAAATTCCTCTCCTTCCAGCTGGCGAAGCTCCTCGACACCCTGCAGAACCCCTCGCGCAAGACGCATCAGTCGCTCGGCTACAGCAACACCACGATACTCGCCAAAGGCCCCTACCCCGTTTTCGACAACGTCACGGCGCTCTTTTCCGCCACGCCCGTCATCACGCGCACCGCCACCTATCTTTTCGCCTGCTCCGAGTGGATCGACGACGCATTCCAGGGCAAGGAGATGCTGCACGAGATCTACTCGCGGCTGATGAACCCCACCTCGATCTCGCTCGCCAACCACATCGTCGACATCGAGTGCGGCCCGCTCGCCGGCGAATACATGGCGTGGAACTTCAACTCCGGCATGGGTGCGATCGACGGCATCCTCTCCCACCTCGTCGGCTACCAGGACGTCATCCTCTCCTCGCGCAACGTCTACGGCGGCGCCTACCAGCTCATCCACGACTGGTTCGGCAAGCGCTCCAACCTCGACGCCGGCGTCGTCTTCTTCGACGGCACGACCGAGGCCGACTTCAAGAAAGCCCTTGCCGCCACCCGGAAAAAATACGCTGACCGCCTCGCCGCCGGGCGGCGCATCTACGTTTACCTCGAGAGCCCGTGCAACCCCCACGGTGTGTTCCTCGATGTCCCCGCCATCTGCGCGGCGGCGCACGCTGTGGGGCTCACGGTCATCCTCGACAGCACCGTGGGCACGCCCTTCCTCGTCCGTCCGCTCCGGCACGCCGACCCCGCGAGCCGGCCCGATTATGTCCTCCACAGTTACACCAAGGATCTCAGCGGCCACGGCACCACCACCGCCGGCGTCGTCCTCGGCCGCAACGAGGACATGTTCCTCCCCAAGGGCGAGACCGCGCTGTCAGGCAAAAACTGGCACGATACTCTCTTCTGGAACGTCTACTACGTGAAGGGCGCGTTCCTCGACTCCGACAAGGCCTTTGAGGTGCTCACCGGCATGAAGACACTCGAGGAGCGCATGCTGAAGAAATGCATTAACACCGTCATCTTCGCCCGCTGGCTGGCCGCGCACCCGCTCATCACCGTCACCGGCCCGGCCAATCCCGGCGATCAGAACGCCGCCATCGCCGGCCGCATCTCATATCTCGGACTGCCCGCGCCGCTCTTCACGCTCCATCTCGAGAAGGCCAAAGTCTCCCGCGTCACGCTTGAACGGTTCTTCGACTCGCTCGCGCCGATGTTCGGCCACATGGTCTCGCTCGGCCAGAGCAACACACTCGTTCTCTGCCCCGCGCTCACCTCGCACTCCGAACTCGACGCCGGCGCCCTCCGGGAAGCCGGCATCACGCCGACCACCATCCGCATCTCGGTGGGCGACGAGTCGCCGCGCGAACTCATCGGCGATTTTCTCGCCGCCGCGCGCAACACACTCGACCGCGATCGCCCGGGCTTCAGCGTGAAATTCCCGCAGGGCGCCGCCGTCGACCGGCTGGTCGACGAAATCTACCTCGACGTGCACCGGCGGCACGCCGCAGCCCAGCCGCGGTTCACCGAGTGCATCAAATGACGTCCTGTCGCTATCGGACCGGCCCGCTCAGTGTTTCGGCAGCGGCAAGTGCGTCTCGCGCTTGAGCCCGCGGGTCATCAGCGCCCGGAGGGCGTCGCCGGGCGCCTTGCCTTGGTAGAGGATGGCGTAGACCTCGGCCAGGATCGGTGCCGAGATGCCCTTCTCCCGGCACAAGCCGTAAAACGAATCCGTGGTGCGGTAGCCCTCGACGACCGTCTTGCGCCCGGCCAGCAGGCTGGCCACGGCTGCCCCCTCGCCGATTTTCTGGCCGAATTCGCGGTTGCGGCTCCACGCACCGTGGCAGGTGGCCACCAGGTCCCCGAAACCGCTGAGTCCGTAAAACGTCTCCGGCTGGGCACCGAGCGCCTGCCCCACCCGCACCAACTCGGCCAGCGCCCGGGTGATGAGCGCGGCCTTGGAATTGTCTCCCAGCTTGAGTCCGTCGCAGAGTCCCGCGGCGATCGCGTAGACATTCTTCAGGCACGCCCCGTATTCCGCACCGGACAAGTCGTCGCTGGTGTAAATGCGCAGCGTCGGGCCGCTCATGGCCGCCTGCACCTCTTCGAGGAAAGGTCCGGCTTGCGCAGCGGCAAGCACCATGGCGGCCGGCAATCCGCTCGCCACCTCGGCGGCGTTGGTCGGACCGGTGAGGGTGCCGACATTGAGGCCGGGCAGCACTTGCGCCATCACTTCGCTCGGCCGGAGATGGGTGCCGACCTCGAGGCCCTTGACCAGCGAAAGGAGGAGCTGCAGGCGCGAGGTATCGGACAGCACGCCGCGCACCTGCTCGCACCAGGCCCGCAGGGCGTGCGACGGACTGGCGATCAACACGACGTCGGTCTCGCCCAGCGCCGTGCGCAGATCCGCGGTAAAAGCAAGGTTGTCCGGCAGCGGGATGCCGGGCAGGTAGTCGCGATTCCCGCGGGTGGCGGCAAGGGAGACCGCCTGCTCCGGCCGGCGGGTGATAAGCGTGACCCGCTGCCCGCAGCGCGCGAGGTGCGTCGCCATGGCCGTGCCCCACGCGCCGGCGCCGATCACGCCGAAATTCAAGACCCGTTTGTCCGGCAAGCTCATGCGTTCAGGAAGCCGGGTATTTTCTCCCCAGCCACCATAATCTCAAAATTTTCACGGGCTTTGACGAGTTCGAAACAGTTGCCCAGCACCAGCACTTCGGCCGGCAGGGGCCGGGTGTTGTAGCGGCTGGCCATCGCGGCCCCGTAGGCCCCGGCACTCAGGAAGGCCACGAACTCACCCTCGCTCACCTGCTGCAAGGTGCGGTCCCGGGCGAAACAGTCGCCCGATTCGCAGACGGGGCCGACCACGTCGGCCGTGAGCGCAGGGCGCGAGGTGTCGCGCACGAGCGGCACGAGTTCGTGGTAGGCGTCATACATCGCGGGGCGCACAAGGTCGTTCATCGCGGCGTCAAGGATGAGGAAGTTTCTTTCTGCGCCGCGCTTGAGGTATTCGACGCGGGCGAGCAGCACGCCGGCGTTGCCGGTGAGATAACGGCCGGGCTCGAGCAGGATCTGGAGGCCGAGCGGCGCCAGCAGCGGCCGGAGCGCCGTCCCGTAGGCCTCGGCCGTGAGCGGTCGTTCGTCCGAGGGGCGCGCCTCCCACCACTCGCGCGCGCCGCTGGCGAGCGCGTCGTGGTAGGCGATGCCGAGCCCGCCGCCGATGCTGAAATACGTAATCCCGTAGAGCGCCTTCAACCGCTCAACCAGCGGCGCCATCTTCTCGACTGCCTCGACGAACGGCGCCGCGGAGGTCAATTGCGAACCAAGGTGCATCTGCACGCCGCGGATCTCAAGATGCCGGAGACGCGCCGCCGTCGCATAGGCCGCCATCGCCCGGGAAAGCGGGATACCGAATTTGTTTTCGCTCCGGCCGGTGGTGATCTTGGCGTGCGTCCGGGCGTCGACGTCGGGATTGACCCGGAGGGCGATGGGGGCTCGTCGCCCCAGCTGGCCGGCCACATGGTCGATGCGCGCCAGCTCGGACTCGCTTTCGACGTGCAAGCCGTAAACGCCCGCCTCGAGCGCCAAAGCGATTTCGGCCTCGGTTTTGCCGACGCCGGCAAAAACGCTATGGCGAAGGCTGCCGCCCGCCGCCTGCACCCGGCGCAGTTCGCCGCCACTCACGAGATCGAAGGCCGCGCCGAGGTTGGCCAGGTGCCGGAGCACGGCGAGGTTGGCGTTCGCCTTGCAGGCGTAGCAAATCCGCAGATCAATTCCCGCCAGCCCGGCGGCCAGGCGGCGGTAATTGTCCGTGATGGTCTGGGCGCTGTAGACGTAGGTCGGAGTGCCATGCAGCCGGGCGACAGCGTCGAGGTCAACGGACTCGCAGTGCAGTCTCTGGCCGACATAGCGGATATGGTGCATCGGGCGGGTGAACGGGGCGTGAAACGTCGAGATAGCCAGAATCCCCTTGAAAGGAAGAGTTATTTTCCGGAGAAAAGCTCCGTCATGCTTCGCCTGTTCCGCCAGTTCGCCCGCCGACTCGACTTCCGGCGCGGCGCGCGGACCGACCGGCAGCTGCGGACCACGCGGGCGAAGCACGCGCAATTTGTGAGCTTCCTCGAGCAATGCGGTTTCCGTCCGCACGACGTCGACCGCTATGAGCGCAGCCTGCAGCGCCGGCGCGTGGCGAAGGCTGTGCTGATCTGCGGCGCCGCGGCTGTGGTGGCGTGGATCGCCCTCGAGAGCGCACAGGCGCTGGCGATTTTCTAACCGTATCCGTCCGCACGTTTGTTTTTGCCAGGAGGCGGCGTGGTTTGCTTAGTGCCCGATGTGCCGCACAGCACCGAACTCTACCCGTGGATTTCCGCCGCCACTCTGGCGTGGGGCCTGCTCGACTGTTTTTTTGGCTACCGGATTTTCAGAATGACGTTCATGGTGCTCGGCGGCCTGGCCGGTGCCCTCTTCGGGCAGGCAGCGGGGATGGCGATGGGGCTGGGTGCAGCGGGCGAGATCGGCGGTTCGATCGTCGGCGCGCTGGGCGGGGCGGCACTGACACTCCTGTTGTTCCTCGGAGCGGTTTTTCTGGCCGGGTTCGCATTTGGTGGGGCGCTGGGCGGCCTGCTGCTGGCGGGTTTCGGGCAAATGATCGCCCTGCCAGGCGGATGCCTGCTTGGCATAATGGGTGGGATTGCCGCGCTCAAACTGCAGCGCCTGCTCCTCACTCTGTCGACCGCCCTGCTGGGGGCGGTTCGCGCCACGCTGGCCCTGTATTACTTCACCAGCCAGCTCGACTGGCTGTATTACCTCCAGCACCCGGAGCAGCTGGCGGCATTAAAGGAAAGCCGGCCATGGATATTGCCCTGCATCCTTGCCCTGGCGACAGTCGGAGCGGTGGCGCAGTTTGGAATCGTCGGAGGGGGGCCAGCCCGGACGAAAGAAAAAAACCCGTGACTAGACTTGCGACAGTTAGCACCAGCGCCAGAATGTTGCCGCATGAAGAAATCGCTTTTCTCCGTAATTTTCGCGCTCGCGGCGCTGCTTTTCGCCGGTTGTAGCAGCGGCTACCAGCCCGGTATCACCGGGCTGGGTATCGAACTGACCCGGATTGAGCGGGGGGCTGACGGGCTCACCCGAGTGCACTGGCTGATCAACAATCCAAATATCATCGCCTATCTGGTGGGCGGCTCCACTCACAAGATTTACCTCGACGGTGGTCTGGTCGGCACCACGACCCTGCGGGAACCGATCGGCGTGCCGAAGCAGAGCCAGCAGCCGCAATCGGCCATCTTGAAAATCGAGGGAACAGGCGGCCATGCCCTGACCATCGCGCTTTCCCGCGGCTCCGCCACGTATCGGCTTGAATCAAACCTGACCATTACGGTTTACGGGGAGGGTAAGGAGAACTACCGCGCCGTGGCGACCGGGACGGTGCTGGTGGTGGCCAAATAAATGGCGGCGCCGGGCAGAACCCGGAGCCGCCGGTAATGCGAGTGGCGGACAAATTACGCGGCGAGCCTAGTCGTTGGTGCATTCGTCTGCCGGCGACCCGGAGTGACGGGGAGGCGGACCGGACGGTTGAGCGTGAGCATGCGGGGTTCGCGGCTGTATTGCTCGATGGTCCAGGCTGCGAGGCCGGTGGCGAAGGCGATGGCGATGAAGTCGGCGGCGTCAAAGGGACGCCCGCTGGCAAGAGACGCAAACCCGAGGAGGGTGACGGTGAGGAGGGAGGTAAGAGCGGCATTCATGTTGATGGATTGGTTGATGCTTTGATAACACCGCCGGCCGCGAAAAGTTACACTCTTGGATGGACGGTCGCCCTAAGCGATGAACGGCACGGTGTTAGCCATGCCCACCGGCAGATCGAAAAGCCCACCCCGAAAACACCTCCCCTAGTTCCGGGCCGGCCGCATTTCGGCAATGGGACAGAACTGGCAGTGCAGCTTCTTCATCGCCTTGCGCGCAACTCCCTCGAGTGCATCGGCCAGGTCGTGAGGACTGCGGCCCCATTCCAATTGGGTTTCCGAAACGACGCCGTTCGTGGCGCCTGCTCCTTCCGGCGTCACCAACTCCGCCGTTAGGATGCACTCGATCGATCCGCCGCGATCGCGATTCCAACGCTGGAGGCTGACCTCCAGCCGCTGGGTGTGATCCGGCAGATCCGCCCAGCGTTCATGGATCACCATCTCGTCCTTGAAGCCGGCGTCCCGGAATTCATCGCGCAGGTAGCCACCGAGCGCCTGGGCGAAATCCTCCTCTGTCCATGGACCGGGTTGCATGGGCCGGAAGGTGACCGGAATGTCCACGATCACGTGCAACGGTTGGCCTCGTCGATTTGCTGGACAGGTCTCGTGGAAGCTGCGGACCCGATCAAAGCCGGCGCAAGGACAGCCGCCCGCGATGCGGCCAAGCCCACCCGGCGCGAAACCTTGTTGAATGCATTCATGACGAGGATTGGGACGTCCAAATCCCGGCCTGGTTTCAAACAGACGCCAGATCCGGAAAGCCGCCGGCTCAACCCGCGCCGCCAGAGGCGCTGGAGACCGGCTTGAACTTCGCCTTGAAGAGCGCCTTCACGTAATCCCGGTTCATCCGGGCGATAAAGTCGTGCGTGATGAGCTTCGGGCACACGGCGCTGCACTCATATTGGTTTGTGCAGTTGCCGAAGCCGGCCTCGTCCATCGCCTGCACCATCGCGAGCACACGCTTGTCGCGCTCGGGCTGGCCCTGCGGCATGAGGCCGAGATGCGAGACCTTAGCCGCGACGAAGAGCATGGCGCTGGCATTCTTGCAGGCCGCCACGCACGCCCCGCAGCCAATGCAAGTGGCGGCATCCATCGCGAGGTCGGCGTCATCCTTCGGCACGGGAATCGAGTTGGCATCCGGCGCGGCGCCGGTGCGGACGGAGATGAAGCCGCCGGCCTGCTGGATCCTGTCGAACGCCGAGCGGTCGGTGACGAGGTCCTTGACCAACGGGAAAGCGCGGGCGCGGAACGGCTCGACGATGATGGTGTCGCCGTCCTTGAAACTCCGCATGTAGAGCTGGCAGGTGGCGATGCCGTGGCCCGGGCCGTGTGGTTTACCGTTGATGGTGCACGAGCAGGTGCCGCAGATGCCCTCGCGGCAGTCGTGCGCAAACGCGATCGGTTCCTCGTCCTTGACGGTCAGGCCGTCGTTCACGACATCGAGCAGCTCAAGGAACGACATGTCCGGGCTCACGTTCGTCGCCGGGTAGTCGACGAACCGGCCGGACGCAGACGGCCCGGCCTGGCGCCAGACGCGGAGCGTGACGGCGAAGAATTCCTTGGAGGATCTTTCAGAAACCATGGTGGGGTCCCTCGCAGCTTACTTGTAGGAGCGGACGCTCATCTTGGTGAATTCGTAGTTCAACGGCTCGGTGTTGCGGAGCGGTGCCACGTCCTCGCCCTGGTATTCCCAGGCGGCGACGTGACCGAATTTCTCGTCGTCGCGTTTGCACTCGCCGTCCTCGTATTGGTGTTCCTCGCGGAAGTGGCCGCCGCAGCTCTCCTCGCGGGTAAGTGCGTCGCGGCACATCAGTTCGCCGAGTTCAAGGAAATCCGCCACGCGACCGGCCTGTTCGAGCGACTGGTTGAGCGTAGCGGCTGAGCCGGGCACCTTGACGTTCCTCCAGAATTCCTCGCGGAGGGCGGGGATTTGCTGGAGCGCCAGCTCAAGGCCCGGCTTGGTGCGGGCCATGCCGCAGAATTCCCACATGATCCTGCCGAGGCGCTTGTGGAAATGGCTGACGGGCTCCTTGCCGTTGATGGAGAGGAGGCGCTTGGTCATCGCCGTGACGTTCTCCTCGGCCTGCGCGAACTCTGCGTTGTCGATGCTCGGGCGCGAGCCCGGTTTCTGACCGGCCAGGTAGTCACTGACTGTGTAAGGGATGACAAAGTAGCCATCGGCCAGGCCCTGCATGAGAGCGGAAGCACCGAGACGGTTGGCGCCGTGATCGGAGAAGTTGGCCTCACCCAGCACGAACAGGCCCGGGAGGTTGGACATCAGGTTGTAGTCCACCCACAGGCCGCCCATGGTGTAGTGGACGGCGGGGAAGATGCGCATTGGCGTCTGGTAAGCGCTCTCCGCGGTGATCTCGTGGTAGATATCGAAGAGATTGCCGTAGCGCTCGCGCACGCCGGACTCGCCGAGGCGCTTGATCGCGTCGGAGAAATCCAAGTAAACGCCGAGACCGCTTTCACCGACGCCGCGGCCCTCGTCGCACATGCGCTTGGCGGCGCGGGAGGCGACATCGCGCGGGCAGAGATTGCCGAAGCTCGGGTAGATGCGCTCAAGATAGTAGTCGCGATCGGCCTCGGGAATGTCGGTGGGTTTCTTAAGCCGGTTCTCCTTCTTCTTCGGCACCCAGATGCGGCCGTCGTTGCGGAGCGACTCGGACATCAGCGTGAGCTTGGACTGGTAGTCGCCGGAAACGGGGATGCAGGTCGGGTGGATCTGTGTGTAGCAAGGGTTGCCGAAGCAGGCGCCGCGCTTGTAGGCGCGCCAGATGGCGGTGGCGTTGGAGCCGCGCGCGTAGGTGGAGAGATTAAAGACATTGCCATAACCGCCGGTGGCCAGGATGACGGCGTCCGCGTTGTGGCGGCGGATCACACCGGTGACGAGGTCGCGGACGATGATGCCCTTCGCGTGGCCGTTGACGACCACGAGGTCGAGCATCTCGGAATCGGTGTGCAGTTCAACGCCGCCGGCGCCAACCATGCGCGAAAGCGCGCTGTAGGCACCGAGGAGCAGTTGCTGGCCGGTCTGGCCGCGGGCGTAGAAGGTGCGCGAGACCTGTGCGCCGCCGAAGGAGCGGTTGGCGAGCAGGCCGTCGTATTCGCGGGCAAAGGGCACGCCCTGCGCCGCACACTGGTCGATGATGTTGACCGAAACCTCGGCCAGGCGGTGGACGTTGGCCTCGCGGGCGCGGTAGTCACCGCCCTTGATTGTGTCGTAGAAAAGCCGGTGGACCGAGTCGCCGTCGTTCTGGTAGTTCTTGGCCGCGTTGATGCCGCCCTGTGCGGCGATGGAGTGCGCGCGGCGCGGGCTGTCGTGGAACACGAAGCACCTCACCTTGTAGCCCAACTCGGCGAGGGACGCCGCCGCGGCTGAACCGGCGAGGCCGGCACCGACGACGATAATCTCGTATTTCCGCTTGTTGGCGGGGTTGACGAGCTTGATCTCCGTCTTGTGCCTGCGCCACTTGTCGGCGAGCGGGCCGGAGGGAACCTTTGCTTCGAGTTTGGCCATGGCGGAATTGAGTCAGCGTTGGATGAGGCCGCTGAGCACGGGCAGCCATCCGCGCACGGAGAGCGGGATGACCGCGTTGCCGAGGAAATAGAGCCAGCAAAACGCGGCCGAGGCACGCTCCAGGCCGGTGGTCCAGCGCTCGTTCTTGAGTCCGAGTGTCTGGCACATGCTCACGAGGCCGTGATTCAGGTGATAGGCCAGGAGGCCGACGCCAAGGAGGTAGAAGCACGAGATGCCCGCGCTGTTAAAACCCTGCACTGTCATCCGATAGACGTCGCGCACCATCGTGTTGTCGGCGAGGCGGAAGGTATGCTCGCTCCACTCGGGGTGCTGCACCCGCAGCGTGAAATGCCCCAGGTGATAGACGAGGAACACCAGCACTACGATACCGCTGCGGAGCATAACCCGCGAGGCAAGCGTCGCGCGGTTTGTATGCTCAACACCGTAGCCCTGCGGGCGGGCGGCGCGATTCTCGGCGGTGAGCTTGAACGCGAGCCAAAGGTGGATGGCAACGCAGGCGAGCAGGAACAGCCGGATGGCCCAGAGCCCGGCGCCGAGCGATTCGAGCATATGACCGTAGGTGTTGATCTTGGCCGGCGGCAGAAAAATCTGCAGGTTGCCGACCAGGTGACCGGTCACGAAACCGACGAGCACCAGGCCGGTCACCGCCATGAGTAGCTTCTTCCCGATGGACGATTGGAAAAGCGCGCCGAGGAGGTTCATCGCGTGGTGTGGTGGTTGCCCTGCCGGCTGCGGGGAGACCGGACGGCGCCACCAAACCATTCCACCCCGGCGAAGTAAAGAAGCGGTGCCGGCGGCGTCCGCTTATTAGTGAACCTAACCCGTGCGAGAAGTCACTTCCGCCGCGGTGCGCTCAGCGCGCCAGCGGTTTCAACAGCGCGAACTTTCCGCTCGCGGCAGGCTGGATGAACTTGCGGCGGAAAATATTTACGCGCCCACCCGGGCCGAGCGCGGCAGCGATCACCTGTTCCATGCCCGCAGGCGCGACCTCGGCGGCCACATATTGGAAGTCCCAGCGGTCGGCCGAGCCCTGCACGAGGCTCCAGTGCCAGCAGGCGAAATTGTCGGGCAGCACGGCGTCGATCTCGAATGCGGAGACCACGGCGCCGTCGGGCCGGAGATACAGGTCGCGGTCGCGACCGAGGATGCGATAGCCTGCGGGCGTGCGGCGGACGATGTCGCCCGTCGCGTAACGGAGCAGCGGCATCGCCACGCGGTCGCGCGTGGTGACATTGATCTGGAAGACCTCGGGCAATTCCGCGCGCCACGGCACGAGCTCGACGAAGGCATTGCCCTTGATGACGCGCAGGTTGTCGTGGAAAGCGTCGCCGACGAAAATGTAGCCCGCCTCGGTCGAGCCGTAGAGATCGACCTGTGCCGCACCGGGGAAAACCTCCTCGAGCCGGCGGCTGTGCTGGCGCGAGGCCTTGCCGTAGGTGAGGATGATGGTGCGCACGCTCGGCACGCTGCTGCGGCGCTTTTGCAGCGCGCGGGCGAGAAGCGAGAGATAGACCGGCTCACCCTCGATCACCTCGGGTTGCGTCGCCTGCAATTCACGCACGATGCGCTCCCACTCGCCCTCGGGAAACGCGAAGGGATCGCTGGAGAGATTCAGATAGACCGTGCCGTCGAAATAACGGTGCGGAAACGGATGATCCTCGTAGGGGCACAGGTTGCTCGAGCAGCCGACGGGCGCGAGCACGCACTTGCGGTAGGAGCGGTCGGCGTATTGCGCGAGGACGGGATGCGCGAGGTAGGCGCGGCGCGTCTGGGCATTCCACCAGCCCTCTTCCATCACGACGGTCATCGGCCCGGCGGTGGTGCCGGAGGTGTGTTCGTATTCGAACTTTTTCTCGCCGAACCCGCGCTCGATGGCCGCGTAGTCGGCGAAGAATCCCGCCGGCCCGCGCGCGATGATCTCCTGTTTCGTCAACAGCGGAATCTCGCGGTAGCAGGACCATTGCAACGGATCCGGGTGCAGCGGGAAACGCTGCGGATAAAACGGGCTGCGGCGGTAGATGGCACGGATCTCGCGCTCCAGCTCCTCGGGCAGGTGCGCGCCGCCGTTGCGCCCGAGGGATTCCGGGGCATTGGCGAAGGAGGGCGTGGCGGCGAGTTGCATGCGCTGGCGGGAGTAAAACCGGGGCGGCGGAGATGTCAAACGGCGCGCTTTTTCAGCCGGGCCCAGACGGGAGCAAACAGCAGCAGCGCGTCAAGCACGAGGGCGTGGGTGAGGCGGCCGCGCTGCGCGAGGGCATAGACCTCGTCGACGGGTTTGGTGAGGATTTCTAATTCCTCATCGCGGTCCCATTGCACGGGGGCATTGGAGAGCGCGTCCCGGACGAGGACGAGATGGCAGCGGTTGCTCTGCAGCGCGGGATTGGGATGGACATGTCCGAGCACGCGGGCGCGCCGGCCGGTGTAGCCGGTCTCCTCGCGCAGCTCGCGCAATCCGGCGCGGACCGGATCCTCGCCGCGTTCGATCACCCCGCCGGGGATCTCAAGCGAGAGCGCGGCGGTGCCGTAGCGGAACTGCCGCACGAGCACGAGTTCGTGCCGCGGCGTAAGCGCGACGACGTTGACCCAGTCGGGCGCATCGATGACGACGAAGTCGCGCGCCAGAGCGCGGGCGGGGTGGCGGAATTGCGTCTGCCGCACATCGAAAACACGAGTGTGAAGCAGCCGACGCGAGCGACCTTTCGCCCAAGGCGGCGGTGTGCTGGGGTCACTGGCCATGTCTTGCCGGGTGAGAATAAAAATGCCTCCGCGACGCGAGTCTTGGAGGCAGGGAAAGGAGCCGGAGAGAAATTACTTCTTCGGGATGCGGACCTTCTGGCCGACGCGGAGGCGAGCGGGATCTATGCCGGGGTTTTCCGCCTCGATGGCGTCGACGCGCGTGCCAAATTTCTTGGCAATCTTTGAGAGCGTATCGCCGGCGGCGATCGAATAAGTGCCGTCAGGGTTCATGACGCCGGTCGGGGCAGCGCCTTTGCCGGCGGGGGCGGCGGCGCGAGCCTTCTGGGCCTCCTCCATCTTCGTAATCTGTGCGCGCATGGCGCCGATCTCAGTGCCGACCTGGTTGAGGGCGTTCTGCACGCCGTCGCGCAGACCCTTCATGTCGGCCTCGGATTTCGTAGTGGCGGCGCGGAGTTCGGTTTCGAGCGTGGCGATCTTGGGGATCTCGGCATCGTGTGCGGCCACGGTTTTTTGGACCGTGGAGAGTTTAACGAGCGCCACGACCGCCAGGATGAGGGCGATCACTGCGGCGAATAGGCCGGCCATCGGCATGAAATTGCCGGCACCGGAGCTGCTGTCGCGAGAAAGAGTGTCCATGTTGTTTAAGATTAAGTGGGCGTATTTAGGGCGGGGGTCGTGGTGAGGCAAGAAGCAATTATTCACAGTTTTGTGGAAGATGGCGGGCGAAGCCGTCCAGCCCAGCCCAGCGTTGACTCGGGGGGCAAAACCCCCTGCCATGCGGCCTGCTGGGGAATCACGGGGTGTAGCTTAGCCTGGTAGAGCGCCTGGTTTGGGACCAGGAGGTCGCAGGTTCGAATCCTGTCGCCCCGACCAGCAGCATGGTTGAACGGGGTGAAAAATACCACTATCGCCCACGCTTACGGCTTGCCGGGCTTGAAGGTGACGGGAGAGGCATCTGAACCGGGCTTGCTCTCCGAGGGCAATGTGGTGCGGAGCACCATGGCGCGTTGGGCCCAGACACCGCTGGCATCGATCCGTGCGATTTCATCCAGCAGCCTGCGGGTCTCGTCGGTCTTGCCAGCCTCGAGGGCCAGCGAGGCCAGATGATACATGGCCTCGGCGCGCACGGTCTTGAAGGCCGAGGTATCGGCTCCGATGGACTTGAGCGCGGCCTCGCCGGCGGAGGTGTCACCCGCGTTGAGACGGCTCATGGCTGCGCCGAGCCGGGCGCGACCGAGCAGGGCCTCGTTCGCGAGGCCGGCCTGGGCTTGCTGGTAAAAATCCGCCGCCGCCTTGAAGTCACCCGCTCGGTATTTCTGGTCGGCCAGCGAGAGATGGGCGACCGCGCCCAGAACATGTCCGGGGTGGTCGGCCGCGAAGGTGGCGAGTTTCTCCGGCGTTGTCGCGTGGGAGTAGTCGCGGGCAATGTCCTGCTCGCGTTGCTCGGCGTAAATCCGCCAGCCCTCCTTGCCGATGAGGGCGAACAGAATGGCGGCGCAGAGAAAATAGATCTGCCGGCGGTTATTCGTCCAGAAAATGTGGACCTGCTCCTCGAAGCTCGGGGCGGCGGGTGGCTGGGCCGGGGGGACGGCAGGCTGGTTTTGGCTCATGGAACCGCGCACAATGAGAACCCCCACCGCCGCGCTCAATGCAAAAGTGGCCGGACCCCGTCCGGACTCAATCGACAGCAACGGTGTTGTGGCGGTATTCCTGCAAGGAGCGCACCCCCACCCGCTTCTGCTTCATGGCGCGGATGCCGTTGAGGGCCGCGGTGGCACCGGTGAGGGTGGTCATGATACACACGCCGGTCGACAGGGCGGCCGAGCGGATTAGGTTTTCATCCTGCCGCGGAATCATACCGGACGGCGTGTTGATGATCATCTGGAGCTGGCCGTTCTTGATCATGTCGACCGCGTTGGGGCGGCCCTCGGCGAGCTTGTTGATCGGCTTCACGATCACACCGTGCGTGGCGAGGAATCGGGCGGTGCCGCCGGTGGAATAGACGATGAAGCCGAGTTCGAGCAACTGGCGCGCGAGTTCCAGGGCGAGGGGCTTGTCGGTGTCCTTGACGGAAAGGAAGGCGTTGCCGCCGGTCGGCAGCGCGGGCTTGGCGGCCATCTGGGTCTTGGCAAAGGCAATGCCAAGGTCGTCGTCCATGCCCATGACCTCGCCGGTCGAGCGCATCTCGGGGCCGAGCACGATGGCGGCGCCGGGGAAGCGGCTGAAGGGGAACACGGCCTCCTTTACACACCAGTGCTTCGGCTGCAGCTCGCGGGTGAAACCGAGGTCGCGGAGCTTGCGGCCGGTCATAACCTTGGCGGCAAGCTTGGCGAGAGGCACGCCGATGGCCTTGGCCACGAACGGCACGGTGCGCGACGCGCGGGGGTTGACCTCGAGCACGAAGAGCTGGTGGTCCTTGATGGCGAACTGGACGTTCATCAGGCCGACAACCTTGATGGCCTTCGCCAGCGCGTAGGTGGCGCGGCGCACCTCCTGGAGCATCTCCTTCGACAACGTGTGCGGCGGCATCACCATCGCGGCGTCGCCCGAGTGCACACCGGCGAACTCGATATGCTCGAGCATGCCGCCGATGACGGTCGTCTCGCCGTCGCAGATGCAGTCGACATCGAGTTCGATGGCGTCCTCGAGAAACTTGTCGATGAGCACGGGCGTGCCCGGCATCGCCTCAAAGGACTGGCGGATGACCGTCTTGAATTCCACCTCGTTGTAAACGATGAACATGCCGCGGCCGCCGAGCACGAACGATGGGCGCAGCAGGACGGGGAAACCGACCTCGTGCGCGAAACCGAGCGCCTCCGACTCGCTGAGCGCAGTGCGGTTGGGCGGCTGCTTGAGCTGGAGCTGGTCGAGCACGGCGGCGAAGAGCCTGCGATCCTCGGCGAGATCGATGCTTTCGGGCGAGGTGCCGATGACATTCACGCCGTGCGCCTTCAGGCCCGCGGCGAGGTTGAGCGGAGTCTGGCCGCCGAACTGCACGATGGCGCCGAAACATTTCTCCTGCTCGTAGACCTCGAGCACGTCCTCGAGCGTGAGCGGTTCGAAATAGAGGCGGTCGGACGTGTCGTAGTCGGTCGAGACCGTCTCGGGATTCGAGTTTACCATCACCGTCTCGAAGCCGATCTCGCGCAACGCGAAGCTCGCGTGCACGCAGCAGTAGTCGAACTCGATGCCCTGGCCGATGCGGTTCGGCCCGCCGCCGATGATCATGATTTTGGGCTTCGCTGACGGAATGATTTCATTCTCGTCGCCGTAGCTCGAGTAATAGTAGGGCGTGAACGCCTCGAACTCCGCGGCGCAGGTGTCGACGAGGCGGTAGGTGGTCCGCACCCCGGCTTCCTTCCGGTGCGCCCGCATCGTATCGAAATCCGACCCGAGCATGTGGGCGAGCTGCGCGTCGGAAAAGCCGAACTGTTTGGCGCGGCGGAGGGTGGCGGTGTCAAGACCCGCCAGCGTGAACCGGCGCAGGTGCCCCTCCATTTCGTGGAGTTCGCGCAACTGGTGGAGGAACCACGGGTCGATCTTGGTGAGCTCGAAGAGCTGCGCCACGGTGTAGCCGGCGCGAAAGGCGTGCCGGAGATAGTAGACGCGCTCGGCGTTGGGCGTGCCGAGTTTCTGGCGGATGGTCTGGTCGTCGGGCCGCTCGTCACCGCCGAACTTGCCGCCGCCGCCCCAGCCGCGCGCGCCGGTCTCGAGCGAGCGCAGGCATTTCTGGAACGACTCCTTGAAGGTGCGGCCGATGGCCATGGCCTCGCCGACCGATTTCATGGCGGAGGTGAGCGTAGGGTCGGCGCCGGGGAATTTCTCGAAGGTGAAGCGCGGGATCTTGGTGACGACGTAGTCGATGGTCGGCTCGAAACTGGCGGGCGTGAGGCGCGTGATGTCGTTGCGCAGCTCGTCGAGGGTGTAGCCGACCGCGAGCTTGGCGGCGATCTTGGCGATAGGGAAGCCGGTGGCCTTCGACGCCAGCGCGGAGGAGCGCGAGACCCGCGGATTCATCTCGATGACGACCATGCGGCCGGTCCGCGGATCGACGGCGAACTGGATGTTCGAGCCGCCGGTGGCCACGCCGACCTCGCGGATGACGGCGAAGGAGGCGTCGCGCATCGCCTGGTATTCCTTGTCGGTGAGCGTCATCGCGGGCGCGACCGTGATGGAATCGCCGGTGTGGACGCCCATCGGATCGAAGTTCTCGATCGAGCAGATGACGACACATTGGTCCTTGTGGTCGCGCATGACCTCCATCTCGAATTCCTTCCAGCCGAGCAGGCATTCCTCGATCAGGACCTCGTGCGTCGGCGAGACCTCGAGGCCGCCGGCGACGATGCGTTCGAACTCCTCGCGGTTGTAGGCGATGCCGCCGCCGGTGCCGCCGAGGGTGAAGGAGGGCCGGATGATGAGCGGGAAGGCGCCGAGGTAGTCGGCGGCGCGGCGGGCCTCGTCGGGTGAGTGGACGGTCATCGACTTGGCGACGTCGAGGCCGATCTTGAGCATGCACTGCTTGAAGACCTCGCGGTCCTCACCCTTTTTGATGGCCTCGGGGCGGGCGCCGATCATCTCGACACCGTATTTCTCGAGGACGCCGGCATGGTGGAGCTCCATCGCG
>JAHFTD010000007.1:35140-46843 GCA_023269565.1 Opitutaceae bacterium | reverse complement strand
GACGAACACCGCGAGAGCGAGTTCGCCCCGCTGGCGCTCTACGAGGCGGCGCTCAACGCCGAGCGGCGCGGGCTCGACGACCACCTGCGCGAGGCCTACACGCTGCTCGAGCGGCTGGTGCACGACTACCCGCGCGACGATCTCGTCTTCCACGCCCGGCTGAAGCAAGGCGACCTGCTGCGCAAGCTGAACGACTTCGGCGCGGCGCGGCAGTTCTACGAGAGCCTGGTGAACAATTTCGCGCAGCACCCGGATGTGCTGCTGGCGCACCTCGCGCTGGCGGACAGCCTGTTCGCGCAAGGCGGCAACAGCGTGGCGAACTACGAGAGCGCGGCGGCTATCTTCGAGCGGCTGCGCGACCTGCCGTCGGCGCCACTGGATTTGCGGGCGGAGGCGGGCTTCAAGTGGGGTTATGCGCTGGAGAAGCGCGCGCAGCCGGCCAAGGCGCAGACGGTGTTCTGGTCGGTGGTCGACGCGTTTCTGCTCGACCCGGGGCTGGCGGCCCGGCTCGGCGCGAAGGGCCGCTACTGGGTGGCGCGCACGCTGCTCGAGCTCGGCCAGCTGCACGAGGACGCCGGCCGACTCGACGAGGCGCAGCGGGCCTACCAATTGATCGTGGACAACCAGCTCGGTGGCGCGGCGCAGGCGCAGGCGAAACTGGCGCGGTTCCGCGCGACCGAGGTGGCGAAATGAAAATTGCGGATTTACGTGCCGGGCGCCGCGCGCATGATGCGGCGCAACGATGACAACATTCAGCTACAGTTTGTTTGCCAAGGGCGGCCCGGTGTTGTGGTTGCTCGCCGGGCTCGGTCTGGTGGCGCTGGTGCTCTTCATCGAGCGTGCGCTGTTCCTGCACCGCGGTCAGATCCGCTCGACGGAGTTCCTCAACGGCATCAAGAACTTGCTCGCGAAGGGCCGGTTGATGGAGGCGCTGACGCTGTGCGAGGAGACGCCGGGCCCGGTCGCCGGCGTGGTGAAGGCGGGTTTGCGGCACGCGGGCGACGACGAGCAGGCGCTGCGTTTCGCCGTGCAGGAGGCGGCGCTGGCGGAGCTGCCCGTGCTGGAGCGGCGGATCGGCTCGCTGGCGGCGGTGGCGCAGATCGCGCCGCTGCTCGGCCTGCTCGGCACGCTGCTCGGCATGATCCGGACATTTTGGCTGTTCAACCAGGGCGGCAACTACGCGACGCCGGCGGTGCTGGCGGGCGGGATGTGGGAAGCGCTGCTGACCGCGGCGGCGGGTCTGGCGGTGGCGATCCCGGTGCACCTCGCGCGGCATTTTCTCAGCGGCCGGGTGCGGTCGCTGGTGCACGACATGGAATGGGTGGGAAATGACCTGATGCGCTACCTGCTGCGCGATTATCGCGGCGGGCCGGAGAGGGAGAAAAATGATCACGCGCCCATTGGATCTTGAATCCCGTCTGGGCAAACCGCCGCGCGACTTCGATGTCGTGTTCTGGGTGAACGTCGGCGTGATCGCGCTCATGTTCGGCCTGCTCGGGTCGCGCTTCGTGCTCCTGCCGGGCCTGACGGTGGGAGTGGACGGCGCGGCGGAGGCGTTTGCCTTGCCGCAAGTCGGCAGGGCCTCGGAAGGTGCGGGCACTGCGTCGGTGGTGGTGAGTTACCGGCGCGACAATGTGATCTTGTTCGAGGGCGGGATGTATTCGCTGCCCGAGCTGCGCCGGCACATGGAAAGCTACGCTCGGACGCACGCCGGCGCGGTGCTGCTGGTGCGCGCTGACCGGCAGGTGTCGATGCAGGCATTTCTGGACCTGTGCGACATGGCGCGGGCGATTGGATTTGCGAATGTGCTGGTCGCCGCCGAGCCCCAGGAAAAAGAGAATGCCGGCAACGCGCCGCGCTGAGGACTGCGTATGCGCCTCGGTTCCCTGGAAATCAAGCGGCGGGTGTGGGTTGGCACGATGTGCGTCGTGTTGGTGAGCGCGTTGTGGCTGGTCTGGACCCGCCGCACCCGGCCGGCGGCAGCAGGCGGGCAAGGCGCGAGCAGGCCGTTTGTGCAGGTGGCCGGCGCCGGGCAGGCCCAGGGCGCCCTGGTGCTGCGCGAACGCGCGGAATTCTTCGATCCGACTCCGCTCTTTTTTCCGACGGACCACAACTATGGGCAGGGAGCGCTGCCGGAGGCCGCCAAGCGGCAGCCAGGTGAGGTCTTTGGTAGTTTTGCCGCGAAGTTATATTTCACGGATCAGAAGCTGACGCTCTACGGGCAGGAAGCCACCGTTGCTCCGGAGCGTCTGGCGGACGTCTTAGCTCAGGGCAACGAGGCTCCATTTGCCGGATTTGGACAACAAGATGTCCGGCGACAAAGTCTGCTTTCTCGCCAGAGATTTCTGGAGATCCGCAGCGCAGGAGGTGGTAACATGATTGCCACCCAGTCACTTGAAAAACTTGCCCTACCTGGGTCGGACTTTGAACCGATGGAATATCTGGTGACGGTGGGCGCAGCTGGGTTAATCGGAGACCCCTTTTTGACCGCAGGTTCGGGTGGGGAGGAAATCGACGGATTTTTTCGTGAATACCTCGCAAAAACCGCCCGACTGGGCGAGCGCCTGAGCCCCGGACGATATCGGGTTACTGTCGGGCCGTAGGATTTTTAGGCAAAATGCAAGAATCTAGTTGACGGACAATTTCGGCGGTCATTCCATGTTCGTTCTCTTTGTTTTTTGCCAGTGCCTTGGTCTGCCCAGATAGCTCAGTTGGCAGAGCACGTTCTTGGTAAGGACGAGGTCGCCGGTTCGAATCCGGTTCTGGGCTCCAGGCAGCGTCGGCGACTTTCCGACGTTAATCAAGGTCAACCACTTCAACCACCAAACTAACACTCCTACTTCACATGGCTAAAGGAACATTCGAACGCAAGAAGCCGCACGTTAATGTTGGCACTATCGGCCACATCGACCACGGCAAGACGACACTGACCGCTGCAATTCTGGCGGTTCAGTCCAGGAAGGGGCTCGCTGAGATCAAGGCCTATTCCGATATCGCCAAGGGCGGCACCGTGCGCGATGCCACGAAGACCGTCACCATCGCGGTGGCTCACGTGGAATATGAGTCCGACAAGCGACACTATGCGCACGTCGACTGCCCCGGCCACGCCGACTTCGTCAAGAACATGATCACCGGTGCCGCCCAGATGGACGGAGCCATCCTCGTCGTCTCCGCTGCCGACGGTCCGATGCCGCAGACGCGTGAGCACGTGCTGCTCGCCCGTCAGGTCGGTGTGCCAAAACTCGTTGTGTTCCTGAACAAGGTCGACCTCATCGACGACAATGACCTGCTCGACCTCGTCGAGGAAGAGATCCGCGATCTCCTCACCAAGTATCAGTTTGACGGCAAGAACGCCAAGATTATCCGTGGTTCCGCTACCGCCGCGCTCGAGGGCAAGCCCGAGGGCGAGAAAGCGATCCAGGATCTGATGGAGGCCATCGACACGGAGATCGCCGAGCCCGTGCGCGAAATCGACAAACCCTTCCTGATGTCCGTCGAGGACGTGTTTTCCATCACCGGGCGTGGCACCGTCGCCACGGGCCGGATCGAGCGCGGCAAGTGCAAGCTCACCGACACCGTCGAAATCGTCGGCCTTCGCGACACCACCACCACCGTCGTCACCGGCATCGAAATGTTCCGCAAGCTGCTCGATTACGGCCAGGCAGGCGACAACGTCGGCATGCTACTCCGCGGCGTGGAGAAGGACGGGATCGAGCGCGGCCAAGTTATCGCGGCCCCCAAGTCCATCACCCCGCACACCAAGGCCAAGGCCGAGATCTACGTCCTCTCCAAGGACGAGGGCGGTCGCCACACACCGTTCTTCGACGGCTACCGCCCGCAGTTCTACTTCCGGACCACGGACGTGACCGGCGTCGCCCAGCTCCCAAAGGGCATCGAGATGGTCATGCCCGGCGACAACATCACCATCGATATCGAACTCACCAAGCCGATCGCGATGGAGAAATTCCAGCGCTTCGCCATCCGCGAGGGCGGCCGCACCATCGGTGCCGGCCGCGTCACCGAGATCGTCGCATAAGCGTCAACCACCTTACCGCACAACGCGGCCGGGGCTCCTTCGCGGGACTCCGGCTGTGTCGTCTAAAAGAAATAATCACAGGGGTGTAGCTCAACTGGTAGAGTAGCGGTCTCCAAAACCGTTGGTTGGGGGTTCGAGTCCCTCCGCCCCTGCCACCTTCCCCGCCCAGTTCCAACCCATGGCCAATCCCTTCCGCAGCGCCCGCCTCTTCTTTACCGAGCTCGTCGCCGAGTTGCAGAAAGCCAGCTGGCCCACCAAGGGCGAGCTGAAGGATTCCACCATCGTGGTCATCGTCGCCTGCCTGCTGCTCGGCCTGTTCACCAGCATCAGCGACTTCTCTCTGTATAATTTCGTCGACGCCGTCACGGCCTTCGTCACGCGCTGACCACCAACGTCTCGATGTCCGCCCCTACCTCCACCTCCCAGTGGTTCGCCGTCCACACGCTCTCCGGCCAGGAGAACAAAGTGAAGACCTACCTCGAGAAATTCAGGAAGGCCGAGGAGCTCGAGGACTTCATCCACGAGGTGCTGTTGCCTACCGAGACCGTCTCCGAGGTCAAGGGCGGGAAAAAATCCACCAAGGTCCGCAAACTTTACCCGGGTTACGTCTTCATCAATATGCGCCTCTTCGAGGAGGAGGGGCAGGTTATCATCAAGCCCTTCTATTTCGTGAAGGATGCCGGCGGTGTCATCGGTTTTGTTGGCGGCGATCATCCCGCCCCGCTCCGCCAGACGGAGATCGACGAGATCAAAGCCCGCATCGAGGCCGCCTCCGGCAAGGAAGTGCCGAAGGTCACCTTTGAGGTCGGCGAGGAGGTCAAGATCACCGACGGTCCGTTCCTTAACCTCAACGGCCGCATCGATGAGGTCGACCCCGCCCGGGGCAAGCTCAAGATTTCTGTCTCAATTTTTGGGCGGTTCACGCCCGTCGAACTCGAATACTGGCAGGTCCAGCGCGCCTCTGAAAGCTGACCCGCCGCCCACCACTCAACCCGCCACCGCACCGCTCTCCCTCCATGGCCAAAAAGATTCAAGGCTACATCCGCCTCCAGCTCCCCGCCGGCGCCGCCAATCCCGCGCCCCCGGTCGGCCCCGCCCTCGGCGCCCAAGGCGTCAACATCATGGGCTTCTGCAAGGAATTCAACGCGAAGACCAAGGATCAGGCCGGCATGATCATCCCGGTCGTTATCACCGTCTTCGCCGACAAGTCCTTCACGTTCATCTGCAAGTCGCCCCCCGCCTCCGTCCTCCTCAAGAAGGCCGCCGGCATCGCCACCGGCTCGGCCAAGCCCAACCAGGACAAGGTTGGCAAGGTCACCCGCAAGCAGATCCTCGAAATCATCAAACTCAAGAAAGCTGACCTCAACGCCAACAGCGAGGAGGCCGCCATCCGCATGATCGCCGGCACCGCCCGCAACATGGGCATCGAAGTCACCGACTAAATTTCACCCATCACATCCACACTCACCGCGGGAGTCCGCCAACGGACGTTCGCACCGCAAGGAGTCATCCATGGAACATAGCAAACGATACCGCAGCGCCGTCCAGGCCGCTGACCTCACCAAGGAATACCCGCTCGCCGAGGCGGTCGAAATCCTCAGCAAATTCCCGAAGGCCAAGTTCGACGAGACCGTCGAGCTCTCCTTCCGCCTCGGCGTCGATCCGACCCAGGGCGACCAGATGATCCGCGGCACCACGCCGCTGCCCAACGGTTCCGGCAAGAAAGTCCGCGTGCTCGTCTTCACCGACGACGCCCCCAAGGCTCTCGCCGCGGGCGCCGACCACGCCGGCCTCGCCGACCTGATGCAGAAAATCCAGGAAGGCTGGCTCGACTTCGACGTCGCCATCGCGACCAACGAGGCGATGAAGCAGGTGCGCACGCTCGCCCGCGTCCTCGGCCCCAAGGGCCTCATGCCCAACCCCAAGTCCGGCACCGTCACCGACGACATCGCCGCCGGCATCAAGGCCGTGAAGGCCGGCCGCGTGGAGTTCAAGATGGACAAGACCGCCAACATCGGCGTCGGCATTGGCAAGCGCTCGTTCACCCCGGCCCAGATCACCGAGAACGCCGCCACCGTGCTCGAGGTCGTCGGCAAGGCCAAGCCCGCCTCCTTCAAGGGCCACTACATCAAGACCGTCGTCCTCTCCTCCTCGATGAGCCCCGGCGTGAAACTCGCCGCCACCGAATTCAACAAATACTGAGCCCCGCCGCCATGAGAGCCGAAAAGAAATACCTGATCGACGAAGTCAGCTCGCACCTCAAGAAGTCCGACTACGTTATCCTCACCAACTTCCTCAAGCTGACCGTCGCCGAGACCGCCGAGCTCCGCCGCCGCCTCGCCCCGGAGAAGGCCGAGTTCCACGTCGTCAAGAACAGCTCGTTCCGCGTCGCCGCCAAGGCCATGGGCCTGCCCGACCTCGAGAAGTCCCTCACCGGCCAGACGGCCGTCGTCGTCGGCGGCAAGAACCCCGCCGGCGTCGCCAAGGCCCTGAAGAAATTCATCGAGGAAAAGCAGAAACTCGAGGTGAAGGTCGGCGTCCTCGACAAGAAACTGATGACCGCCGCCGAGCTCTCGAAGCTGGCCGATCTGCCCTCGTTCGACGTCCTCCGCGCCCAATTCCTCGGCCTGCTCTCGCAGACGGCCGCGTCGTTTGTCCGCGTCCTCGACGCCAAGGTCAAGAAGGAGCAACCCGCCGCTCCGGCCGCCTGACCCACCACTTCAACCCACCACAATTTTTCCGGTGCAAACCGGGAAGCCAAACATCCAACGAAGCAGGCTAGGGGATACGTCCCTTAAACGCGCCTCACCCATCGAGACCGCTAGTCACTTCAGGAGTCCAACATGAGCAACATCACCAAAGACCAAGTCATCGAGTGGCTGTCCGGCCAGTCGATCATCGAACTCGCCGGGCTCGTCAAAGAGCTCGAGACCAAGTGGGGCGTCTCCGCCGCCGCGGCCGTCGCCACCGGCCCCGCCGTCGCCGCCGCCGCTCCCGCCGCCGAGGAGAAGACCGAATTCACCGTCGTCCTCCTCGAGGCCGGCGCGAACAAGATCGGCGCCATCAAGGAAGTCCGCGCCATCACCGGCCTGGGCCTCAAAGAGGCCAAGGATCTCGTCGAGGGCGCACCTAAGTCCGTCAAGGAGGGCGTCAACAAGGCCGAGGCCGAGGAAATCAAGAAAAAGCTCGAGGCCGCCGGTGCCAAGGTGGAGCTCAAGTAACCACTTGGCTCCGTCCCCCCTATCTCTGCCCCTCGCACCGGGACAGGCCGCGTCCACTCGCGGCCAGTCCCTCGGTTTGCATCCGCATGTTCTTTTGGCGCTCCGCGACCCCGCGTCCGGGCGCGCCACCACGGCCGGCGACCGCCTCCGGGCGGCGCTGATGCCGGCACTTTTCAGTTCCTAATCAATCAACGGGAGAATCCATGGCCGACCGCACCCATCACGAACGCGTCAACTTCGGAAAGCTTCGCGAAGTCATCCAGCCGCCCAACCTCATTGAGCTGCAGATCAGCTCCTACCTCGAGTTCCTCCAGAAGGAGGCGCCCGAGAAGCAGCGCAAGCCCTTCGGCCTCGAGGCCGTCTTCCGCGAGGTCTTCCCCATCACCTCCTACGACGAGCGTCTCGTGCTCGAATACGTCTCCTACACCATCGGCGAGCCGAAGAGCTCCGAGATCGAGTGCCTCCGCGAAGGCACCACCTACGCCGTCCCGCTCTACGTGAAGCTCCGCCTCCGCGAAGAGGACTTCATCAAGGACGAGGAGATTTTCATGGGCGACATCCCCATGGTCACCGAGCGCGGCTCGTTCATCATCAACGGCGCCGAGCGCGTCGTCGTTTCCCAGCTCCACCGCTCGCCCGGCATCTGCTTCGAGGTCGCCACGCACCCCAACGGCAAGCTGCTCCACTCCTTCCGCATCATCCCCGACCGCGGCACCTGGCTCGAGCTCCAGTTTGACAACAACGACCTCCTCTACGTCTACCTCGACCGCCGCCGCCGCCGCCGGAAATTCCTCATCACGACGCTGCTCCGCTCCATCGGCTTCAGCAACGACCTCGATATCCTCAATCTCTTCTACACGATTCAGGATCTCAAGGTCAGCAAGGCGCTCGATATGGAGAACGTCTCCACGCTCGTCCTCGTCGAGGATGTCATCGACGCCCAGAAGGGCGTTGTGCTCGCCCGCGCCTTCGAACCGCTGACCAAGGCCATCGTCCGCACCTTCGAGAAGCACGACATAAAGTCGATGCGCGTCATCGACACCACCGCCGACGAGGGCGCCATCATCCGCGCGCTCAAGAAGGATCCGACCCGCAACGAGGAAGAGGCCCTCAAGGAAATCTACAAGAAACTCCGTCCCGGCGAGCCGCCCACCACCGCCAACGCCAAGGCCCTGCTCAAGCGCCTCTTCTTTGACCCCAAGCGCTACGACCTCGGCCGCGTCGGCCGCTACAAGATCAACCAGAAGCTCGACCTCAAGATCGACCTCGAGAACCGCATCCTTTCCTCCGAGGACGTCGTTGCCGCCACCAAGTATCTCGTCCGCCTCAAGAAAAACGACGGCATTGTGGACGACATCGACCATCTCGGCTCCCGCCGCGTCCGCACCGTCGGCGAGCTCCTCGCCAACCAGTGCCGCGTCGGCCTTTCCCGCACCGAGCGTCTCGTCCGAGAGCGCATGACTCTTTATGACCAGAGCGTCGACTCGATCACGCCACAGAAGCTGATCAACCCGAAGGCGCTGACGACCGTCATCCGCGATTTCTTCGCCCGCAGCCAGCTGAGCCAGTTCATGGACCAGATCAACCCGCTGGCCGAGCTCACGCACAAGCGCCGCCTTTCCGCCCTCGGGCCGGGCGGCCTGAACCGTGAGCGCGCCGGCTTCGAGGTCCGCGACGTGCATCCCTCGCACTACGGCCGCATCTGCCCGATCGAGACCCCCGAGGGTCCGAACATCGGCCTCATCAACTCGCTCTCCACCTACGCCCGCGTCAACGAATTCGGCTTCATCGAGGCGCCTTACCGCGTCGTCGAGAAAGAGAAGGGCCGCGTGACCGACAAGGTCGTCTACCTCACTGCCGACCAGGAGGAAGGCAAGACCATCGCCCAAGCCAACGCCGAGGTCGATGAGAAGGGCCACTTCATCGGCAAGGTCACCGCGCGCAATTCCGGCAACTTCATCGAAGTTGCCGCCGACGAGGTCGACCTGATGGACGTCTCGCCCAAGCAGGTCGTGTCCGTCGCGGCCGGCCTGATCCCGTTCCTTGAGCACGACGACGCGAACCGCGCGCTCATGGGCTCGAACATGCAGCGCCAGGGCGTGCCGTTGCTCCAGACCGAGGCGCCGTTCGTCGGCACCGGCCTCGAGAGCCGCCTGGCCAGCGACTCCAAGACTGTTGTGGTCGCCGAGGAATCCGGGATCGTCGCCTCCGTCGACGCCAAGCAGATCGTCGTCACCAAGGACGGCGAACTCCCGCGCCACCCAAAGACCGACGCCAAGAACCACACCTTCGTCTACGAGCTGCGCAAATTCATGCGCTCAAACGCCGGCACCTGTTTCAGCCAGCGCCCGATCGTCCGGAAGGGCCAGCGCGTCAAGAAGGGCGAGGTCATCGCCGACGGCCCGTCCACCGACCACGGCGAGCTCGCGCTCGGCCGCAATGTGCTCGTCGCATTCATGCCCTGGAACGGCTATAACTTCGAGGACGCCATCCTCATCTCGGAAAAAGTCCTCAAGGAGGACATCTTCACCTCGATCCACATCCAGGAGTTCGAGGTCACCGCCCGCGACACCAAGCTCGGGCCCGAGGAAATCACCCGCGACATTCCCAACATCGGCGAGGAGGCCCTCAAGAACCTCGACCACAACGGCGTCATCCGCATCGGCGCCGAGGTGAAGCCGGGCGACATTCTCGTCGGCAAGATCACCCCGAAGTCCGAAACCGAGCTCGCGCCCGAGGAGAAACTCCTCCGCGCCATCTTCGGCGAGAAGGCCGCGGACGTGAAGGACACTTCCCTCATCGTCCCCTCCGGCGTCAACGGCATCATCATGGAAGTGAAGATTTCCACGTCCCGCCTCGACGCCGAGCGCGATCGCCTGTCGCCCTCCGACCGCCGCCGCCAGGTCAAGCAGATCCAGGAGGATTACAAGACCCAGATGGACAAGCTGCGCGAGCAACTCACCGAGGCGCTCTCCAACATCCTCCTCGGCGAGAAAATCCCGCTCGATGTCATCAACGGCCAGACCGCCGAGATCATCATCCCCGCCAACCGCAAGATCACCAAGACGCTCCTGCGCAAGCTCGCCGCCGTCGCCAAGCACATCGAGATCGATCCCTCCCCGGTCCGCATCAAGATCATGGAGATCATCGCCTCGTTCCAGTCGAAGTTCGACGAGCTCGAGGGCGACCGCGAGCGCAAGATCGCCAGCATCGAGACCGGCGACGAGAACGGCCCCGGCGTCATCAAGCAGGTCAAGGTCTACATCGCCACCAAGCAGAAGCTTGAGGTTGGCGACAAGATGGCCGGCCGCCACGGCAACAAGGGCGTCGTTGCCAAGATCGTTCCCGAGGAAGACATGCCCTTCCTGCCCGACGGCACGCCCGTCGAGATCTGCCTCAATCCTCTCGGCGTGCCCTCGCGCATGAACGTCGGCCAGGTGCTCGAGACGCACCTCGGCTGGGCCTGCAAGAAACTCGGCCTCAAGGTCGCCACGCCCGTGTTTGACGGCATCCCCGAGAAACGCGTCCGCGAATACCTGAAAGAGGCCAAGCTGCCCACCACCGGCAAGAGCCCGCTCCACGACGGTCGCACCGGCGAGAAAATCGACCAGGAGGTCGTCGTCGGCTACATCTACATGATGAAGCTGAACCATCTCGTGTCGCACAAGATTCACGCGCGCGCGGTCGGTCCCTATTCGCTCGTCACGCAGCAGCCCCTGGGCGGCAAGGCCCAGTATGGCGGCCAGCGCTTCGGCGAAATGGAGGTCTGGGCGCTCGAGGCCTACGGCGCGGCGCACACGCTGCAGGAACTCCTCACCGTCAAGTCCGACGATGTGAACGGCCGCACCAAGATCTACGAGTCGCTCGTCAAGGGCGACAACACGCTGAGCGCCGGCACGCCGGAATCCTTCAACGTCCTCGTGAAGGAAATCCAGGCGCTCGGCCTCGACATCAAGCTTAACAAGCGCACCGCCTTGGGCGAAGCCCTCGGCGGCCACCGCTAAACCTCTAACGCAATACTGGGAGCAAAATCGCAATGAGCACTGAACACGCGCGGGAAGAAGTCCGGTCCGTCCTCGGCTCGGATGAGAATCAGTTTGACAGCGTTTCGATCACAGTCGCCTCGCCCGAGACGATCCGTTCGTGGTCGAAAGGCGAGGTCAAGAACCCCGAAACCATCAACTACCGCACCTTCAAGCCCGAGCCGGGCGGTCTCTTCTGCCAGAAGATCTTCGGCCCCGTGCGCGACTACGAGTGCGCCTGCGGAAAATACAAGCGCATCAAATACAAGGACGTCGTCTGCGACCGCTGCGGCGTCGAGGTCACCATTGCCCGCGTCCGCCGCGAGCGCATGGGCCACATCGAGCTCGCCGTCCCCGTCGCCCACATCTGGTTCCTCAAGAGCATGCCCAGCCGCCTCGGCCTGCTGCTCGACATGACCGCCCG
>JAHFTD010000007.1:0-35040 GCA_023269565.1 Opitutaceae bacterium | reverse complement strand
TTCGAGCCGTTCATCATCCGCCGCCTCAAGGAACTCGGCTTCGTGCACACCGTCCGCGGTGCCCGCAAGATGATCGAGAAGAAATCACCCGAAGTTTGGGACATCCTTGAGGAGGTCACCAAGGGCCACCCGGTGCTGCTCAACCGCGCGCCGACGCTCCACCGCCTTTCCATCCAGGCGTTCGAGCCCGTGCTCATCGAGGGCTCGTCCATCCGCATCCACCCGCTCGTCTGCACCGCCTACAACGCCGACTTCGACGGCGACCAGATGGCCGTGCATGTGCCGCTGTCCCTCGAGGCCATCATGGAGTGCAAGCTCCTCATGATGTCCACGAGCAACATCTTCTCGCCCTCGAGCGGCAAGCCCATCCTCACGCCGTCGCAGGACATCGTCCTCGGCGCCTATTACCTCACCATCGAGCCGCGCACCAAGCCCGGCAAGGGCGTGCGCGTTCCGTTGCTCTCCGGCCTGCAGGAAGTCCTCTACGTCAAGGCCGACGGAGCGCTCAAGATGCACGACTGGGTCGAGATTCCCAATCCCGACCACGGCAAGGACACCGTCTACGGCAACCAGGAGCGCAAGGTTCTCCGCACCACCGTCGGCCGCGTGATCTTCAACCAGATCTGGCCCGCCGGCGTCGGCTTCATCAACTTCCCCGTGCCGAAGAGCAAGCTCGGCGACCTCATCCTCAACACCTACAAGGTGGCTGGCGACCGCGCCACCGTCGAGGTGCTCGACAAGCTGAAGGAGCTCGGCTTCCAGACCGCCTTCCAGGCCGGCATCTCCATCGGCATTGACGACATGATCATCCCCGAGAACAAAAAGGAGATCGTGCACGACGCCCGCAAGAAGGTCGACGAGGTCGAGTCCCAATACAAGAAGGGCATCATCACCTCCGGCGAGCGTTACAACAAGATCATCGATATCTGGACCGGCGCCACCGACCGCATCGCCAAGGCTGTCTTCGCCAAACTCGAGAACAACGATGGCAAACCCGAGGTGAACCCAGTCTACATCATGATGGACTCCGGCGCCCGCGGCAACAAGCAGCAGGTCCGCCAGCTTTGCGGCCTCCGCGGCCTCATGGCCAAGCCCTCCGGCGAAATCATCGAGCGCCCCATCCTGTCCTCGTTCCGCGAGGGCCTCACCGTCCTCGAATACTTCATCTCCACGCACGGCGCCCGCAAAGGTCTCGCCGACACCGCCCTCAAGACCGCCGACGCCGGCTACATGACCCGCAAGCTTTGCGACGTAGCCATGGACGCCGTCATCACCGAAGAGGATTGCGGCACCCGCGAGGGTATCTGGAAGAAGGCCATCTACGAAGGCGAGACGCTCCTCGTTTCCCTCGCCGAGCGCATCGTCGGCCGCTGCTCCACGGACGACGTCGCCGACCCGCTCAACCCGCAGCAGCTGCTGGTTGAGTCCGGCGAGCTCATCTCCGAGGAACTCTCCCACCGCATCGAGGATTCCGGCATCGAGCGCGTCAAGGTCATGTCCCCGCTCACCTCCACGAGTGAACAGGGTCTCGACGCCAAGTCCTACGGCATCAATCTGGCCACCAGCCGCCCCGCCAAGATCGGCGACTCCGTCGGCATCATCGCCGCGCAGTCCATTGGCGAGCCCGGCACGCAGCTCACGATGCGCACGTTCCACATCGGTGGCGTCGCCTCGGCCGGCTCGAAGAACCCCGAGATCAAGGTCCGCAACGCCGGCCTCGTCAAATACCGCGGCCTGCGCCTCGTGCAGACCGCCGAGGGCCACAACATCGTCCTCAACAAGACCGGCTCGCTGCAGATCATCGATGACAACGACCGCGAGCTTGAGTCCTACCCGATTGTTGTCGGCACCTTCCTCTCCGTCGCCGACGGCGACAAGGTCATCAAGGGCCAGACCATCGCGCAGTGGGATCCTTACAACATTCCGGTTCTCTCCGAGAAAGCCGGCACGCTGCACTTCAAGGACATGATCCCCGGTGTCACCGTGAAGCGCGAGCTCGACGAAGCCACCGGCCGCTTGGCCACCGTGGTCATCGAGCACAAGGAAGACCTCAACCCGCAGATCGAGGTCCGTGACGACCGCGGCAAGCCTGTCGCCGCCTACGCCATTCCGACCGCCGCCCAGGTGGTCGTCGCCGAAGGCGACATCATCCAGCCCGGCGCGCTGCTCGCCAAGACGCCCCGCCAGGCTTCCACCACCAAGGACATCACCGGCGGGCTCCCCCGCGTGGCCGAGCTCTTCGAAGCCCGCCGCCCGAAGGAAGCCGCCGAGATGGCCCGCATCGACGGCGTCGTCTCGTTCGAGGGTTCCATCCGCGGCAAGCGCAAGCTCGTTGTCCGCAACGAGGAGGCCGGTGCCGAGGAAGAGCACCTGATCCCGCACGGCAAGCACATCATCGTGCAGCCGGGCGACGTCGTCCACAAGGGCCAGCACCTCACCGAGGGTTCCGCCGATCCGCACGAGATCCTCGAGATCCTCGGGCCGACCGCACTCTACGAATTCCTCATCGGCCAGGTGCAGGAAGTCTACCGTCTCCAGGGCGTGTCAATTAACGACAAGCACATCGAGGTCATCATCCGCCAGATGCTCCGCAAGGTCCGCATCACGGATCCGGGTGACTCCGAGTGGTTCTGGGGCGAGCAGATCGACCGCACGTCGTTCCTCCGCGAGAACAAGCGCATCGAGGCCGCTGGCGGCAAACCCGCCGAAGCCGAGCCGATCCTCCTTGGCATCACCAAGGCCTCGCTCGAGACGGAGAGCTTCATCTCCGCGGCCTCGTTCCAGGAGACCACGCGCGTGCTCACCGACGCCTCCACGCTTGGTAAGCTCGACACGCTCAAGGGCTTCAAGGAAAACGTCATCATGGGCCACCTCATCCCCGCGGGCACCGGCCTCCCGGCCTACAAGAAACTGAAGGTCACCCTCCCGCTGGGTGGCGATATTCCCATGGACGAGGTGCCCCGCGCCACCGCCGAAGCCAGTTGAGCAGGGTGGGGCGCAGGCTCCCCAAGCAAGCCGTTTTATCTCAAGCCGCGGACCGCAAGTCCGCGGCTTTTTACGGCGAGATGCGGGCGTGAGAAAGTCAAGTTTGGCCTTGTTTTTCCACTTGGAAATGGGATTCTGCCAATCCTCCCGCCAAACGTATCGGTAGAGCTTAGCTCCTGATGCGTTACGCCCGGCCTTCACCGGCCGGGCGTTTTTTTGAAGCCGCCATGACCAACCCCGCCCCGCCCTCCCGCCTCCGCTTCGACCGCAACGAATGGGCGGGCGCGTTTGGCGATCTGGGCACCGACATTCCGCTTCTTGTCGGCATGACCCTCGCCGCCCGGCTCGATGGCGCGAGTGTGTTGATGGTCTTCGGGGCGATGCAAATCCTCACGGCGCTGGTCTACCGGATGCCGATGCCCGTGCAGCCGCTCAAGGCGATGGCGGCGCTCGTTATCGCTCAACGGCTCGGTGGCGATATTCTTTTCGGAGCCGGGCTCGCCATCGGCGTGGTCATGCTCGTGCTCACCCTCACGGGTGCGCTCGACTGGCTCGCGCGCCTCGTGCCGAAATGCGTGGTGCGCGGCATCCAGTTCGGCCTGGGCCTGCAGCTCGCGACGATCGCCCTCGGCAATTATGTGCGCGCTAATGGTGCTGCCGGTTACGCGCTCGCTGCGATGGCCTTTGTTCTCACGTTGCTCTTGATCGGCAACCGGAAATATCCAGCGGCACTCGTGGTTATCGCGCTGGGTCTGGCGTTTGCCCTGCTTAATAAATTCGAGACGGGGATTTTCACTGCTTCCTTTGGATTCGGCTGGCCGAAGCTGCATGTGCCGGGGTGGGGGGATGTCCTGACCGGCTTCCTCGTGCTCGCGGTGCCGCAGATCCCACTTTCGATTGGCAACTCAGTGCTCGCGACGCGTCAGGTTGCTGCGGATTTCTTCCCCGAGCGGCCACTGTCGATCCGGCGCATCGGACTGACATATTCCCTGATGAATCTGCTGGCGCCTTGGTTCAGCGGTGTGCCCGTCTGCCACGGTTCAGGCGGGATGGCGGGACACTATTCCTTCGGCGCACGCACCGGCGGATCAGTGCTGATCTACGGGTTGTTCCTTGTGCTGCTGGGGATATTCTTCGGCGCGGGATTTGAAAAGGTGGTGCAGATTTTCCCGCTGCCAATCCTCGGCGTGCTGCTCCTTTTTGAAGCACTGGCGTTGGTGAAACTGCTCGCTGATCAAGTTAATGAGGTTTCAGCATTCACAATATCCTTGCTAGTAGGGCTATGTGCGGCGGGATTGCCTTACGGTTATGCGATCGGAGTTTTTGTGGGAACCGTGCTTTACTATCTTAGGCGCCGGGGGTCCGACCTTAGATAAGGCAGGGCTCTGCGGACGCCTGGGCCTCCCGATAAAATATCAGCGAAATTAATAAATTAGCGCTTGAACACTCGCACGGCGGCGTGCTTTCCTGACCATCCTTTTCGTCAATTACAGCCGCGTCAGCAAAACTGGCGTGGCACCTGACGCCACGGTTTCGGGCGGTTTTCCTCTCGAAATTCGTGTTTCCATCAAAAGCGCGAAAAAGTGCTTGCCGGGTGTCTGTCGCCCGGTAGGTTCCGCGGCTTTTCCACTTTAATCACCCTTCAATTCAAGCACATGCCAACTATCAACCAACTCGTGAGGAAAGGCCGCCGCAAGATCCGGGCGAAGTCCAAGGCTCCGGCCTTGGCTGGCAACCCTTTCCGACGTGGCGTTTGCGTGCAGGTGATGACCCGCACCCCTAAGAAGCCGAACTCGGCCATCCGCAAGGTCGCCAAGGTCCGTCTCACGAACGGCATGGAAGTCATTTCTTACATCCCCGATGAGGGCCATAACCTCCAGGAGCACTCGATTGTGCTCGTGCGCGGCGGCCGCGTGAAGGATCTCCCCGGCGTGCGTTACCATATCGTTCGCGGCACCCTCGACGCCACCGGGGTGGAGAAGCGACGTCGCTCCCGTTCCAAATACGGCGTCAAGCGCCCGAAGGCCGCCAAGTAACCCTCGTTCTTTCCCAACCATGTCCCGTCGCCGCAGAGCTACCCGTCGCACTACCATCCCGGACGTCCGCTACAAGAGTCCGCTGGTGACGCACCTTATTAATGTCATCATGAAGAGCGGCAAGCGCACGCTCGCCGAGCGCATCGTCTACGGTGCCTTCGAGCGCGTCAGCGAGAAGCTCCAGAAGGGCGACCCGGTCGACCTGCTTATGGGCGCGATGGAAAACGCCCGCCCCAAGCTCGAGGTGAAGAGCCGCCGCGTCGGCGGCGCTACCTACCAGGTGCCCGTGGAGATCTCCTTCGAGCGCCAAGAGTCGCTCGCACTCCGTTGGATCGTCGCTGCCGCCAATGGCCGCAAGGGCATCCCGATGCGCGAGGCCCTCGCCGCCGAGGTCATCGACGCCTACGGCAATACCGGCAGCGTCGTGAAGAAGAAGGAAGAGATGCACAAGATGGCGCAGGCCAACCGCGCCTTCGCCCATCTCCGCTGGTAAGGACCCGCCTCCCATGTCCGCCGTCGCTGCACCCTCTATTACCGTCGTCACCGACAAGGCGAAGATCTCTCCCGTCAACGCCAAGGAGCGTCCGTTCCCGCTCGAGTGGACGCGCAACATCGGCATCGCCGCGCACATCGACGCCGGCAAGACCACCACCACCGAGCGCATCCTTTTCTACTCCGGCGCCGTCCACAAAATGGGTGAGGTCCACGAAGGCACCACCGTCACCGACTGGATGGAGCAGGAGCGCGAACGTGGCATCACCATCACCGCCGCGGCCATTTCCTGCGCCTGGAACGCCTCTTGGGGACCTTGGAAAGGTATCAAACAGCGCATTAACATTATCGACACTCCCGGACATGTGGACTTCACCGCCGAGGTGGAGCGCTCGCTCCGCGTGCTCGACGGTGCGGTCGCGGTGTTTGATGCTGTCGCGGGCGTGCAACCCCAGTCCGAAACCGTCTGGCGGCAGGCCAACAAATACAAGGTGCCGCGCATTGCGTTCATCAACAAGATGGACCGCGTTGGGGCGAATTTTCATCATTGCATCGACGACATCCGCACAAAGCTCAAGGCCAACGCCCACGCGCTTTTCCTGCCGATCGGCGCGGAGGAAAATTTCCGGGGCCTCATCGATCTCGTGCAAATGGTCGCTTACGTTTTCCCGACTGAAGACAAGGACCTCGGCCTGAGTCCGGAAGTTTCCGGAATTCCGGCCGAGATGCAGGCGCAGGCCAAGGAATATCACGACAAACTCATCGAGGCCGTTTGCGATTTCGATGACATCATTGCCGAGAAGTATCTCAACGGCCAGGACATTACGGTAAACGAATTGATGCTCGGTGTCCGGAAGGCTACCATCTCCCTGCAGTTTAACGGCGTAATTCCCGGCTCGGCATTTAAGAAAAAAGGTGTGCAGCGCCTGCTCGACTGCGTCGTCAACTATCTCCCGAGTCCAATCGATGTCCCGCCCATGCAGGGCCAGGACAGCGACGGCAACAAAGTCGAAGCCGTGGTCGACGACAAGACCAAGATGGCCGGTCTCGCGTTCAAGCTCTGGACCGACCCCTTTGTTGGCAAAATTGTTTTCTTTCGCGTCTACACCGGCTGCGTCAAGCGCGGCATGTCAATGTATAATCCCCGCACCCGCCGCAGCGAGCGCGTCTCCCGCCTCGTGCTCATGCGTGCGATGGACCGCGAGGAAATCAATACGGCCTTCGCCGGCGACATCTGCGCGCTCGTCGGCGTCAAGGACGTCATCACTGGCGATACGCTCTGCGATGAGGAATTCGATATCCGGCTCGAGCCCCCGTCTTTCCCCGAGCCTGTCATCTCGATGTCGATCGAGCCGAATTCGAAGGCCGACCAGGAAAAGATGGGCACCGCTCTCCAGCGCCTCGTTGCCGAAGACCCGACACTCCGTGTCAAAACCGACCAGGACACCGGCCAGACGATTCTCGCCGGCATGGGCGAGCTGCACCTCGACATCATCCGCGACCGCATGAAGCGCGAATTCAAGGTCGAGGCCACTGCTGGCAAACCCCAGATCGCCTACCGCGAGACCGTGCACGCCCGCGCTGACGGCGAGGGCAAGTTCATCCGCCAGTCCGGCGGCAAGGGCCAGTATGGCCACGTATGCATCACGCTCGAGCCGAACGCCAAGGGCAAGGGCATCGAGATCGTCAACGAGATCGTGGGCGGCTCCATCCCCAAGGAATTCATCAAGCCCACCAACGACGGCATCATGGAGGGCTGCAACAACGGTGTTGTCGCCGGCCACCCCGTGGTCGACGTCATCGTGCGCATCGTCGATGGCTCATTCCACGAGGTCGACTCCTCCGAGCTTGCCTTCAAGATGGCCGGGATCTTCGCGTTCAAGGACGCGATGAAGAAGGCCAAACCTGTGCTGCTTGAACCCATCATGGGCGTCGAGGTCACTACTCCCGAGGAATACCAGGGCGACCTCTTGGGCGACATCAACCGCCGCCGCGGCCAGATTCAAGGCCTCGAGAACAAGGCTGGCGCCTGCATTATCACGGCGCATGTTCCGCTCGAGATGCTCTTCGGCTACGTTACCGACATCCGTTCGCTCTCCAAGGGCCGCGCCAGTGCCTCCATCACGCCCTCGCACTTCGAGCAGGTGCCGAACTCGCTCCTCGCCAAGATCGTCGAGACCTCTTCCAAGGCCCCCGCCCGCACCTAACCTCCGTTCTTTATCACCGCCATGAAAGGCCAACGCATTCGCATCAAACTCCAGGGCTACGACTATCGCGTCATCGATCAGTCAGCCGCGGAAATCGTCGAGACCGCCAAGCGCTCCGGCGCCCGCGTCTCGGGTCCCATCCCGCTCCCGACCCGCATCGAGAAGATGTCCGTCAACCGCTCCCCGCACGTCGACAAGAAATCTATGGAGCAGTTCGAGACCCGCACGCACAAGCGCCTCATCGACATCCTCGAGCCCACCGCGCAGACCGTCGACGAGCTCAAAAAACTCAATCTCCCCTCCGGAGTTGATATTACCATCAACGTCTAACTTTAACCATCCACCAGCTTAGCAGCCCGCCGTGGCCCCCGCCCGGCCTTGCTAAAGTAGGTCTAAACAAACGGAACCTAATTCCACCTACCACTTAGCCCATGATCGCAACACTCTTAGGCAAAAAAATCGGCATGACCCAGATCTACGACGCGCAAAACGTCCTGATCCCCGTCACCGTTGTGGAAGCCGGCCCCTGCCCGGTCGTCCAGATCAAGACCGTCGAGACCGACGGTTACCACGCCGTGCAACTCGGCTTCGGCGGCCGCAAGCCCCAGAACGCCACCAAGGCCGAGGCCCAGCACGCCAAGAAAGCCGGGCTCGCCGTCACTCCGCGCGTCATCAACGAGGTCCGCCTCCCCTCCGCCGCCACCGTCAAGCCCGGCGATATCGTCACCGTCGCCGCCTTCACCGAGGGCCAGATTGTCGATGTGCTCGGCGTCTCCAAGGGCAAGAGCTTCCAGGGCGTCGTGAAACGCTTCCGCGTCGCCGGCGGCCCCGCCGCGCACGGCTCGATGTTCCATCGCCGCATCGGTTCCGTCGGCATGCGCCAGACGCCTGGTCGCGTCTGGAAAAACCAGCGTATGCCCGGCCACATGGGCAGCGATTACCGCACCGTCCAGAATCTCCGCGTCGTGAAGATTATCGCGGACAAGAACCTTCTCCTCATCAAGGGCGCGATCCCCGGTGCCAACGGCGACGATGTCATCGTCCGCGCAGCCAAGAAGGCCCGGAAAGCCTGAAGGAGATGCCCATCATGAAGCTCACCGTTTTCAGTCCCGACGCCATGAAGAGCCACGAGGCCGACTTCAACGTCCCCACTTTCGAGGGCAACCGCGGCCTCCAGGCCGTCAAGGAGGTCGTCGTCGCCCACCGCGCCAACGCCCGCCTCGGCACGCACTCGACCAAGACCCGCGGCGAAGTCCGCGGCGGCGGCAAGAAGCCCTGGAACCAGAAGGGCACCGGCCGCGCCCGCGCCGGCTCCATCCGCTCGCCCATCTGGGTCGGCGGCGGCGTTGTGTTCGGCCCCAAGCCCCGCGACTATTCCAAGAAGATCAACGGCAAGGTGAAGACCCTCGCTTTCTCCCGCGCCCTGTTCGACCGCGCCGTTGCTGGCGATATCGCCGTCATCGAAGCTGTCGCCCCGGCGCAGCCCAAGACCAAGGTCATGGGCCAGGTCATCGATCGCGTCGCCCCCATCGGCCACGTGCTCGTGGTCGACGACAACTTCAGCCCCGAGGCCGCCCGCGCCGCGCGCAATCTCGACCGCGTCACGCTGCAAGAAGCCACCAAGCTCAACACCCTCGATCTTTGCACGTTCACCAAGATCGTCATGTCCGCCAAGGCCCTCGAGAAGGTCATCGCCCGCGCCACCGGAGGTCAGTCATGATCCAAGCCGACACCATCATCAAGCACCTGCGCCTGACGGAGAAGTCGAACAAGCTCTCCGCCAACTACGGCCAATACACCTTCGAGGTCTATCCCACCGCGACCAAGCACACCGTGCGCGCGGCCGTCGAGCAGACCTTCAAAGTCACCGTCACCCGCGTGAACATCATCAACGTGAAGGGCAAGCCCAAGCGCTCGCGCCGCGGCCAGCCCATCCACGGTTCCGACAGCAAGCGCGCCATCGTCACCCTTAAGCAGGGCGACAAGATCGAGCTGCTCTAAGCCGGAGAACACCGCCATGGCCCTCAAAACCTTCCGTCCTCTCACTCCCTCCCTCCGGTTCACCACCCTGAACCGCCCTGAGGAAATCACCGACAAACGCCCCGAACGCTCCCTTGTCGAGCACAAGCACAAGACCGGCGGCCGCAACGTCTACGGCCGGCTCACCTCGCGCCGTCGTGGCGGCGGACACAAGCAGCTCTACCGCCGCATCGACTTTAAGCGCGCCAAGCTCGACATCTCCGCCCGCGTCCAGGCGATCGAATACGATCCCAACCGCAGCGCGCTCCTCGCGCTCCTCGCCTACACCGACGGCACGAAGACCTACATCATCGCGCCCCAGGGCCTCAAGATCGGCGATTCCATCTACAGCGCGCTGAAGACCGACACCAACGATTTCCGCCCCGGCAACTCGTTCCCGCTCGCCGTCATTCCGCCCTCGACCCGCGTGCACTGCGTCGAGCTGCTCCCCGGTCACGGCGCGCAGCTGGCTCGCTCCGCCGGCACGTCGGTCGAACTCATTGCAATCGAGAACGGCGCCGCGCAGCTCAAGCTCGGCTCGGGCGAGACCCGCCTCGTCAACGCCAAGTGCCGCGCCACCATTGGCGAGGTTTCCAACGCCGAGCACAACAGCCGCAAGCTCGGCAAGGCCGGCCGCAACCGCTGGCTCGGCCGCCGGCCGCGCGTGCGCGGCGTGGCCATGAACCCCGTCGACCACCCCAATGGCGGCGGCCAGGGCAAGTCCAAGGGCGGCGGCGGCCGCCAGCACCTCGTCTCCCCGTGGGGCCAGCTCGCGAAGGGTTTCCCGACGCGCCGCCGCTCCAAGCCCTCCAACTCCCTCATCCTTGTCCGGCACAGCGGCCGTCCGCCGCGCGGCAAGAAGTAATCCCCCGGAGAATTTTCCCCCATGGCACGTTCCATCAAAAAAGGTTTCTTCGTCGATTACCACCTGCTCGAGAAAGTGCAGCAGGCGGCCAAGGTCATCGGCGGCACCCGCAAGCCGATCAAGACCTGGTCCCGCCGCTCCACCATCACGCCCGATTTCGTTGGCCTCACCTTCGAGGTCCACAACGGCAAGGCCTTCCTCCCCGTCTACGTCACCGAGAATATGGTCGGGCACAAGCTCGGCGAGTTCGCCCCCACGCGCATCTTCAAGGCCCACGGCGGCATGACCCGCAAGGAAATCTGAGCCCCGCGCTCTCCACCGGAACACTCTAATGGAAATCCAAGCTCTCACCCGCAACGCGCGCATGTCGCCCAAGAAGGTCCGCGAAGTCGCGCGCCTCATCCAGGGCCGCTCCGTGCCCGAAGCGCTCGACTACATCGCCCTCATCCCGCGCAAGTCCGCCCGTCTCCTCGCCAAGACGCTCAAGAGCGCCGTGGCCAACGCCGAGAACAACAACAACCTCGTCGCCGCCCAGCTCTTCGTCCACCGCGCCCTCATCGAGAACGGCCCCGTGCTCAAGCGCTTCAAGGCCGGCGCCAAGGGCCAGGCCAAACCCCGCGTCAAGCGCATGTCACACCTGCGCATCATCCTCTCGGACCGCCAAGCCTAACCACACTCTGTTATGGGACAAAAAACCAACCCGATCGGTTTCCGCCTCGCCGTCCGCCGCAACTGGCAGTCGCGCTGGTTCGCCCGCAAAAAGGATTTCGCCAAACTCCTCCACGAGGACCAGGTCATCCGCTCCACCCTGATGGAGAAACTCAAGCAGGCCTCCGTCCCGCGCATCTTCATCGAGCGCGCCGGCAACCGCGTCCGCGTCAAGATTTTCACCGCCCGCCCCGGCATCGTCATCGGCAAGAAGGGCCAGGAGGTCGAGAACATGAAGACCCAGCTCGCCGAGCTCACCGGCAAGGAGATCCTCCTCGACATCCAAGAGGTCAAGAAGCCCGAGATCGAGGCCCAGCTCGTGGCCGAGAATATCGCCCAGCAGCTCGAGCGCCGCGTCGCCTTCCGCCGCGCCATCAAGAAATCCATCCAGATCGCCATGTCCCTCGGCGTCGAGGGCATCAAGATCCAGTGCTCGGGCCGCCTCGGCGGCGCCGACATCGCCCGCCGCGAATGGCAGCGCCAAGGCCGCGTCCCCCTCCAGACCCTCCGCGAGAACATCGATTACGGCTTCGCCGAGGCCCAGACCGTCTGGGGCAAGATTGGCGTCAAATGCTGGATCTGCAAAAAGGACGAACCCATCTGACCCCACCGTTTTTCCGAGCCATCTAACCGCTCCCTTCCATGTCCATCTCCTCTCCCGCCCGCACCAAATACCGCAAGTCGATGAAAGGCTCCCGCGCTGGCAATGCCAAGCGCGGCAACACGCTCGCTTTCGGTGAATTCGGCCTCCAGTCGCTCACCCGCGGCCCCATGACCGGCCAGCAGATCGAGGCCGCGCGCGTCACCATCGCCCGCCACCTCAAGCGCAAGGGCAAGCTCTGGATTCGCATCTTCCCCCACAAACCCGTCACCAAGAAACCCGCCGAGGTCCGCATGGGCCAGGGCAAGGGCCCCGTTGAGTTCTACGTCGCCGTCATCAAGCCCGGCGCCATCCTCTTCGAACTCGCCGGCGTGTCTGCCGCCATCGCCAAGGAGGCTTTCCGCCTCGCCGACGCCAAGCTGCCTTTCCGCTGCCGCTTCATCATGCGCGAAGGCGCCGCCGGCTGACCCCCAGGAGAAACACCGCCATGACTTCCAAGGAAATCCGCGAACTCGCCCCCGCCGAGATCACCACCAAGCTCCGCGAAACCCGCGAACAGCTCCTCCAGCTCCGCCTTCGCAAGCACACCGGTCAGGTCGAGAAGCCGCACACCATCCGCGAACTCCGCAAGGACATCGCCCGGCTCGAGACCATCCGCACCCAGAAAAATTCCCGGCCCGCCGCCGCCTGAACTGCCGGTTCCAACCACTTTTCCTCATGCCCACTTCCACCCGCCACAGCCAGCGCAAGACCCAGATCGGCTTCGTCAGCTCCCGCATGGGCGACAAGTCCGTCAAGGTCACTGTCCCCTACAAGACGCCGCACCCGCGCTACCACAAGGTCATCAACCGCAAGACCGTCCTTCACGTCCACGACGAGAAGAACGAGACCAAGGCCGGCGACAAGGTCGAGGTCATGGAGACCCGCCCCGTCAGCCGCCTCAAGCGCTGGCGCATCACGCGCGTCATCGAGTCCGCCGTCCTATCCATCGGTGCCGCCGTCTCCGAGCAGGACGTCGCCCAGGCTGTGCCCACCAAGATCACCCGCACCGAGTCCGCCACGCCCGCCCAAGCCTAACCCGCACAAGGAGACACCACCATGATCCAGATGCGTTCCATTCTCGAAATCGCCGATAACACCGGCGCCCGCCGCGCGTCGATGATCAGCCGCATGGGCCAGACCACGCGCTACGCCCACGTCGGCGACATCATCACCGTCAACATCAAGGAGAGCACCACCGACGCCACCGTGAAGAAGGGCGAGGTCGTGAAGGCTGTCGTCGTCCGCACCCGGGCTCCGCTCCGCCGCTCCGACGGCAGCTATCTCCGCTTCGACAGCAACGCCATCGTCATCATTGGCGACGACGGCAACCCGAAGGGCACCCGCATCTTCGGCCCCGTCGCCCGCGAGCTCCGCGCCAAGAACTTCATGAAGATCATCTCGCTCGCCCCGGAGGTCCTCTGACCATGCAAAAATTCCACATCAAGCGCAACGACACCGTCGTCGTCATCGCCGGCGCCCACAAGGGCAAGCAGGGCAAGGTCATTCAGATCCTCCCCGCCAAGAACCGCGCGATCGTCGAGGGCGTCGCCATGATCAAGAAACATCTCAAGAAGTCCCAGGAAAATCCCCAGGGCAAGATCGCCGAGCGCGAAGGCTCGGTGCACGTCTCCAACCTGATGCTCCTCTCACGTTACGAGCAGTCCGGGCGCGCCAAGAAACCTGTGGCCGCGGCGACGCAGAGCTGAGCCACCCAGGGAATCCACCCATGAGCAAGAAACTCCCCCCTCTCCAGCAGCACTACAACGAGTCGGTCGTGCCCGCCCTGATGGCCGCTCGCGGCTACAAGAACCGGCACCAGTGCCCCCGCCTCGTCAAGATCGTGCTCAACACCGGCATCTCCGCCGAGGCCGACAAGAACATCATCGCCGACACGCAGCGCGACCTCAACGCCATCGCCGGCCAGAAGTCCGTGCTCAACAAGTCGAAGAAGGCCATCGCCAACTTCAAGCTCCGGCAGGGCCAGGTCGTCGGCTGCCACGTCACGCTGCGCAGCGAACGCATGTGGCACTTCCTTATGCGCCTCCTCGCCGTGGCGCTGCCCGCCATCCGCGACTTCCGCGGCGTCGCCAACAAGCTCGACGGCCAGGGCAACTATACCATCGGCATCACCGACCACACCATCTTCCCCGAGATCTCACTCGAGGGCACCAAGCGCCATATCGGCCTCGACATCACCCTCGTCACCACCTCCGAGACCGACGACGAGGCCCGCGAGCTCCTCCGCCTCCTCGGCATGCCCTTCCGCCGCATCGAGCCGGCCGCCGCCAAGCCCACCGCCGCCTAACTTCCGCTCCTTTCCCCATGCCCAAGACCTCCGCCATCGAACGCAACAAGAAGCGCCAGCGCCTCACCGCCAAGTTCGCCGTCAAGCGCGCCGAACTCAAGGCCGTCCTCGCCAACCCCGCCGCCACCGACGAGGAGTTCTTCGCCGCGCAGAAGAAGCTCGCGAAGCTCCCGCGCAATTCTTCCAAGATCCGCATCCGCAACCGCTGCTCGCTCAGCGGCCGCCCCCGCGGCTTCAACCGCCGCTTCGGCATCTCCCGCATCACCCTCCGCGAACTCGCCCTCTCCGGCAAGATCCCGGGCGTCACCAAATCCTCCTGGTAAACCACTCTCCCGCCGGAAGTCGGATATGATCCGACGGGCTCTCCCACCTCCATCCATCCATGACCGATCCAATCAGTGATTTCCTGACCCGCCTCCGCAACGCGTCGAAGGCCGGCCTCGCCGAATGCGCCTCGCCGCACTCCACGCTCAAGGAAAGCCTCGCCGCCATCCTCAAGGCCGAGGGCTTTGTGCGCGACGTCGCCACCGGCGCCGACGAGCGCGGCCACAAGACCATTGTCGTGAAAATGAAATACGTCGACAACGCCCCCGTCATCACCGGGCTCAAGCGCGCGTCGACCCCCGGTCGCCGCATGTATTACGGCTACGCCGACCTGCCCCGTGTCCTCAACGGTCTCGGTATCGCCATCGTCTCCACATCCAAGGGTCTCATGAAGGACCAGGACGCCCGTCGCCACAAGCTCGGCGGCGAACTCGTCTGCACCGTCTGGTAAGGAACCACCCACCATGAGCAGAATCGGCAAACAACCCGTTCAGATCCCCGACAAGGTCAAGGTCGACATCCAGGGCCACACCGTCCTCGTCGAGGGCCCCAAGGGCAAAGTCCAGAAATCCTTCGCCCCCGTCGTCAAGATCGAGCGCAAGGACAACACCATCGTCGTTTCCCCCACCGAGGAGACCCGCTTTTCCCGCGCCATGTATGGCACGGCCCGTTCGGTCATCGCCGGCATGGTCAAGGGCGTCACCACCGGCTACCTCAAGGAGCTCGAAATCCAAGGCGTCGGTTTCAAGGCCATCCTCAAGGGCAAGCAGCTCGACCTCTCCCTCGGTTACTCGCATCCGATCCTCCACGACATCCCGGAGGGCATCAAGGTCACCGTTACCGACGGCACCAAGCTCAAGATCGAGGGTGCCGACAAGCAGCTCGTCGGGCAGGTCACCGCCGAGGTCCGCGCCTATTACCCGCCTGAACCCTACAAGGGCAAGGGCGTGCGCATCGTCGGCGAGCACGCCGAGCGCGTCCGCCGCAAGGAAGGCAAGACCGTCGCCTAACCGCCCCGTCCCATCATCCCATGAGCACCCAATACAAAGCCATGCTGCTGCAGAAGCGCAAATGGCGCATCCGCAAAAAGGTGACCGGCACCGCCGCCCGTCCGCGCCTCAGCGTCAAGTTTTCCGGCAAGCACATCTACGCGCAGGCCGTCAACGACGAGGCCGGCGCCACCCTCGTGTTCCTCTCCACCCTCGATCCCGAGGTGCGCAAGACGAAGCTGAAGGGCAATCTCGCCGGCGCCAAATCGCTCGGCACCGCCTTCGCCGCCAAGGCCACGGCCGCCGGCCACGCCGCTGTCGTCTTCGACCGCAACGGCCGCCCCTACCACGGCCGCGTCCGGGCCTTCGCCGAGGCCGCCCGCGCCGGCGGACTCCTATTCTAACCAACGTCCATGGCTAACCACAACAGATCCTATTCTTCCGCTCCCTCCGCTGATACCGGCGAACCCGGCCTGATCGAGAAGGTCGTCTACATCAACCGCTGCGCCAAGGTCGTGAAGGGCGGCCGGCGTTTCAGCTTTTCCGCCCTCGCCGTCGTCGGCGACGGCAAGGGCTCTGTTGGCATCGGCTACGGCAAGGCCAACGAGGTCCCCGACGCCATCCGCAAATCCACCGAGTCCGCCAAGAAGCGCATGGTCTCCGTCAAGCTCAAGGGGGGCACCATCCCGCACGAGGTGCTCGGCCAGTTCGACGGCGGCAAGGTCTTCCTCCGCCCCGCCTCCAACGGCACCGGCATCATCGCTGGCGGCGGCGTCCGCGCCGTCCTCGAGGCTGCCGGCGTCCATAACGTCCTCTCCAAGTCGATGGGTTCCAAGAACCACATTGCCGTAGTCCACGCCACCCTCGACGGCCTCCGCCAGCTCCGCCTCGAGGAGCAGATCAAGGCCGCCCGCAGCTAATCACCAGAATCCGAGTCGTGCGTCGCTCCGCGGCGCGCGGCGACAACATAGGAAAAACCAACATGCGTCTCCATAATCTCACCAATGTCCCCGGTGCCGTGCACCGCAAGAAGCGCGTCGGCTGCGGCGAAGGCGGCGGCCACGGCAAGACCTCCGGCCGCGGCGGCAAGGGCCAGAGCGCCCGTTCCGGCAGCTCCATCCGCCCCGGCTTTGAGGGCGGCCAGATGCCGCTCTACCGCAAGCTCCCGCATCGCGGCTTCAACAACTACGAGTTCCGCACCAGCTACGCCATCGTCAACGTCGGTGATCTTGCCCGGCTCGACGCTTCCGTCACCGATGTCGATATCGCTGCGCTGGTGAAGTGCGGCCTGATCCGCGCCGATGGCGCGCTCCTCAAGATCCTCGGGGACGGCGAGCTCACCCGTGCGCTCAAGGTCACCGCCGCCCGGTTCACCGCCTCCGCCAAGGTCAAGATCGAGCAGGCCGGCGGCCAGGCCATCGTCGGCTGATCCTGTCCCCACTTCCAACCGTGTTTTCCGCCTTCACCAACTCCATGAAGATCCCCGAGCTCCGCTCGCGGATCCTCTACACACTCGGCCTGCTCTTCGTCGCCCGCGTCGGCGCGCACTTCCCTTTGCCCGGCCTCGATCCGCATCCGCTGCAGCAGTTCTTCGCCGATCAGACTTCCGGCGGTGCCAGCGCGCTGGTGGGGCTCTACAACATGTTCACCGGCGGCGCGCTGGTGAAGGGCGCCGTCTGCGCGCTCGGCATCATGCCCTACATCAGCGCGTCTATCATCTTCCAGTTGATGACCGCCGTCGTGCCCGCGCTCTCCCGCCTCCAACAGGAGGGTGACGTCGGTCGCCAGAAACTCACGCAATACACCCGCTACCTCACGGTGATCATCTGCCTCGTGCAGGGTGTGTTGCTGATCCTTGCGCTCGAGAATCCCGCGCGGCTCTTTGCCGGCTTCGACATCAACCACTACGGCCAGATCGTCATCGTCGGCAAATTCTGGTTCCTCATCCAGTCCACGGTCTTCATGACCGCCGGCACGCTGCTGCTGATGTGGCTCGGCGAGCAGATCACCCAGCGCGGCATCGGCAACGGTGTCTCGCTGCTGATCACCATCGGCATTCTCGCCGACATCCCCGGTGCTGCTGTCGCCACCTACCAGCTCTTCTTTGCGCCCGTTGGTGTCGCCAAGCTCGGTCCGCCGCAGGCTATCATCATGTGCGCGCTCTTCGTCGTCGTGATCATGGGCATCATCGCCGTCACGCAGGGCCAGCGAAAGATTCCCGTGCAATATGCCAAGCGCGTCGTCGGCCAGAAAGTCTACGGCGGCCAGAGCTCGTTCCTCCCGCTCAAAGTCAACTATTCCGGTGTCATGCCCGTCATCTTCGCCAGCGCCATCCTGCTCTTTCCGCAGCAGATCATGTCGCAGCTCGGCGCCGCGTTCAACCTGAAGTTCCTCGTCGAGTTCGCCAACAACCTCCTGCGCGGCCACTGGACCTACTACGTCGGCATGACGACGCTCATCCTTTTCTTCAGCTATTTCTGGGTGTCGGTCATGTTCAAGCCGATCCAGATCGCCGACGATCTCAAGAAATACGGCGGCTATGTCCCCGGCGTCCGTCCCGGCGAGCCGACCGCGCAGTTCCTCGATTTCATCATGACCCGTCTCACGCTTGCGGGCGCGATCTTCCTGACGGTCATCGCAGTCATCCCCGATGTGCTGCTGTTCCAGTTGCAGGTTCCACCACGCATCGCCTATTTCTTCGGCGGCACCGGCATGCTCATCACCGTCGGCGTCATCCTCGACACCATGCGCCAGATCGAAACCTTCCTGCTCCAGCGCCATTACGACGGCTTCCTCAAGAAGGGCCGCATCCGCGGCCGAAGCACCTCCGCCGCCGTGGCGATGGGCGAAGCAGCCGATATGAAAACCGTTGGCGTCCTGTGGCTTACACTTGGCACCATTTTCCTGATCGGTATCATTGCGTGGCTTGTCCGCCACTTTGCTCTTTAACACTTTACTTCAGTGAAGAGGGCTGAACACTCCAGCGCCTTTTCCGCTTTCGGCACCCCGAAGGCGAAAATCATTCTCTTGGGTCCCGCTGGTTCGCATTGCGCGGCCGCCGTCGCCCAGGCCCGTTCTTTCTCAATTGAGCACGTCTCTCCTGTCTCCCTCGTGCAACAGGAGATTTCGCGTCGCACATCGCCCGGCCAGCAGGCCGTCGCGGTGGTCTCGCGCGGCCTCGCCGCGCCGGACCGGATAACGCTCGCGCTCCTGCGCAAGTGGTTCTGGGCGCGCAAACCCGATGCGGGTTTCCTTCTCGAAGGTTTCCCGGCTACGTTGCTCCAAGCCTTGGTGTTCGACGAATGGCTCGAGACCCGCGGTGAAACCCTCACCGCCTGCCTCGCCGCCGATCCGCGCTCCGCGGATTCCGTCGTCACCCACTACCGCACCCAGGGGCTCCTGTTTGGAGCCCCGCGCGCTGCTGCCTGATGCCTATCCCGATTAAAAACGCGGAAGGCATCCGCCACATGCGCGACGCCTGCGCCATTGCCGCCACCGTTCTGGCCAAGCTGAAGGCGCACGTCCGGCCTGGTATCACGACCTACGACTTGGATCAAATCGGACGCGACCTTATCTCCTCGTTCGGCGCGCGCAGCGCGCCCCACGGTTACACGCATGGCTCGGGCCGTCCGTATCCCGCCTACACCTGCCTCTCCGTCAACGAGGAGGTGGTGCATGGCATCGGCTCCCTCAAGCGCGTCCTGCGCGACGGCAACATCGTCTCGCTCGATGTCACGGTCGAGTATAACGGCTACATCGGCGACAACGCCGTCACCGTTCCCGTCGGCCCGATCGCACCGCGCACCACCGAGTTGTTGCTGGTCACCGAGGAGGCCCTCCGCCGCGGCATCGCGCAGGCGGTGGTTGGCAACCACATCGGCGATATCTCCCACGCCATCCAGACCTACGTCGAGGCGCACGGCTTCAGCATTGTCCGCGAAATGGTCGGACACGGGGTCGGCCGGAAAATGCACGAGGAGCCTCAAATCCCGAACTTCGGCCGCCGTAATACCGGCGAAAAGCTCCGCCCCGGCATGACCCTCGCCATCGAGCCCATGGTCAACCTTGGCCGCCCCGAGGTTCGCACTCTCTCCGACGGCTGGACGGTCGTCACCGCCGACGGTTCACCCTCCGCCCATTTTGAACACACGGTGCTCACGACCGATCGCGGCCCCGAGATCCTCACCATCCCGCGGGCCTCCTGAATTTCACCTCTCTCTCAACTCTCAACTCTCAACTAAAACACCCATGCCTCGTCTCCTCGGCGTCGAACTCCCCGCCAAAAAGAAAGTCAGCTACTCGCTCCGCTACATCTACGGTGTCGGCCCCGCCCGCGCCGACCAGATCGTGGCCGCCGCTGGCATCGATCCCAAGCTGCGCGCCTCGGACCTCACTGAGGAGCAGCTCAACAAGATCCTCCATGTCATCACCGACAACAAGTGGGTCGTGGAGGGCGATCTCCGCCGCGACATCGCCGGCAACCTGAAGCGCCTCCAGGCCATCAACTGCTACCGCGGCATCCGCCACCGCCGCGGCCTCCCGGTGCGTGGCCAGCGCACCTCCACCAACGCCCGCACCCGCAAGGGCCCGCGCAAAACTGTCGGCGTCACCAAAGTCAAAGAAGCCGCCTCCGCCTGATACTCCCCACCATGTCCGAAGAAAAATCCGCTCCCAAGAAGGAAAAAGCCCCGAAGAAGGACGCCGCCATGCCGGCCACCGAAGTTTCGGCCCAGGCCGGCACTCCCGCCGATAAACCCGCCAGGAAATCTGCCAAGGCCGACAAGCCCACCGCCGAAGGCGCCGCTCCGGCCGACACCAAACCCGTTGAGCTTGTCGGCGGCGTGCCGAAGGCCGCGACCGCTGAGGACCTCCTCAAGGAGGAGCTTGCCACCGTCAAGGTTCGCAAGGCGAAGGGCTCGAAGAACATCGTCTCCGGCGTCGCCAACATCGCGGCCACCTTCAACAACACCATCGTCTCCATCACCGACGCCAAGGGCAACGTCATCGCTTGGTCCAGCGCCGGCAAGTGCAACTTCCGCGGCTCGCGCAAGTCCACCGCCTACGCCGCCCAGGTCGTCGCGCAGGACGCCGCCCGCAACGCCATGGCCCACGGCCTGAAGGAAATCCAGATCCGCGTCAGCGGCCCGGGCCTCGGCCGCGACTCCGCCATCCGCGGTCTCCAGGCCATCGGCCTCGAGATTTCCTCCATCATCGATGTCACCCCGGTGCCGCACAACGGCTGCCGCCCGCGCAAACGCCGCCGCGTCTAACCAACTCCCCAACACTTTTCCACCATGGCCCGCTATACAGGTCCCACCACCCGCATCAGCCGTCGCTTCGGCACCTACATCCTCGGTTCGGCGAAGGTTTTCGAGCGCCGCAACTATCCGCCCGGCCAGCACGGCCCGAAGTCCCGCCGCAAGATGTCCGAATACGCCCTCGGCCTCGGCGAGAAACAGAAGCTCCGCTTCATCTACGGCCTGCTCGAGCGCCAGTTCCGCCGCGTCTTCGCCATCGCCAAGAAGGAGCGCGGCGTCACCGGCGAGCGCTTCCTCCAGCTCCTCGAGACCCGCCTCGACAGCGTCGTCTACCTCCTCGGCTTCGCCAAGTCCCGCGCCCAGGCCCGCCAGCTCGTCAACCACGGCCACTGCCGCGTCAACGGCCGCAAGGTCGACATCGCCAGCTACAACGTCGTCGCCGGCGACGAGATTGAGATCAAGCCCATCAACTCTTCCCGCCAGATGGCCACCCGCGCCATCGAGGAAAACCGCGCGCGCGTCATCCCCGGCTGGCTCGCCCGCAACGACGAGGCCCTCAAGGGCAGCGTCACCCGCCTGCCCACGCGCGACGAGATGGATCCCTCCATCAACGAGCAGCTCATCGTCGAGTTCTACTCGCGCTTCTAACCCTTTCCGGATCTTTCAACCTTCAACTCGCTCCTCAGGAGCTTAATCCCATGCCCAAGCGTCTCGGAAAATTCGAACTGCCCTCCAAACTCACCAAGATTGAGGAAGGCGCCACCGCCACCTACGCCAAATTCATCGCCGAGCCCTTCGAGGCCGGCTATGGGCACACCGTCGGCAACTCCCTCCGCCGCGTCCTGCTCTCCTCCATCGAGGGCTGCGCCATCTCCTCCATCAAGATCGACGGCGTCAACCACGAGTTCCAGTCGATTGACGGCGTTGTCGAGGACGTCACCGACATCGTCCTCAACCTGAAGAAAATCCTCCTTGTCTCCGAGAAGCGTGAGCCGCTGCGCCTTCACCTCAAGGTCAACCGCGAGGGCCCCGTCACCGCCGCCGACATCCAGCTCGAGGCCGGCGTCAAGTGCGTCAATCCCGACCAGGTCATCTGCACCCTCGACCACAAGCGCACGTTCGAGGCCGAGATCGAGGTCAAGACCGGCCGCGGCTATTGCCCCGGCGAGAGCAACAAGAAGGAGGACCAGGCCATCGGCGTCGTTCCCATCGACTCGCTCTTCTCCCCCGTCCGCCTCGTCCGCTACGCGGTAGAGAACACCCGCGTCGGTCAGATCACCGACTACGACAAGCTGGTCCTCGAGGTCTGGACCGACGGCCGCATCACGCCCGACGACGCCCTCAAGCAGTCCGCCTCGATCCTCAAGCACCACCTCGACGTCTTCGACCGCGTCTCACCCGAGGCCTACGAGTTCGAGAGCGTCGCCGCCGAGGTCTCCGAGGAGCAGAACAAGCTCCGCAAGCTCCTCAACATGTCCGTCAACGAGATCGAGCTCTCCGTCCGCGCCGCCAATTGCCTCAACAACGCCAACATCACCACCGTCGGCGAGCTGGCGATGAAGACCGAGCAGGAGATGCTCAAATACCGCAACTTCGGCAAGAAGTCCCTCAACGAAATCAAGGAGAAGCTCGAGGCCCTCGGCCTGTCACTCGGCATGAAGTTCGACGAGCGCCTCCTCGACACCAAGAAGGAAGCCTAAGAAATCTTTTCAGTCCTCGCGCCGTCCGCTGCCGCCCAACGCTGCGACCGGATTGCCGATCGGGGGCTGATCCCTACCAAATCCAATGCGTCACAATAAACACCGCGCCTCCCTCGGCGTCACCCGCGAGCACCGCAAGGCGATGCTCTCCAACATGGGCGCCTCCCTCATCAAGCATGGTCGCATTGAGACCACGCTGACGAAGGCCCGGGCCCTCCGTCCCTTCATCGAGAGGGTCATCACCAAGGCCAAGAAGGCCGCGGTCGCCTCCGAGAAGAAGGACGCCATCCATCTCCGCCGCATGGCCCTCAAGGATATTCGCGACGAATCCGCCGTCACCCTCCTCTTCAACGAGAAGGCGGCGCAATTTGCGAAACGCCCCGGCGGCTACACCCGTATCTACAAGCTCGGTCCGCAGCGCCTCGGCGACGCCGCCGAGATGGCGCTGATCGAGTTCGTCGGCGCCGAGGACACCGGTTACTCCAAGTCCCGCGGCAAGAAGGCCAAGAAGTCCGGCTCCAAGAAAGCCAAGCCTGCCACCGCAGCGATTGAAGCCGCCGCTCCGGCCGAGACTCCCAAGCCCGACGAGCCCAAGGCTTGATCAGCCGGGTAGGGCGGGACCGCTGGGCCCGCCGTCATCTCGCAATACTTCCACGCGCCAGCCTTGCAGCCGGCACGTTTTTCTTTCCTTGGCGTCTCTGCGGCTTTGCGTGAATCTCCCTCCACCGTGATGCTCCCGGATTTTAGTTTCTTGGTCGTCCTCTGCGGCCTGCTGGTGCTGGGAGGCTTCGGCTTTCTGTGGTTCTACTACGACCGTCGCGACCGCATCCTCTACGACGCCGAGCGGAAGAGAATATCCTTCCACTGCATCCGCTGTGACCATCTCTACACCGAAAAGATGGGCACTGCCACCGCCCCCTGTCCCAAGTGCGGGCACGTGAACACCCGCCTGAAGTTCTGATCGCCTTCTGTGATTTGAGGTCGCGCCTTCCACGGCATGACGCTGAGAAATGGCACGCACCCGCTTGCCTGGCTCGCGACCTGCACAGGAATGGGCCGCCGTGATTGGGATTGATTCACCGGCGCCTTTCCCCCATAACTTCGCATGGCACAGACCATCGCTGTCCTCGATTTCGGATCCCAATACACACAGGTCATCGCGCGCCGGATCCGCGAGTGCCAAGTTTACTCCAAGATCTACCATTACTCGACTCCGGCCGAGACGCTGCGCGCGGAGGGCGTCATCGGCATCGTCCTCTCGGGCGGCCCGAACAGCGTCTTCTCGCGCCGCGCGCCCATCCCGGATCCCGGGATTTATGAACTCGGTGTGCCCGTGCTGGGCATCTGTTACGGCATCCAGCTGTTTGGTTTCCAGCTCGGCGGCAGGGTCAGCAAGAGCACGCACCGCGAGTTCGGCCACGGCAACCTGCGCGTGATGCATCCCGGCCGGCTCTTCGCCGGCCTGCCGAAAAAACTCCGGGTCTGGAATTCGCACGGCGACCGCCTCATCCGGCTGCCGCCGGGGTTCAAGCCCATCGGCGTGACCGAGAACTCCGAATACGCCGCTATCGAGGACCAGAAACGCAACTTCTACGGCATCCAATTCCATCCGGAGGTCTTCCATACTGAGCGCGGCATCGACATCTACCGGAACTTCATCTTCGGCGTCTGCGGCGCCCGGCGCAACTGGACGATGCGCAGCTTCATCGACCGTGCCATCGCCGCCATCCGCATCCGGGTGGGGAAGAGTCGCGTCATCCTCGGTCTTTCCGGCGGCGTGGACTCCTCCGTGGCCGCGGCTCTCATCCACCGTGCCATCGGCAAGCAGCTCACCTGTGTCTTTGTCGACAACGGTCTCCTCCGGCAAGGCGAGCGCGAGCAGGTCGAGACGCTCTACAAAAAACATTTCCGCATCGACGTGCGCGTGGTCGACGCCTCCGCGCTTTTCCTCCGTCGCCTCCGGGGTGTTAGCGAGCCCGAGGCGAAGCGCAGGATCATCGGGCAGACCTTCATCAAGGTTTTCGAGGATTCGCTGAAACACATCGGGCATGCCGAATTTCTGGGGCAGGGGACGCTCTATCCCGACGTCATCGAATCCGTCGCCATCGGCGACAATCCCGCCGCGCTCATCAAGACGCACCACAATGTCGGCGGCCTGCCCGCGCGCATGAAGCTCAAGCTCCTCGAGCCGCTTCGCGAGCTGTTCAAGGATGAGGTGCGCCTCGTTGGCGCCAAGCTCGGCCTGCCGCGCGAGGTGGTCTGGCGCCAGCCGTTCCCCGGCCCGGGCCTCGGCGTCCGCGTGCTGGGCGAAATCTCGCGTGACCGGCTCGAGATCCTCCGCGGAGCCGACACTATCCTCCAGGAAGAGATGATGGCCAGCGGCTGGTATTGGAAGGTCTGGCAGTCTTTCTGTGTCTTTCTGCCGGTCAAATCGGTCGGAGTCGTGGGGGACGAGCGGAATTACGCTTGGGTCATCGGCATCCGCGTGGTCGAGAGCATTGACGCCATGACGGCCGACTGGACGCGCCTGCCGCCCGACCTGCTCCAGCGGATTTCGAGCCGCATCACCAATGAGGTCCGGGGCGTCAGTCGGGTGGTTTACGACGTCAGCTCCAAGCCGCCGGCGACCATCGAATGGGAGTGAGTTTCCCGTTGCGATTGATGGCACTGTCGCCAATCATCCCTGTCAACTTGAACCCTATGAAAGTCCGACTTCCCGTTGCTTGGCTTGTCCCGGCCTGTCTTGCCACCACTACTCTCTTGGCCGATGCCCAGTCAGATGCTTGGATCACCAAGGCCCGCGCCTATCTCGGTCCGGAAGCGGCGCTGAACTCCGTGCGCAGCATGCGCATCACCGGCGTCATCGAGAATGAGCGCAAGGAGCAGATTCGGGCGGAGTTTGTCTTCCAAAAAGCCGACCAGCACTACTACACCCTCACGGACGGCAAGACGGTTCAGACCACCGCCCTTGATGGTTACGACGGCTGGGTGAGCCGCCTGCCCGACCGGGCCAATCCCACCAACTGGCAGCTCACTCTGTTGGAGAAGGAGCCGATCAAGCGCATGCGCGCCAACAACGCGGAGACGCTCGGTTTTTACCGCACCATTGAAAAACGTGGCGGCCGCACGGAATACCTCGGCGAGGCCAAAACGGACGGAGTGGATTGCGTGAAAATTGCCTTCATTTATTCCCCGGCCATCATTTTTTACCGCTACTTCGACAAGGCCACGGGCCGGCTGGTGATGATGCAGACCGAGTCCGGCCTTATCACACGCGAGGAAGGTGAGATCATCGTCAACGGCATCCGCTTCAGCAAGAAACTCACGAATACCACTCCCAACGGCGTCGCCTCCACTCTCAGCATCGAGGCGATCACGCTCAACGAGCAGTTCCCGCCTTCGGCCTTCGCCGTCCCCTCGTTTATTCCCCAGTAAATCGACCCCGGCCGCCGGCCCGGCCGGCAGCGTTTACCGGCGCTTTATCTTTTTCTTCATCGCACCGGACGCCGGGCTAATTTCCTTCGGCCCGGCCACTTTCGGGCCCGCTTTGTTTTGCATTCGGGGCGGATTAAGGCAGTTTTCCTCCACCCGCCATGCCCAAGAACGCCCTCCTGAAGATTGACGAAATGGAAGTGACTTTGCCGGTCATGACCGGCTCCGAAGGCGAAAAGGCCGTCGACGCCCGCAAGCTCCGTCAGGACACCGGTTACATTTTCTACGATCAGGGCTACGGCAACACTGGCTCCTGCGAGAGCACCATCACCTACCTCGACGGCGACAATGGCATCCTCCGCCACCGCGGCTATCCCATCGAGCAGCTCGCCGAGCACTCGGAGTTCGTCGAGACCGCCTACCTCATCATCCATGGCGAGCTACCCACGCCTGAGCAGCGGAAAAACTTCGGCCAGCTCCTGCGCCAGCATGCGCATATCGAAACGCAGATGCAGAAGCTCTTCGAGGGATTCCCGAAAGAGGCGCCGGCAATGGTGATGCTCTCGTCTCTCGTCGGTTCGCTTGCGGCTTTCTACCCGCAGCTTGCTACTAACAATTTCGAGCGCGACCTCCAGCAGTTCGACCTCGCGGCCGCCATTGCCATCTCGAAGATTCGCACCCTTGGCGCCCTGGTTTACCGGCACAAACACGGGCTGCCCTTCCTCCATCCCAAGGACGTGCCGTTCTGCGATAATTTCCTGCACCTGATGTTCTCGGAGCCTTATCAGGACTACGCCGCCATCCCAGAGGTCACGCGGGCCCTCAACCTCATCCTGCTCATGCACGCCGACCACGAGCAGAACTGCAGCACCTCGACCACGCGCATGGTCGGCTCCTCCGGAGCCAATCTCTTCTCCTCCCTCTCCGCCGCCATCGGCGCCCTCTCCGGCCCGCTGCACGGGGGCGCCAACGTTGCCGTTATGCAGATGCTCCAGTCCATCCACGACGAGCACGACGACGGCACGCGTTTCATCCAGGCCGCGAAGGACGGCACCAAGAGTCACCGCCTCATGGGCTTTGGCCACGCCGTCTACCGCAACTTCGATCCCCGCGCCAAGCTCGTCGGCAAGGCCTGCGACATCGTCCTCACTAAACTCGGCAAGTCCGACCCGCTTCTCGCCATCGCCAAGAACCTCGAGCAGGCCGCGCTCAAGGACGACTATTTTATCTCGCGCAAGCTCTACCCGAACGTCGACTTCTATTCCGGAATCATTTTTCGCGCGCTCGGCATCCCCACGGAGATGTTCACCGTCATGTTCGCGATTGGCCGCTCGCCCGGCTGGATCGCCAACTGGAAGGAAGTCGCCTCCAACTCGAAGGGCCGCATCTACCGCCCCCGCCAGCTCTACGTCGGCCCGGTCAAGCGCGACTACGTGCCGATGGCCAAGCGCGGCTAGAGCGGGATCGTCCGTCTTCCGTGATGTAGGGGCGGGGTCGCCGAACCCCGCCTCCTCATTTCAGGAACCCGTCCCTCTCGCATCCGCAGGCGGAGCGGCCTTCTTCTCGGGCGGTGCCTTCAGGATTTCATCCAGCGTCAGGCCGGTCGCTCCCCGCAGGCCGCCCAGCAACCGCCATAGTGCGAACATCATCATCGCCATGCTCGGCAGAATGATCACCGGCCAGCTCAGCCAGTGCATCCTCGCCAGCTCGCCGTTGAACGCCTCGGTGGCCGGCGGACTTCGCAACAGGTAACGCGCGAGGAAATAGTTTAGCACGGCACTGATCAGGAACGATACCGTGAGCAAATAGCTCGCCTCGCGCAGCAGCCGGTCGAATTCCCCGCGCGTGCCGCGCTCCTCCAGCCGCCGGTCGACCCGCTCGACGTCGATCACCTGCGGGTTGTAGAGCAGCTCGCGCACCAGCGGGTTCTTCGACCGGATCGAGGCGAATACCGCCACGCCGATGATGCCGGGCAGGGCGGCGTCCTTCACCGCGAACCAGAAGCCATCCATCTTCATCAGTCCGAATCCGCCGGAGATCAGCACGCTGGCGAAACCGATCACGGACACGAAATTTGTCCGCCGCCGCCGGGCAAAGTCATGCAGGCCATAGGCCACCGGGAAGGCGAGGGCGACTCCCAGTCCCCAGCGCGGTCCGAGCCACTTCTCGCCCGAGAACCAGGCCAGGATGGCCGTTGGGAGCGCGACATTGCAGATCAGGTTGACCAGTAGGTTCTCGGGTTTCGGCTTGGGCGTGGTGGCGGTCGGGTCGGTCATTTCCTTTTGCCAAGCACACGCGCGGCGGCTCTACTGTCAAACCTCGACCTCATGCTCCTCCTTGGCGTCAACATCGACCACTGCGCCACCGTGCGCCAGGCCCGCTACCGGGCCGCTGCCGGCGCGGAAGTCGGCAACGTCGAGCCCGATCCCGTCGCCCTCGCGCTCCTCTGCGAAAAGGCCGGCGCCGACGGCATCACCGTCCACCTCCGTGAGGACCGCCGCCACATCCAGGACCGCGACGTCCACCGCCTGCGCGAGACCATCCGCACCCGCCTCAACCTCGAGATGGCCTGCACGCCGGCCATGACCGCCTTCGCGCTCGCGCTGAAGCCCGCCTTCGTCTGCCTCGTCCCCGAGAGCCGCGAGGAAGTGACAACCGAGGGCGGCCTCGACGTTGCGCAGCACCGCGACAAGGTTGCGCGCGTCACCGACGCCATGAACGCCGCCGGCATCAAGACCAGTCTCTTCATCGACGCGGATCCGCGCCAGATCGAGCTCGCGGCGGAACTCGGCGCACCCTTCGTGGAGTTGCACACCGGCGCCTACGCCAACTCTTTCCACGGCCCGGGCCGCGCCGCGGAGTTCGCGCGACTCATTGCCGGCGCCAAGCAGGCGCACGCCGCCGGCCTCGTCGTCAACGCCGGCCACGGCATCAATTACGTCAACATCGCCGAGGTCCGCACCCTCCCGCACTTGCACGAACTCAACATTGGCCACAGCATCGTCAGCCGCGCGCTCTTCACCGGCATCGACGAAGCGGTCCGCACGATGAAACGCCTGCTGAACCCATGAGCATCATTCTCCCTCCCGGCGGCACCCTCATCGGTCTCGGCGCCGATCTCATCGAGACCGAGCGCATCCGCAGCGCGCTGGAGCGCCACGGCGACCGTTTCCTCAAGCGCATCTTCACCGAGGAGGAGCAAAAATACTGCTCCGGGATGAAATACGCCCACAAACACTACGCCGCCCGCTGGGCCGCCAAGGAGGCCGTCTCGAAGGCCTTCACCACCGGCATCGGTCCGCACCTCGACTGGACTTCGATCTCCGTCTACCACGGCTCGCGCAACGAACCGCTCGTCCGGCTCGACGCCAAAGGCGAGGCGCTGCTCCGGCAGGTCGGCGCCACGCACGTCTGGCTTACGCTCTCGCACATCGACACCCACGCGCTGGCCGTCGCCGCGCTGGTGAAACACTGAGGAATCCCATGGATCGAGTGCCTTCCCACCCGGTCCTGACCTGCGCCGCGGCGGCGGCCTGGGAAAAGAAACTGCTACCCGACGAGGCGGCCGAGTGGGCCGCCATGCAACGCGCCGGCGCGGCTATCGCCACCGCGGTGACGGAAGATTTTCGCGAGATCGGCGGACTGTCCCCAGAGACCCGGCTGCTGGTTCTGGTCGGCAAGGGCCACAACGGCGGCGACGCTTTGCTGGCCGCAATGAATCTTATGGCGCTATGCCCGCGAGCGACCGCCGGCGTGCTGCTGGTCTTTGGAGAAAATGCACTGCGCCCGCTGGCGCGGCGTTCACTGACCGAACTGCGCCGTGTGGCAGGAAATCGTCTGGGTGAAGTCACGCTCGCGACCCTGAAATCCGAGCTGGCTGGCTACGACGTTTGTCTCGACGGAGTCTTCGGGTTTCAGTTTCGGCCGCCGCTGGGCGAAATCACCGCCGAGATCCTCGCTTGGGTAAATACCCATTCGCGCATCCGGCTTCGCGCGGCGGTTGATCTGCCGAGCGGGCTGGGGGAGCAGAATGCCGGAACGGTTTTTCGCGCCGACTTCACCTACGCCACCGGCGTCGTGAAGGCGCCGGTCGTCCTGCCGGCCAACGCGCCGTTCGTCGGCCGCGTCCGTTACCTTGATCTCGGTTTTTTTTCCGCCAGTCAGCCTGACTCCAGCGCGCACGTCCTGACGGTCGACATTCTCGCGCCGCTCGCTCAGCTCCGGCGGGCGCAGACCGACAAGCGCACCTACGGCCATCTCTTCGTCATCGGCGGCTCGCGCAGTTATCCCGGTGCCGTGCTGCTGACCGTGCAGGCGGCGCTCCGCAGCGGGGTGGGGCTGCTGACGGCGTTTGTGCCGGCCTCGCTCGCGCCCGAATACGCCGCGCGCTTTCCCGAGGCGATGTGGGTCGGCCTGTCCGAGACCGCCGACGGCGGCCTGGCTTTGTCGGGCCTCGCTCTCATTCGTGAAAAACTCCCGCGTGCCACCGCCCTGGTGCTCGGCCCCGGCCTCGGCGCCGCTCCCGAGACTCTCGAAGCGACCGAGGCGATTGTTCGTAATACGAACATTCCACTGTTGCTCGACGCTGACGCGTTGCGCCCGGGGATTCTCACTGCGGCCGCCGGCAAGCGACTCATCGCCACGCCGCATGCGGGCGAGTTCCAGCGGATTTCCAGCGCCACCGACTGGAGGGAGCCGGGCGTGCTGGTGCTCAAGGGACAGCCGACGCAGGTGAGCGAGGGGGAGAATGTTTATTTCAGCCTCTGCGGCGGGCCGGTGCTGGCGCGCGGGGGCAGCGGCGACGTGCTGGCGGGTCTCATCGGCGGGCTGCTGGCGCAAGCGCCCGACGATTTGCTGCTCGCCGCGTGCCGTGGAACCGTTTGGCATGGGCTGGCTGCCGATTTGCTCGCCCGCGACCTGGGCCAGGTTGCGGTGCAGACGACGCAGCTGTTCGACTACCTGCGACCCGCGCTGCAATCCTTGGCCCATGAAAGCTGAACTCACCGAACGCCAGGCGTTCATGATCCTGAACGACCTGCCCAACATCGGCCCCATCACCCTTCACCGTCTGCTTGCGGAGTTCGGCGACGACCCGTGCGCCATCCTTGCCTCCGACCGCCGCCGGCTGGAATCGGTGCGCGGGGTCGGCCCCGAGACCAGCGCCGCGGTGCTCAGCTGGCCGCAGCACTTCGATCTCGCCCGCGAGGAGGAACGGCTGGCGCAAACCGGCACGGCCTTCATCACCGCGCGCGACGAGGGCTATCCGGCGCTTTTGAAGGAAACCCACGACCCGCCGATCGGCCTTTACCGCAAGGGCGGTTATCTCTTCGAGCAACCGTGCATTGCCATAGTCGGCAGCCGGCGCACGACACTCTATGGGCAGGCCACGGCGAAAAAACTCGCCGCGGAGCTCGCGCGACTTGGCTTTTGCGTGGTGAGCGGACTCGCGCGCGGCATCGACACCGCCGCGCACGAGGGCGCATTGTCGGTCGGCGGCCGGACCGCCGCCGTGCTCGGCACGGGGCTCGACATCATCTATCCGTCGGAGAACCTCGATCTTTACCGTCGCATCGCGGAGTCGGGCGCCGTCCTGACGGAGTTTCCCTTCGGCCGGAAGGCCGACCGGCAGTCGTTCGCCATGCGCAACCGTATCGTGTCCGGCATCTGTGCCGGAGTGGTGGTGGTGGAGAGCGACGTGGACGGCGGGGCAATGATCACGGCCCGCTTCGCGGGCGAACAGGGCCGGCTCATCTTCGCCGTGCCCGGCCGCATCGACCAGCCGAGCAGCCGCGGCTGCCACCAGCTGATCCGCGACGGGGCGACGCTGCTCACCAGCGTGGACGACATCCTCGGCGAACTGAACTACCTTGGCGGTCTGCAGCCGCAACCGATCCCGGCGAAACCTGGCACACCGCCCATGGTCTCGGGACTGTCGGAGAACGAGCGGAAGGTCCTCACGGTGTTCGCGGGCGGTGCGATTCTCGGAGCCGACGCTCTTGGGGCGGAAACGAAAATGAGCGCGCCGGACATCGCGGTCACGCTCATGCTGCTGGAATTGAAACGCCTGGTGGTCAAACGGGCCGACGGCACCTTCGAGGCGGCCGGCGGCTGATCAGCCTTTGGGCGGTGATTCGGTGCCGCGCATCCGCTCAAGCTCTTTCTTGGCGGCTTCCTCGCGGGCGCGGTAATCGGCGAGCTCCTTGGCCTTGCGGATGGCCTCCTCCTCCTGCTTGCGCAGCCGGGCCAGCTCGGCCTCGGCGGCTTCGGCGCGCTGGCGGGCGGCGAGCAGCTCGGGATCCTCGATACTTTTGCCGTGGCTAATCTGGCGCTGACGAATGGCATCGGCCTCGGCGCGCTCCCGGGCGGCGTGTTCCTCGGCCAGTTCACGCTCGTGGCGAATTTCCGCCACCCGCTGGTCCTCGGCCGCGCCGGTCACCCCGCCGATGATCGCACCGGCGGCGGCGCCGACGACCGCGCCTTTCGTGGCCTCGCCGGACTGGTTGCCGATGATGCCGCCCAGGACGGCACCCGTGAGGGCCCCGACGGTGGCGCGGCGTTCGCCCTCAGTTTGGCTGCCATCGCTTGCGCAGCCCGACCACGCAAAAGTCGAGGCGGCAAGAACGGCCAAAGCAAGACGGTGTTGAAAGAGACGAGTGGTTGCAATCATGGTAGGGAGGTTCGATGGCTTTGAAAGCAGCCAAGGGCGAAGGTTCCAACTAACCCATCATCTCCGGGCGTCTGCTCCACGCCGTTTCTACTGGGGGATTTGGTTGGATTTGCCTGACGGATTCAGCCAGTTTGAAAGGCAATGAAATCCAAGTTTCCCGTCTTGCTCCTTGCCTTTGTGGCCGTGGCGTTTGCGGCCGAGCCGGCTGTCCGGAAGCCGATCACGCACGAGGATGTGTGGTTGATGAAGCGCCTCGGCGCACCTGTCGCCAGTCCCGATGGCAAGTGGACCATTTTCTCCGTTACCAACCCGGCCTACGACAGCAAGGAGCAGTCGGTCGATCTGTGGCTGAAGTCGCTCACGGATGACACGCCCGCCCGGCAGATCACCTTCACCAAGGGCGCGGAAAGCGGCGTCAGCTGGTCGCCCGACAGCCGGCGGCTCGCCTTCAGCGCCAAGCGCGAGGGCGACGAGGCCGCGCAGCTCTATGTGCTCGACCTTGCCGGCGGCGAGGCGGAGCGGCTGACCTCTCTCACGCTCGGTGCGCGCCAGCCCAAGTGGAGTCCCGATGGTCAGCGGCTGTCGTTCGTCAGCGAGGTTTATCCCGGCAATACCGACGAGGACGCCGTGAAGAAATCCGCCAAGGACCGCAAGGACCGCAAATACAACGCCCGCGCCTATGAGCAGTTCCCGCCGCGCTTCTGGAACCAGTGGCTCGATGACCGCAAGGCGCACGTCTTCGTGATGGACGCGAAGGCTGGCGCCAAGGCCACCGATCTGCTCGCCGGCTCCAAGCTCGCGGCGCTGCCCGGCTTCGGCGGCGGCCAGGGCGACGACGGCCAGACGATCGAGACCGAGTGGACGTCCGACGGCAGCGGCATCGTCTTCACTGTCTCGACTAATCGCGACGAGGCCGCGCGCGCCGCAGTCTTCACGCAGCTCTACCTCGTCGCCGCGACCGGCAGTGTGGAACCGCAGCGGCTGACCAACGACACCAGCAGCTACGGCGGGCTGCAGTTCTCGCCCGATGGCAAGACGCTCTTCTTCCTCACCGATCCCAACACTGCGGGCAAGGTCTACGATCTCAACCGGCTCGCGAGCTTCCCGTGGCCGTTCGCCGCCGAGGGACGCAAGGTGCTCACCGCCTCGCTCGACCGCTCAATCTCGCGCTATGCGCTGCCGGCCGGGAGCGACCGAATCTATTTCACCTACGAGCACGCCGGCCTGGAGCAACTGCACTCCGTCAGCTACGCAGGCAGCGATGTGCGTGACGAGCCTTCGCCCGCGACGGGCAGCATCGGCGGACTTAGTGCCGGCGGCGCCGCGCTCGTCGGCACCTGGGACAGTGCCGTCAGCCCGGCGGAAATCTACTCCTTTAACGACGCGCCGAAGCGCCTGACGTCGATCAATGCCGCCAAGGCCGCCACGCTCGACCTGCCGCCGGTGGATCATTTCACCTTCAAGGCATCGGACGGCCGCGAGATCCACAACATGATCGTGCGGCCCGCGGGCTTCGACCCCGCGAAGAAATATCCACTCTTCATGGTCATCCACGGCGGCGCGGCCAACATGTGGCACGACACCTTCGTGCTCCGCTGGAACTACCACCTGCTCGCCGGCTCGGAATACGTGCTGCTGCTCACCGACTACAAGGGCTCGACCGGTTACGGCGAGGAGTTCGCCCGCTCGATCCAGTTCGACCCGCTCAAGGGCCCGGCCGACGAGCTCAACGAGGCCGCCGACGAGGCGGTGCGGCGCTACGCGTTCATTGACAGCACGCGGATGGCCGCGGGCGGCGCCAGCTACGGCGGCCACCTCGCCAACTGGCTGCAGGCCACCACCACGCGCTACAAGTGCATCATCTCCCACGCCGGCGAGGCCGACCTCGCGATGCAGTGGGGCACGAGCGACAGCATCTTCGGCCGCGAGGTCAACAGCGGCTCGCCCATCTGGGGCGACAGCAAGGTCTGGCGCGAGCAGAGTCCGGCGATGCAGGGCGGCAACCACGAGAAGGGCACCGGCTTCAAGTCGCCGATCCTGATCACCGTCGGCGAAATCGATTTCCGCGTGCCGATGAACAACGCGCTGATGTGGTTCGCGCTCAACCAGCGCCTCGGCGTGCCGAGCAAACTCCTCGTCTTCCCCGAGGCCGGTCACTGGATCCTTCGCGGCGAGGACAGCCGCTACTGGTTCGGCGAAGTCCGCGGCTGGCTGGCGAAGTATTTGAAGTGAAACGCTGGCCGGTTGTAGGGCGGGGTCGCTGACCCCGCCGCGGCATGGCAGAGAATTCTTGGTAGCGCGGCTAAGTGAACCGCACAAGCCAACAAAGCACGGTGAGGACCAGCGAGAGCCAAAAGTGAGCCCCAAACCACAAAGCCCAGCCTGATCCTATTTGGCCCCTGCACCACAG
>JAHFTD010000147.1 GCA_023269565.1 Opitutaceae bacterium | reverse complement strand
GTGATTCTCGTGGCGGGCGACCTGCGGCAAAAGGCGTACGACTGGATCCAGGGGCGGATCGTCTCCGGGGCGCTGGGGGCGGGGCAGCAGGTATCGGAGCTGTCGCTGGCGAAGGAGGTCGGCCTGAGCCGGACGCCGGTGCGCGAGGCGATCCGCAAGCTGGTGCACGAGGGATTGCTCGAACAGGTGCCGCGGCTGGGGACGGTGGTGCGGACGCCGGCGCGGCGCGACATTGTCGAGCTGTACGAGCTGCGCGAGGCGCTGGAAAGCTACGCGGTCGGCCTGGCGGCCGAGCGAATCGGACCGGACGACCTGGCCCAGCTCGACCAGTGCTGCACGGCGATGCGCAAGATCGAGCAGCAGTTGCGGCGGACCGGCAAGGTGCTGCACGGCGAAGGGATGAGCCGGTTCCTGAGCGCGGACCTGGCGTTTCACATGACGCTGCTGCGGGCGGCGGGCAACGCGCGGATCCTCAAGATCGTGGCCGAGTCGCGGGTGCTGACGCGGATCTTCGGCACCCGCCGGCAGGAACATGACGCCCGCGTGGTCGAGGAGGCCCGCCGTTACCATCAGCGGGTGCTGCTGGCCCTGAAGAGGGGCGACGCCGCGGCAGCCCAGCGCATCCTGGGCGAGCACATTCGCCACAGCAAGCAGTCGGCGCTGGAGAACTTTGACCGGCCAAGGCTGGACGAGGCGGCACTGCTGTCGCTCAGCCGGGCGTGAGCGGACTAATCCCGGTCGGCGCGCAGACTCAGTGCGGAAAGGGCCTTTCCGGTGGGGTCATGTGAAAGATCACTACTGTCCCGTTAGATGTCGAATAGCAGCAACTGTTTGGGGCGAGCCGTGTCGGTCTGCAGGGCGATTGGCTGCGAAAGTGCCTGAAAAACAGGGGTTTTCTCGAAGAGCGAGATGCTCAGAACTTGCAGAATTTCGTTCAGGCTGCGGTCGAGCCGGAGTTCTTTTTTGACGATGGCCACCAGAACGTACACGCTGATGGCGATCCAGACCTGCGTCTTCACCGCGTTCTCGGACGTGCCGTAGAACGCTTTGATGCGCAAGTGTTGTTTGATCCATTTGAAGAAGAGCTCCACTTGCCAGCGGGACTTGTAGAGTTTGGCGATGGTCAGCGCGTCCAACACCAGGTTGTTGGTGAGGAAGACGAGGCGTCGGCCACTTTCGGGATCGACATACTTGATCCGTCGGAGAGGGACCGGGTATTCGGCGGCCGTCTTGGGACCCGTGAACGCGATGGTCTGATCGCAACGAAGTCCCGTGGCTTTGTTGACGGGGCGTTTCGCCCGGCAGCGGCACTGGAGGTTTTTCTTCGCGCGGGTGACGAAGAAAGCCATGTTCGCCTGAAAGACGTAGAGGCGGGCGAAATCGATATAGCCTCGGTCCATCACGTAGAACGCGCCCGGCTCCACCGGCAAGTGGTCGAGGGCTTTGACATCGTGCATTTTTCCCGTGGAAATGTGGACAAAACACGGGATATTGCCGCGCAGGTCGATTAGGGTATGCAGCTTGATGGCTCCCTTGCGGCGGCGAAAACGCGCCCACGGGAACAGCGTCAAGCAGAGATCGATGGTGGTGGAATCGAAGGCGTAGACCGTTTGTTCGAGGTCGACGCTCAATGGTTCGCCCGCATAGAGTTGCCGGGCCCGAGCAATGAGGATGGCCGCGAAATCGGCGTAGATGCGCCAGTCGCGCTTTTGGTTGGCCTGGGCCAACGTGTTGCGGGCGATCGTGCCGCGAATGCCGGCGTGGTACAACTTGGCTTTCAGGGAGTTCAAGCAGATTTCGATGTCGCGCAAGCTGGTCCGGTAGGTCAACTGAGCAAAGGCCATGCAGAGAAACTGATCGAGGCAGGAAAACTTCCGAGTCCGATAGTCGCCTCGGTATGTGCGAACGCAGCGGTCGAAATCGCGCCTCGGCAGGAACGCCATGAGTTGGGCGATCAGGAACTTCCCGGTGTGCATCGTCAAGTCCTTTCCACGGTTTGGCGTGGAAAAGACTACCGGGATCAAGCGGACCCGGTTGAAATCGATGCAGGCAGAATTCCGTCATAACCCATTCCCCGTTGGGAAGTTCAACTGCTTCCTGGACGGCTCAATGGGACAGTAGTGGTGAAAGATATGAAACGAATCAGCTGCTGCCCCACAGTCTTTATGATACATGCGTTCACTATATCATGCAAGGGCAAACTCCATGACTGACCGCCAGTTGCCAAAACCGCTCCGCGGTATCATCCCACCGCTGCTCACCCCGCTGGCCGGGCGCGACCAGCTTGACCTGCCAGGGCTAGAAAAACTCATCGAGCATGTCCTGGCCGGGGGCGTGCACGGCCTGTTCATCCTCGGCACGACCGGGGAGGGGCCGGCGCTCAGCTACGGGCTGCGGCACGAGCTAGTCGAGCGGGTCTGCCAGCAGGTGAACGGCCGCGTGCCGGTGCTGGTGGGGATCACGGATACGTCGCTGGTCGAAGCGCTGCGGCTGGCGGAGCATGCCGAGGACGCCGGGGCAGCCGCGGTGGTGGCTTCCGCGCCCTACTACTTCCCGATCGGCCAGACCGAGCTGCGGCGAAACGTGAAGTTGCTGGCCGAGGAGTCGCCCTTGCCGGTCTACCTCTACAACATGCCGAGCCACACCAAGACGGTCTTCGATCTGGAGACCGTGCGGCAGGCGCTGGACCTGCCCAACGTGGTCGGCCTCAAGGACTCGGGCGGCGACCTCAAATACTTCCACGAGGTCGGCTGCCTAATTCGCCAGCGTCGGCCCGACTGGTCGCTCTTGATCGGCCCGGAAGAGCTGGTGGGCGAGGCGGTACTGCTTGGGGCCCACGGCGGCGTCAGCGGCGGGGCCAACCTCGCTCCGCGCCTCTTCGTCGACCT
>JAHFTD010000079.1 GCA_023269565.1 Opitutaceae bacterium | reverse complement strand
GGCGTTGGTTTTCATCGCGCAATTATTTTAGTTTGGTCGACTCAAGAACTGTGCGGTCCGCGGTCCTCCGCGCCGGATTCGGTGGCGACGAGGAGGGAGAGCAGGGCGAGGACGATGACGCAGGCGAGCATAGCGGGTGCCGGTTGAATTCAGGCCGCGCGGTCAGAACCGGAAATTCATGCCGACCGAGTAGGTGGTGTCGCTGCTGTCGTCGGCGAAGACTGACGCGGTGAGCGCCCAGTGCCGGCTGATCCACGCCGCGCCCCGCAGGCCGTAGTTGAAGGTGCCCGAACCGCTGACGCTGGTCAGGTCGTAATAATTGATGAACGGCGTGAGGGTAAGCTTGGCCGTAGGCTGAAACTCGACCCCCGCACCGACGCGATAGGCGGTGGAACTCTCGCTGACCACTCCACCGGCATCCGCCGAGGCCCAGCCGCCGGCAGCCTCGAGGTAGGGCCGGCCCCAGCTTTGGTCGGAATAGACCCGCAGGCCGAACAGCACGGTTTGCAGGCGGGCGCGGACCCCGAGAAATTCATCCGTCCGCAGCCAGCTGTAGGTCATGGTGAAATCCACATTTGGCCGAAAGGCGTAATTCGCCTCGAAGTCGTAGCCGGTGGCGTCGACCGGACTGTCGTTGATCTTATACCATACATAGGAAGCGCCGAGGTAGTTTTCGCCGATGAGGCCGTGGCCGGACGAGGCAGGGTCGGTGGACTTTTCCTGCGCTGACGTGGAGACAGGCAGACCGAGCGCCAGCGCGACGGCCAGCACGAGCAGACTTTGTGATGCTTGTTTCATGGGGTTTTGATTTTGGAGGTTGAATCAAAAAGAAAATGGCCGAGGCGATTCAGATGCCCGCGCCAGCGGCAGGTGGGGGCGTTTCACCGGCGACGGGCTTGGCGGATTCACTTCCGGACGGTCGGTCGCGATCAGCAGGGAAAGCAGGGCAAGGATGATGGTGCAGGTGATCATGGTAGGTATTCGGGAAAGTGTTCAGGAGTTGGCCGGCTGTGGTCGTAGAATATCAAAAATCAGACACGGGGTGATAATTGATAAATAGCATGCCTCTTATCGCCTGCATCAATGGGCCGGGGAGACCGAGATGTGTGAGTCTGTTAGGCATGGGGTATGGTTCGGGCGATTTCGGGTTCTGCCCACTCATGCGATATCTGCGGCGGAAACGTATCACCCGTTGCCCGCGCGGCCGTCCGCCCGGCGGGATTTGAAGCTTTATTCGATTTGCATCCGTCGCTAGGCAGGAGGCATGGGCGACGTCACGTTACTCCTGCAGCGGATGGGGCGTGGCGATGAACAGGCGGCGGACGAGCTTCTCGCCCTCGTCTACACCGAACTGCGCCGGACCGCGGCGCAAAAGATGGCCCGAGAAACCGTGGGACATACGCTGCAACCGACGGCCCTGGTGCACGAGGCCTGGCTGCGCCTCGGCGGCGACGAGCAACCCCAGTGGCAGAATCGCGCGCATTTTTTCGGCGCCGCGGCCGAGGCCATGCGGCGGATCCTCATCGAGCATGCCCGCCATCGGCGGGCGCTGCGCCACGGGGGAGGGCAGGAACGGGTCAACGTCGACGAGATGAATTTGACGGCCCAGGCCGACGATGACCAGTTGCTGGCCGTGCACGACCACCTCGACCAGCTCGCGGCCCTGGATGCTAGGAAGGCGGAATTGGTGAAGCTGCGCTATTTCGTCGGCCTGAGCATTGAGGAGGCGGCGCAGGTGCTGGGGATCTCCGTGCCCACGGCCAACCGCTGGTGGGCGTTTGCCCGGGCCTGGCTGTATCGGGCCATGAAACCCTGAGGTGATATTATTCCGACGCCAATTGCGCATGATGGAAGTAACCCCGCCCGCCCATGGCCCAATCATCCCAACCCGAAGCCGAACTATTTGAACGAGCCCTCGCCGTGCCCACGGCCGGGCGCACGGCATTTCTGACCCAAGCCTGCGCCGGTGATGCCGGACTTTTGCGCCGGGTGGAAGCCCTGCTCCAGGCCCATGAAGAGGCCGGCAGTTTCCTCGGGGCTTCACCCTTGGAGGCCCTGCAGGCCCGGGAGCGCACACAACTCGCGGGCCCGGCACTCCTGCCCGAGGCCCTTGGTGACCGCATCGGCCGCTACAAGCTCCTGCAGAAAATTGGCGAGGGTGGCTGCGGCGTCGTTTACATGGCCGAGCAGGAGGAGCCCGTGCGCCGTCGCGTCGCACTCAAGGTCATCAAGCTCGGCATGGACACGAAGGAAGTCATCGCCCGCTTCGAGGCCGAGCGGCAGGCGCTCGCGCTGATGGACCATCCCAACATCGCCAAGGTATTCGATGCCGGTGCGACCGATGCCGGCCGGCCGTTCTTCGTGATGGAGCTCGTGCGCGGCGTGCCCGTCACGAAGTATTGCGACGAAGAAAATCTCCCGACTGCCGCCCGGCTCGAGCTGTTCACCCAGGTCTGCCACGCCGTCCAGCACGCGCACCAGAAGGGCATCATCCACCGCGATCTCAAACCGTCGAACATCCTTGTCACGCTCCACGACGGGGTGCCCGTGCCCAAGGTGATCGACTTCGGCATCGCCAAGGCGACGCAGGGCCGGCTGACCGACAGCACGGTCTTCACCGCCTTCGAACAGTTCATCGGCACGCCCGCCTACATGAGTCCCGAGCAGGCGGAGCTTAGCGGCCTCGATATCGACACCCGCTCCGACATCTATTCGCTCGGCGTGCTGCTCTACGAGCTGCTCACCGGCCGGCCGCCGTTCGATCCGAAGACCTTCGTGCGGGCCGGGCTCGATGAAATGCGCCGCATCATCCGCGAGGTCGAGCCGCCCAAACCCTCGACGCGGCTCAACACCCTGACCGATGCCGACCGCTCGATGATCGCCAAACTCCGTGGCACGGGCTTTGCCCGCCTCTCCACGCTGCTACGCGGCGACCTCGACTGGATCGTGATGAAGGCGATCGAGAAGAACCGCACCCGCCGTTACGATACCGCCAACAGCCTGGCCGACGACATCCAGCGCCACTTGCATGACAAACCCGTGGCCGCCCGCCCGCCTAATAAATTCTATCTCTTCCAAAAACTCTTGGCGCGCCACCGGTTCGCCGTCGCCGCCGCCGCCGCGGTCGCCGCCGCTCTCGTGCTCGGTCTGGGAGTTTCCACCTGGGAGTATTTCCGGGAGAAGGCCGCCCGCGAACGCGCAGTCGCCGCCGAGCAGCGTGCCAAGGCTGAGGCGATAAAGAGCAAGCAGGTCGCCCAATTCCTCAAGGACATGCTCGAAGGTGTCGGGCCTTCCGTCGCACTCGGTCGCGACCCGACGTTGCTGCGGGAAATCCTGGACAAAACCACCGGGCGGCTCGGCCAGAGCCTCAAGGATCAGCCCGAGGTCGAGGCGGAATTGCGGGCCACGCTGGGGGCCGTTTATCGGGAATTGGGTGAGTTCGAAAAAGCGGAGGCCATGTTCCGTGAGACCTTGAGACTGCAACAAGCCGCACTCGGCCCTGAACACCTCGACGTGGCCGTCACCACTCTCAATCTGGTCAAAATACTTGCGGAGCGTGGTGATGTCGACGGAGCCGACGTGCTGTTTCGTGCGGCACTGGTGACCCGGCAAAAATTGCCTGCCAGCGGTCACCCGGCGGCAACCGGCATCCAAGACAATCCGCCCGCGCCTTCCCGGATCAATGATTTGCTGGCCGACTTCGAGCGGGTGCAGCACCGGTTGCTGGTGATGCGACGACAGCAGCAGGGGGCCGGGCACCCCGACGTCGCGAAGACGCTCAGCAGCCTCGGTGCGGTCTCGTTTTTGCACGGCGATTCCGACGAAGCCGAAGCCTTGCTGCGTGAAGCGCTGGCCACCCAGCGCAAACTGCTGGGCAATGAGCATCCGGACGTCGCCACCTCGCTGATGAATCTGGGCATGATCGCCCTCTCGCGGAGCGATTATCCCGCGGCCGAGACGGCATGGGGTGAAGCCCTGGCCATACAGCGCAGGTTGCACGGCCGCGAACATCCTGAAGTCGCCAAAATGCTGATGAATCTTGGGGCGCTCGCATTTAGCCGCGGCGACTATGCGGCGGCCGAAAAAATATGGAAGGAGGCGGTGGCCATGCAGCGCAGGTTGTCAGGCGACGAACATCCGGACACCGTCATGCTGGTCATGAACTTTGGCGCACTTGCGTTAGCGCAGGGTCAACCGGCCGAGGCCGAGAGGATTTTCCGCGAGGTTCTGGCCAAACACCGCAAGCTCTATGGCGACCAGTCGCCCTATGTGGCCGGTTCACTCGAAAACCTCGGGGAAGCCCTGGCGGCCAAGGGCGATCCGGCCGAAGCAGAGACCTTTTTTCGCGAAACACTGGCCCTTCGCCGCAAGCTGTTTGGTGACCGTTCCGCCGAGGTGGCCGAAACGCTCGGCAGTCTGGGCGAGGTATCCCAAGCCTTGCACCAATGGGCCGAAGCGGAGGCCTTGCAACGGGAAGCCCTCTCCATCCAGGGAAAAACCGAGCCGGATGACTGGCAGGGCTTCAACTTGCGCAGCCAGCTCGGCGCCAGCCTCGCCGCGCAGAAAAAATTCCCCGAGGCCGAACCCTTGCTGCTCACCGGCTACGAGGGAATGATGTCGCGGGAAGGCAAAATCCGGAGCGACTCCCGGGCGCGTTACCTGCCCCAAGCGCTGGCGCACCTCGTCCAGCTCTACACCGACTGGGGCCAGCCGGGAAAAGCGGCGGAGTGGCAGCTGCGACTCCAGTCTTTCAAAACGCCCCTCGCCGAAAAGCCGGCGACCGATAAGCGCCCGTGACCGGCTCATTCCGCATGAAAGCAATGATCTCATTCGGTGGCGCAATGGTCGTCCTCATGTTCGCCCTGGCCGCGCCAATGCGCGCCACGGAAAAGGGAGAGCTCGGCTTCGGACTCAATGTGAAGCTCGGGGGCTCTTCCCTCTTCAAGCTGATCGTGGCGTGGGCATCCATAAAATCAATCGCTCTGAATTCGCCTGCGGACGGCCATGGAATCGCAATCGGGGATTTGCTCATGGAGGTTGATGGCCTCGCGGTGCCGGGATGCAAGGGCTCGGACCTCAAGGCGAAGCTCACGGTTGCACCCGGGAGGACCGTCCGCCTGAAGTTCAAACGGAACTCGGGCGAAATCTATGCCGTTGAGATCACCGCTGTGGGAAAGTCCAACAGGGAAAAGACACCAGCCCCTTCGCGATGAAACCCTGCGCTACGAGGGTGCTTCCTGAGTTCCAAATACCGAAGAACGGCATTGCTGCGGCGCCGGCGTTTCATAATCTTCCTCGCCGATGCTGAACATCCACCATTTGGAGCTGTTCTATTACGTGGCCCGGCATGGTGGCATCAGCCGGGCGGTGCGGCAGATGCCCTACGGCATCCAGCAGCCCGCCATCAGCAGCCAGTTGCTCCAGCTCGAAGATGGGCTTGGCACCAAGCTCTTCGACCGCCAGCCGTTCCGCCTGACACTGGAGGGTGAGCAGCTCTATGCCTACGTCGGCCCGTTCTTCGAGGGGATGGAGAAAATCGAGACGCAGTTGAGCCGGAAATCAGCGCCGCAGCTGCGCATCGGCGCCTCACAGTTGATCTCGCGCGACCATCTGCCCGCCGTGATCCACGCCGTGCGGAAAAAGCACCCGGAGCACCGGTTCTTCATGCGCACGGGGGTGCAGGCGCAGTTGGAGACCTGGCTGCGCGAGCGCCAGCTCGACATGGCTTTTGTAACGGCCCTGCAACCCGCCTCCATGACCGGACTGCGCAAGCTGGCGCTGCTGCGCATGCCGCTCGTGCTGCTCGTGCCCCGCAAATCGCCTTTCAAGTCCGCCGCGGAGCTGTGGGCGCTGGACCGGATTGACGAGCCGCTGATCAGCCTGGCGACCTCCGGCAGTGTTTTCCAAAAGGGTCTGCAGCGGCTCAAGGTTGACTGGCATCCGAGCATCGAGGCGAATTCCCTGGAGCTCGTGACGTGGTATGTCGCCAACGACTACGGCATCGGCGTGCAGGTGAACGTGCCTGAAGTGGTGAATCACCCGAAGGTGCGCGCGCTGCCACTGGTGGGGTTCGACCCGGTCGAGATCGTCGCGCTGTGGCAGGGCAAGCCCACGCTGCTGATCCGGGAAGTGGTGGAGGAGGCGCAGGCCTACATCCGGCAGGTCTGGCCGCAGCTTGCGTGCAATGAGAAATTGAAGTGAAGGCGCGGCCGGCCGGGAGGCCGGTCCGCCTTCACGCCGCGGCAACCGGGGACGCACCGAGCGGCGGCATCGGGCAGCCGAGCGCGTCGGACACGGCGCGCAGCAGCTCGGCCTCGACGGGCAGGATGACGCCGTCGTTGGTGACGACATGCGCGGCGGCGAGCAGCGTGCGTTGCTGGATGGGGCCGGAGGCGGTCGCGAGTTTGTCGAGTGCGGCGTCGAGCTGGGTGAAATCCCATGCGTCGGCGGCGGCGAACAGCAGCCGGCCTGCGAGAAGCGGCAGTTGCTCGGCCCCGGCGGCGAACGCCGCGGTTTGCGCGGCGGAGTCGTCGGCGGAGGCGCTGGCCAGCACGGAGAGCACGAGGGAGATTTCGGCGGCCACGGCTTGGAACGAGAAAATCTGCGGCATGGCGTGCTGGTGCGGCGCGCGGGCGGTCATGACGTGCCGGATGAGCGCCTTCTGGATCAGGAATTCGAAGACGGAGATGTCGCCGTCGGCGGCGATGAGCGCGTCGGCGGTGCGGGAGAACTGGTCGAGTGCGGCCTCGGGCAGGTTGCGGAGAGCGGGCAGGGTGAGGTTGAAAAGCGGCAGTCGGATTTCCAGAGGCGCGTCCGCCGCGAGGGGCATGAGTTCCCGGGTTACCCGCAGAGCCTCGGCACCGCCCAGCGCGCCGATGAGCGCCAGCTGCCGGTCGCGGGGCTCCGCGGCGATGTCGAGCAGCAAGGCGTAGACAAGGGCGCCGGCCTCGCCGGGCGACCGCGCGGCAGCGCGCAGGCGCGGCGGGATACGGCTGAGGATTTGCTGCGCGTAGTTGATCTGCGGGGAGTCGAGGTTGCCGATCAGGGCGATCGCGGCGACGGGCCCGAGCGGCTGGAGCGGGGGCGGCACGGGTTTTCTCTTCGCCATGCCGGCATCGGCGAATGATTCGTGCGCCACATCCACGACCTCGGGCGCATCGATGAACTTGCCGTCGAACTGCGGATCGATGGCGCGGAGGCGCTCGTCGAGGGGCGGGTGCGTGGCCCAGAGGCCGCCGAACATCGAGCGGAAGCCCTGCGCGAAGAAGAAGTGGCCGATCTGCGCCGCGTCGTGGTTTCCGAGCGAAGAGCCAATAGCGAGCCCGCCGATTTTTTTCAACGCATTGGAGATGCCGCCGGGGTTGCGGGTGAACTGCACGGCGGAGGCGTCGGCGAGGAATTCGCGCTGGCGCGACACGGCGGCCTGGATGAGGCGGCCGAAAAAATAGCCGACGTAGCCGATGAGCATAAAAACAAGTCCGAGAGCGAGAATGAGGGCGAGCCCGCCGCCCTTGTTTTTACCCGAGCCGCTGCTGATGCGACCACGGCCGAGTGACTGCAGGATGCCGCGGCCCACGAGTCCGATGACGAGAATGCCGAAAACGATGGCGGTGAGCTTGACGTTGAGCCGCATGTCGCCGTTGAGGATGTGGCTGAACTCATGGCCGATGACGCCCTGCAGTTCGTCGCGGTTGAGCCGGTCGAGCGTGCCGCGGGTGACGGTGACGACGGCGTCGGAGGTGGTGAGGCCGGCGGCGAAGGCGTTGATGCCCGGTTCCCCATCGAGCAGATAGACGGCGGGCATGGGCACGCCAGAGGCAATGGCCATTTCCTCGACGACGTTGAGCAGCCGGCGCTCGCGGAGATCGATGGTGTGCGGGTCGACGAGCCGGCCGCCGACCATCTCGGCGACGGCGGCGCCACCCTGGCGCATCTGCATCCACTTGTAGAGCGAGGCGAGCCCGACGACGGCGACGGTGCCCAGCGCGACCGCGAGGAAAACGGGCGGATTCCACCAGCTTGGCTCCATGGCGGCGCTGTCGTAGTCACCGTAATGCGCACTAATGCTCAGCCCGGTCCGGTTGAGCAGTAGAATCGCGGCGGCGTAGCCGGCGAGGATGGTGCCGGCAACAGCGAGCACGAAGAGCAGCACAAGTCGCTTCGTGCGCTGCTTGGCGTGTTCCTGGGCCTCGAAGAAGTCCATAAGAGTGAGCGGTAGGGGCCGTTGCCCTCAACGGCCATCAAGGTGATCCTGTCGGGCGGTTGAGGGCAATCGCCCCCTACCTCATGGCATCAGCTGAACTTCACCTGCGGGGCGGAGCGCTCGGCGGCGTCCTCGATCTTAAACAGCTCGGCGGCGAGGAAACCAAACATGCCAGCGAAGAGGACATTCGGGAACGTCTCGCGCGTGGTGTTGTAGCCCATGACGGAGTCGTTGTAGGCTTGGCGGGCGAAGGAGACCTTGTTCTCGGTGGAAGTGAGCTCCTCGGTGAGCTGCATCATGTTCTGGTTGGCCTTGAGGTCGGGATACTGCTCGGCGACGACCATGAGGCGCGACATGGCGCCGGCGAGGCCGGACTCGGCGGAGACAAGGCCCTTCATGGCGCCGGCGTCGGCCGGGTTGGCGGCGGCGGCCTGCGAGGCGGCGTAGGCGACGTTGCGGGCCTTGATGACATTCTCGAGTGTCTCGCGCTCGTGCTTCAGGTAGCCCTTGGCGACCTCGACGAGGTTGGGGATGAGGTCGTAGCGGCGCTTGAGCTGGACGTCGATCTGGGCGAAGGCGTTCTTGAAGCGGTTGCGCAGGGCGACCAGCGAGTTGTAGATGCCCGCGACCCAGAGGCCGAGGACAACGATGATGGCGAGGAAAATTGCGATGATGAATAGGGCGCTCATAGTTGAATAGGGTTGAACTTGACGGCCGCGAACATGTCGCAAGCCCCCACGATGAGCGAGAAATTTCCCGTTACACCGAAGCGGCGTGTTTGGAGCGGGCGGGGCTTGCCACGCAGCGACACCGTCTGCACGATGCGCCCGGTCATGAAGAAGATAGCGCTTGTCCTGCTCCTGTCGCTCGGCGCTGCGGCGACGCGCGCCCAGACGGCCGACCCGAGCCCGCTGCTGAACGAACGGGCCGTCGCCGCGACCACGCCGGCCGGCTGGATGGTGCAGGAAACCCGCGCGGGCCAGGCGCAGCAGGCGGGGTTTCCCGCCACGGCCACCGCTATCTATCGCGAGCTTCTCCATGATACATCGATGCCGGCGGAGGCGCGGCAGCGCATCAGTCTGGCACTCGTGACCGCGCTGATGGATGCCGGCGAGGCCCGGGAGGCGGAAACGGCGCTGCAGAGTTACGATGGTCCGCGCAACACGGCCTACCAGCTCCGCGCCGGCCTACTGGCGGCCAACGCGCGGCGCTTCCCGCAGGCGAAGGCGGCGCTCGCCGCGGGCAAACCCGACGAGCTCGGCGCGACCGACCGCGGCTGGTGGCATTTCCTACAGGCGCTCGTGGCCGACGCCGAAAACGAACTCGACCGCCGTAATGCGGCCTTCGAGCAGGCCAATCGCACCACGGTCTCGGAGCTGCAGCGCTCGCGCTTTGCGCTCGGGTTGGAGCAGATGCGGCTGCGCACCGCGCCGGCAACGGAGGCGCAGTTGGCCACCGCGCGCGGCAACATGGACCGGCTGCAGGGCACGCGCCCGGGTAACACCTGGGTGCGCACCTACGCGGTCGCGCTGGCGTCGCTCGGTCGCGCGAGCGAGGCGCAGAACGTCCTTCAGCGCCAGCTCGACGTGCTGCCGCCGACCGAGCGCGACACGGCCGACCAGTTCCGCCTGCTGCTGGGCCTGATCGCCGGCGAGGGCAGCGAGGCCGGCCGCCGCGCCTTCCGCGACCTGCTGCGCAACGGCCAGAAGCCCGAGACCCAGCGCCTCGCGCTCCAGTTGCTCGCCCGCGGCACAAAGACCGCGCCGGAACGGGAGCAGCTCCGCCGCGATTTCAGCGAACTCCTCAACGGTCCGGTCATGCACCCGGTGATCGAGGACTTGTTGCTGGTGCGCGCGCAGGCCGCGCTGGCCGACAAACTTTATCCCTCGGCGGAAGAGGACGCGCGTGCGCTGCTGGACCGCTTTCCCGGCTCGACGCTCCGGCCCGCCGCTCTCGGCGTGCGGCTGACAGTTGCTTGGGAACTGAAACGCTACCGCACGGCGGCCGACGTCATCGCGCAATTGCGTGCCACCTTGCCGCCTGGCCGCGAGCGCACCGAGCTCGGCGTGCTGCTGGCCGAGGCGTTTTTCCGCTCGGAGGATTACCGGAATGCGGCCGACGCCTACGACGCCGCGCGGCGCGAGGCGCCGCAGACCGTGCCGGCCGGTGTGTTGATTTTTCAGCGCGTGCTGGCGAACATCCGCGCGGGCCAGCTCGACGCCGCGGCGCAACTGCTCGACGATCTGGCCGCCAGCCCGGCCTTCGACACCGTGAACCGCTGGCAGGCGGAGTGGAATCTCGTGAAGGAGATGCAGGTTCGTGGCCTGAGCACGGGGGCCTACGCGCGGGTCAACCGCCTGCTGCAGGCCGGCGCCGCGGGCGTGCCGGCGGAGCTGCGGGTGCGGCTGATGTGGCTGCGCGCGAAACTTTCCTACGACAACGGCCAGCCCGACGAGACACTGCGGCAGACGGAGGAGTTGCAAGCCGCGCTGGCCGGGGCCGCAGGACTCGAGCCAGCGCTGCACACCGAGGTGGCGAGCACGGCGCAGCTGCTCACGGCGCAGGCGCTGCTGGCGCTCGGACGCGACGACGCGGGCGGTGCGCTGCTCGACAAATTGCGCGCGGACCATCGCGGGACGAAGGCCGCGGTCTATTCCTACATCGTGCAGGCGGCGCGCGCCACCGCGCGCGGCGAGACGGTGAAGGCGCAGCAGCTGCTCATCAAGCTGGCCGACGAACACCGCGAGAGCGAGTTCGCCCCGCTGGCGCTCTACGAGGCGGCGCTCAACGCCGAGCGGCGCGGGCTCGACGACCACCTGCGCGAGGCCTACACGCTGCTCGAGCGGCTGGTG
>JAHFTD010000078.1 GCA_023269565.1 Opitutaceae bacterium | reverse complement strand
GATACGGCCTTGCTCACCCGCCCGCTGCACCCGGACGGCTCCGGTGAATTCCTGCACCACCGCCTCCGGCAGATTCGTGCGGTCACGCAATTCCCCGGCCAGTTTCCGGCCTTGCTCACCTGGTTCTTCCTTTGCCCCGGTTAGCATCGCCACGGGCAGTGGATCCACTCCGTTCCAGGCCAGAGCTGTGATGCGGTCCGATTCAACCCAGAGGCGGATTGTGGGCGTCCGGGGAGACTCGCCCACCAAGGCGAGGAACATGGGCCATACCGCTGTCGCGTCCGGCCAGGACCGGGTTTCCTCCGGGGTAAATCTTTTCCGGTAGGCGGCGAAAATCAGCGCGCCCTTCCCCGCCGGTGCAGGCACAAAGCCATAATACAACTGCGGCACGGGGAACGGCGAGCTGCCCTCGAGTGCAAGTTCCACCTGGGTCTGCACGTCCGCGTCCAGTGCAAGCGGCACCAGCCGCACAAAAAAACGTTCCGAGGGCAACAGGATCACCTCGGAATCGGACGCCGGGGAAATTACAAGAGCGGTCATCAGTCAATGGGGGAAGCTGGCAGCGGCGCGGGAGCTTCCACGTCCTCGCGAATCTCCAATACTTTGAAGGGGTAGTCCAACTTTTTGATAATCTCATCAGTCTCCGTCGCTGCCGGGCCGGCGCCGGCCGCCGGTCGGTCGGGCTCCATCGCCAGCACCGCGCCTCCCGGCGGGGCCACCGCGGCGTAGAGGCGGTATTCCGCGCGACCGTCCCGCACTGTTACCGTGATGCCCATGGCCTTGACCTCAGTTCCGAATTTTCCGGCCGTGACACTGGCACCGAACACGGCCCCGGCTTCGTCCAGCGAGCGGAAATACACGGCGCGGCGCGGCGCGGAACTGCGGCGCCTGTCCTGCAGTGCGCCTGTCTGTGCGGGATCGAGGCCAGCGGCCGCCAGCACCTGCGGCGGGGCGGTGTTGAGATTGATGCGGTCAAAAGAGAAAAGGGAGACGTGCGCGCGGAATTCCCGCTCCAGCTTGGTTGCCCTTCCGTGCTCGTCGAAAAATAATTCCCGCGCATAGTCGATTGCGGCCAACTCGGACCAGGCCCGCAACGGACGCTGCGCCGGTTTGTGCGGCAGCATCGCCCGCGCGTAGCGGCCGGGATCAGCCGCCACGGAGGCCGGTGTGTAATCCGGTTGAGTCCAGACTAACAGGGCATCGCTTATCCGCTCGGCCTGCGCCTGCGCCAGGCCGAGTTGAACCAGCAGCGCCTGCAGCGTGGCGGCATCGGCGCGGGGCAGCGAAAGTTTGCTGCTCTCGTCGGCGATCTCGATCGCAACCGTCACGCCGTTCTCGGGCCGGTAGTCCGCGTAGTCCAGCGGACGCCCCCAGCCCTGCGCAGGACTGCGTAGCGCCCCATCCGCCGCCCGCAGGTCGGCCAGCATGGCAAGTGTCACTTCCAATGCGGAATACGCCTCCCGGCGCAACCGGACCCGGTCGGCCGCCCGGGCCTCGGCCAGCAGCTCCGTGCCCGTGCGCTCGACGAATTTCATCATCAGGAACGCCGCGAGCATGATGGTGACGAGCACCATCAGAATCACCGAGCCAGCGCTTCGGCACTGTCGTCCGCAATAGTTTTTTCCGGGGGTAATTTTCATCGCCGGTTTAAAACGAGGGCAGCGCGCCGGTTGGCGGGAACAGCAGGATCCTGGTCTCCGCGGTCAGGGTGCCATGGGCAAAGCGCAGCCGGATGCCTTGGGGCGCCAGCGAGGATCCCTCGCGGCCACTAGGCGGTCGCGGCAGGCTCTGCCAAGTTCTGGATTCCGGTGTATAATACTCGTAGTCCAACCCGATCACGAGGGGGGTCAGCACTAGCGCGCGTGGCAGTGTCCCAGTCCCGTTTTCCTCCAATCGCGAGTGCCAGTAGAGCACCAGACCCTTGCCTTCCCGCGCGGCCAATGAGCAGACCACATCGGGCAGCGGCTGCTCCGGCCACGGCAGCACGCGGTCACCCTCGGGCAGCTCAAAAGTCAGCAGAACCTCGGTCGTCCCGGTATCGAGGCGAACCTCCTGCGGGGTGATGCCTCCGCCGACGCCGGGGCGCGCCACCCGGGCCAGTTCGGCGGTGCGCAGCACCGCTTCCACATGACGCGTGACGGCGCGCACATGCTGGTCGAACAGCCGCTGCTCGCTGCGCCGGCCCCAAAGTTCGCCCATGGAAAAAAGGAAAATGTTCAAGGCCAGCAGGAGCGCACCGAGCAGCGCCACCGCCAGCAGGATTTCCACCAGCGAAAAGCCGCGTCGTGTTCGCGCTGGTGCGTTCACCTTGACTCCTGTTGGGCTAACCGCTGCTGGCTGGCCGCGCGCAGTTTATTGCGCACGGCCGGGTCGGACCAGGTCGGCCGCAGCAGCATGAAGATTTCTTCACGCATCCAAGGTGCCGCCAAACCCGGGGCGCGGATTTCGCAATGGAAACCGACGCGGAACAGGTCGGCCACTCCAGTTTCCCTGATGCTGGCCCGCCAAAAGGCGGTGCGGTTTCCCGGCAAGTCCAGCGTGCCGCCCTCTTCCCCCCGGCGGCGATCGGGCTCGCCGAGCAACTGGGCACGTGCCAGCCGCAGCTCCTGCTCGTGTTCCTGGCGCCGGGACACCGCCGCATAATTTTCCAGCAGGTTGACGTAGGTGGCGCCGAGCACCACCGCCGCCACGGCAAAGATCGCGAGGCTGACCAGCACCTCGATTAGGGTGAAGGCACGAACCCTTGGATTTATCCGGAACATGGGCTTCCTATGGCTGCGCTCCGAACATCGGTGCGCAGGTCCAGGGATCGAATACGATGATTTGCGGGGCCGCCGGCCCGCGGCGGAGTTGCACGCGAAAGGCGTCGCAGGTGCCGTTGGGATAAAACCGCACCGCGGACAGGACCTGCGTCTCGACCAACTGCCCGCCGAGCAGGATGACGCGGCCTTGGACGATCTGGAGAAACTGCACGCTAGTTTCGGACGGGAGCACGCGGTGATGTGCAACGACGTCATCGCTCCAGAACAAGCGCTGCCGCGTCGCATCGAAGCCAAGCCGCACGGTGCGGTTGGCCGTGAGCGCCTGCTCCCGGGCAAGGTTGACCGAATCCAGCACCAACCGGTCGGGTTGCTCTTCCGACATCGCCCGCAGCAGGGAATTGATCCCGGGAAGCAACAGGGTGCCCAGCAGGGCGACCATCGCCAGCACCAGCAGGATTTCCACGAGGGAGAACCCACGGGCGGGCAGACCCGAACTGTGGCGGCGCGGGAGCATGGCGATCCGCTGGTCGGAAATTTGTTTCACCAATTGCCGATATCGTCGTCGGTGCCCTCGGCCTTGTCCGGCCCGCGGGAGAAAAGATCGTAGCCTCCCTTGTTCTTCACCCCGGGGTGACGGTATTGATAGGGCTCGCCCCAGGGATCGGTCGGCAGCCGTCCGCCCGGGCTGTCGATGTAGGGTCCCCGCCAGCGGTCGGACTTGCCGGCCGGAGCAGTGAGCAGCGCCTGCAGGCCCTCCGCGGTGGCGGGATAATCGCCCAGATCGATACGGTAGCGCACGAGTGAGGTCTTCAGCGAATCCCGCACGAAAATCCGGGCGATGGCTTCCTGGCTGCGGCCAAAAATCTTGTCGCTGTTGCTGATGGCCAGACCGGCGAGCAGGCCGATGATGGCCAGCACGACGAGGACTTCGAGCAGGGTAAAGGCCGTGCGGCGCGATGGTTTCATGGCGATTATTTGGTGTCGGGCTTGGTCGCCCCCGGGGTCGCGGATTGCACCGCCTGCTGCCGCAGGGCGCGCCTGCGGCGGATTTCCTCCGAGATGCGCGCCAGCTTGCTGGCTTCGTCCGCCGAGGACGGTGCGCCGGCGACATGGGCTTGCACCGCTCCACCCGGCAGCGGAACGACATTGCCAGGACCGCCACCTGTCGCCACGCGGTTGGCGGCGGGCCCTGCCGATTGAATCACGGCTTGCTTGAGCCCAAGCGCGAGTGTGCTCCCTTGATACTCCACGGTCACGGTTTCCCTGATCGTGTCGTAGCTGCGCACCGTGAACGGATTCCCGGGCTCATTCAGGCCCACCCAAAGTGCGGCGTGCCTAGCCGTCTCATAAAGACTGAAGAATAATTCGCCTTGATCCATGAAAACTCCGCGAAATTCCAGCGCGGCGCCCGGCTCCGGGGCGCCGCGGGCCGGGCCCGCCGGCGCGAAGGGAGAGTTGCTGAGCAGGGCATTCAGATCACGGGCCGGCGGGGCGGTCCGGCAGGTGAGACCTGCGGTGAATGATACTCCCGCGATAACTGAAGTCAGCAATCGACGCATATGCTGGTGCAGTAGCTAACGATTGTCCGGGGTCAGGCAATGCCTAAGCGGAGGCAAACCTGTCCGCGCTCCGGGGGCAACACGGCCACGGGCTGTCGCTGGTGGATTACGACAATCTCGCGCCAGATTGCGCACTCACTTATATCCTGCCGCAGGCCTCGCACTCAACGGGCCCCATCGGCGGCATAATGCTCGTGCCGGCTTAGAGGTTTTTCCCGTAGAGTAGCGGTTCTTTCGTGGAATCCGGATCACCAGTGAAACCGCTGGTGCCGCCTTGAGGCAACGCCGCGTTGATGATCGCCTGTCGCACCGCGGCCACCCCGGTGGCATTGGTGGGTTTGGCATGCGTCGCCAAGTAAAGTCCTACTGCGCCCGTCACATGAGGGGAGGCCATGCTCGTGCCGCTCATGGTCGCATAGGCACCGCCCTTGTAGGTAGAGTAGACATTCACTCCCGGGGCGGCGATGTCCACTACCGCACCAAAATTACTGAAGGAAGCAAAGGTGTCGTCTGCCCCGTAAGAAGTGGCTGCGCCGAGGTGGCCGGGCATCCCGTCGGTGTCGACCATAGCGCTGACGCACAGGACATCCGGGCTGTTCGCGGGGCTGGAGTTGGCCGCATCCACCGCGCTGTTGCCGGCGGCGACCGCATAGACCACGCCCTTGGCCACCGAATTGGAAATCGCCAGGTTGAGCGCATCGGAATTGCCGCCCCCCAGGCTCATATTTGCCACCTCGATGGATGCGGCGTTGGCCGTAACATAGTCCACTCCCCTGATCACATTTGAGTTTGTCCCACTGCCGTTACGATCCAGCACCTTGACCGCCCACAGCCGTGCCCCGGGAGCAACACCGACTACCCCGATGTTGTTGTCTCGCGCGGCCGCGATTCCGGCGCAGTGCGTCCCGTGCCCGTGGTCGTCATTGCCAGTCTTAACTCCGTTCACAAAACTGACATTCTTGACCACATTGAGCTCCGGGTGCGTCAGGTCGATGCCCGTATCGATGATGGCGATGTCGACATTGACGCCTCCGGTAGTCCTGGCGGCAACGACGGTGGCGTTAAGCTCGGCGTCGATCCGGTTGATGCCCGCCGGCAGGATCTGCGCGCCGATGGTCATCACCTGATCCTCCTCGATAAAATCAACCTGGGAGTCCTGCAGCAGCTTCTCCACCCGGGCGGCGGGAAATGCGCCGGCAAATCCATTCAGCGCCGCGGAGTAAACCATGTCGGGTGTCACCCCGTGCCTTGCCGCCACCACCCGCGGGCTCGCCCCGGCCTTCAGCACCACGATAAACCTGCCCGGGATGACATCGCCTCTGCCCTGTCCCTTGAGGAGAGGCCCGTTGCTCGACTGGCCATAGGTCGGTTGCGGCAGGGCGAGTAGAACAATCAGGGCAAAAGAAAAGACGGTTACTCCTAGGGGGCGGTAATTCATAGCGGGTGGTCGTGGTTGTGTGGGAGTAGATGCAACTGAATAGTAACTACGCCGCAACCTTAATTTCCGCCTTCCGGAGTGAAATAAGGAAAAATAACAATGCCAAGGCCCGCCGTGGATTAGTGCGCGATGGATAGAGTGCAAAGGGATCCGTTCTCGTTCATGGAACCATCGTAAGAGTTAGTCTTTCCTGAGTAGGCGCGGTTTTGCAGGTGAAATGCCGTCACTGGCCCTCTCAGACAATCGAATGCATTTGCTTGGGGGACGAATTTACCTCCAAACCATCTCAAACCCGGCTTCAAAAGTGCGCCCGCTTAGTTGGTGAAAACTCGACTTGCTAGTGCAACATGGAGGGTTCGGGTGAACCGGCGGTCACTCATTAACTTTGTCCGGCGGACGGGACAAGAAAGCTACTGGGTGGCGGCGCGGGCTTGGTTCACGGTTGCGCTGTGTCCCGGCTCCTTCGTAGGTTTTGTTCCGCGCGCGCCACCCGGCCCTGCCCTCCCGCCCCATGAAGATTCTTGTCCCGCTGAAACGGGTTCCCGACCCCGACACTAGGATCCGCGTCAAGCCCGACGGCTCCGGCATCGAGACCGACGGCGTGAAGTTCGCGGTCAACCCGTTCGACTCGATCGCTCTCGAGGAAGCCCTGCGCCTGCGCGAGAAAACCGGCGCGGCCGAAATCGTGGTCGTCACCATCGGCGGCTCCGAATGCGCCGAGCAGCTCCGCACCGGCCTCGCGATGGGCGCCGACCGCGCAATCCTCGTGCCGGCCGACGCGGCGATCGATTCCCTCGGTATCGCCAAGATCCTCGCCGCCGTCTACCGGAAGGAATCGCCGAACTTCGTCCTCATGGGCAAGCAGGCCATCGACGACGATTCCAACCAGGCCGGCCAGATGCTCGCCGCGCTCCTCGGCGTCGGCCAGGTCACTTTCGTTTCCAAACTCGAGCTCACTGATGGCCACGCCCGCGCGCGCTGCAGCCGCGAAACCGACGCCGGCATCGAGACCGTCACCGTCGCCCTGCCCGCCGTGCTCACCGCCGACCTCCGCCTCAACGAACCGCGCTACGTCTCGCTGCCGGGCATCATGAAGGCCAAGAAAAAGCCGCTCGAGGAAATCCCGCTCGCCTCCCTCGGTGTCAGCGCCGCCAGCCACACGCGCGTCCTCAAGCTCGAGCGCCCCGCGGGCCGCAAGGCCGGCGCGCGCGTCAAGTCCGTCGACGAACTCATCGCCAAGCTCCGCGACGAAGCCAAAGTCCTCTAACTCTCGCGACCTCCATGAATCGCATCCTCGTCATCGCCGAGCACGACCAGGGCAAACTGAAACTGGCCTCGCTCTCCGCCGCCGGTTTCGCCCAAAAAGTCTGCGCTGCGTCGGGCGGCTCCTTTGATTTCCTCCTCCTTGGTTCCGGCGTCAGCGCCGCCGCCGAGGGCTTGCGCAAATCCGGCGCCGCCGCCGTGCTCGTGGCCGACACCCCCGCGCTCGCGCAGCCGCTTGCCGACCGCTACGCGAAAGTCATCGCTGACACTGCGAAGGCTCGCGGCGCTTCGCTCGTCGTCGCGGCCGTCTCCACTTTCAGCAAGGATATCCTGCCGCGCGCTTCCGCGCTGCTTGACGCCGGCATGCTCAGCGACGTCATCGACGTGCGCCCCGCGGACGGCGAGCTGACGTTCCGCCGGGTGATGTTCGCGGGCAACGTCATCGCCACCGTTCAGCTCGATGGGGCCGTGAAGTGCCTGACCGTGCGCAGTGCCGCCTTCGCCGCGCCCGCCGCCACCGACACGCTCTCGCCCGTCGAGGCTGTCGCGGTCGACGCCGCGTCGCTCTCGCAATTCACCAAGTTCATCAGCCGCGAGACCAAGGCCAGCGGCCGCCCCGACGCCACCGAGGCGCGCATCATCGTGTCCGGTGGCCGCGCGTTGAAAACCTCCGAGGACTTCGAGCGCCTCGTCGGCGGCCTGGCCGACGTGCTCGGCGCGGCCGTCGGTTCGTCGCGCGCGCTCGTCGACTCCGGCATCACGCCAAACTCCCTGCAAATCGGCCAGACCGGCAAGGTCGTCGCGCCCGATCTCTATTTCGCCCTCGGCATTTCCGGCGCCATCCAGCACATGGCCGGCATGAAGGACACCAAGGTCATTGTCGCGATCAACAAGGACGCCGAGGCGCCGATCTTCGAGATCGCCGACTACGGCCTGGTCGCCGACGTCTACGAGGCGGTGCCCGAGCTGATGCAGAAACTCAAGAAGTGACCCCGACCCGCGAGACCTTCGGCAACATTCCCCTCTCCTCCCAGCTCGCCTTCTACGCGCTGGCGGCGGTCGCAGTCGGGATTTTCTGCTGGGGCGTCTGGCGCCGGTGGAAACTCTGGCAGATCGGCCAGCCCATCGGTTTCCGCGAACTCATCACGGGTAACCTGCTCGCCGTCTGGAAAAATTTCCGTCCGGGCGCGCAGCGCGTCGCCCTCGACGCCGGTGCGCAGCAGCGCGTGCGCGGCCACGGCCTCGGCACCGTCGCGCACCTCAGCCTCTACGTCGGCTTCATGGCACTGTTCGCCGGCACGACGCTGCTCGAGCTCGACAACATCCTCTCGCACCTCTCGGAGGCCTTTAAGTTTCACCGCGGCCTCTACTACGTCGTCTACGAATACACGCTCGACTACCTCGGCCTCGCGTTCCTCGCCGGCACACTGTTCTTCTGCTGGCGCCGCTTCCGCAAGCCCGCGGCGCTCGGCCACCGCGCGAGCGACTGGTATGTGCTCCTCTCGTTCCTCGCCATCGGCGTGACGGGCTATCTTGTCGAGGCGCTGCGCATCCTCTGGTCGCAGCCGACCGGCATCACGGCGCACTGCTCGCCCGTCGGCCTCTGGCTCGCCGGCCAGCTCGGCAGCTACACCGTCAGCGAGGCGCGCAGCGCGCACTTCGCCGTGTGGTGGATCCACGCGTTCCTCGCGTTCGGTTTCTTCGCGTCGATCCCGTTCACGCGGCTGTTCCATTTCGTCGCCGGGCCGATGAACATCTTCCTCGCCCAGCCCGGCCTCGGTTCGCTCGTCCCCGTGACGATGGAGGAGGTCGAGAAAACCGAGCGCGTCGGCGTGAACGACATCCGGCACTTTTCCATCCAGCAACTCCTCAGCCTCGACGCCTGCATGGAGTGCGGCCGTTGCGAGGAAGTCTGCCCCGCCACCGCGAGCGGCAAACCGCTCTCGCCGAAACGCGTCGTGCAGGACCTCAAGGGCCTGATGGAGGAAACCGCCACCGGCCTCGCCGCGGGCAAAAAGGAATTCCGCGCGCTGCACGAGGACACGATCAAGGCCGAGACGCTCTGGAGCTGCACAGCGTGCAGCGCATGCGTCAACACCTGCCCGGTGCGCATCGACCAGCTCGGCCTCATCATCAGCATGCGCCGCCACCTCGTCGCCGAGGGCGGCTTGAGCGGCACCGCGGCCACCGCGCTGCGCCGCATGCAGTCCAACGCCAATCCCTGGGGCCTCCCGCCCGCCGAGCGCGCCAACTGGCTCGACGGTCTCGCCACCAAATCCTGATCCATGAGCACCGCCCCCGAATTGCCCGCCGCCCCGACCGTGAAGGAAAATCCTTCCTTCGAAATTCTCTACTGGGTCGGCTGCGCCGCGTCGTATGACCGCCGCGCCCAGCGCGTCGCGCGCGCGGTGGTCAGGTTGCTCAACCACGCCAAGGTCAACTTCGCCATCCTCGGCCGCGAGGAGAAATGCACCGGCGATTCCGCGCGCCGCCTCGGTGACGAATTTCTTTTCCAGGAACTCGCCACCGCCAACATCGAGACTCTGGGCAAATATAATGTGAAGCGCATCGTCGCGGCCTGCCCGCACTGCGTGAACGCGCTGCTGAAGGACTACTCGCAGTTCGGCGGCCAGTATGAAGTCGTGCACCACACGCAACTGCTCGCCGACCTGATCAAGCAAGGCCGCCTGCCCGCCGTGCCCGGCGCCGCTCCCGCGCCCGCGGGCAATGTCACTTACCACGACCCGTGCTATCTCGCCCGCGTGAACGGCATCCACGAAGCGCCGCGCGAAGTGCTGTCGGCCGCGCTCGGCGGCAAATCCCTCTGTGAAATGAAGCGCAACCGCACCGGCACTTCCTGCTGCGGCGCGGGCGGCGGCCGCATGTGGATGGAGGAGGACCCGAAGCAGCGCGTCTCCACCGAGCGCGCCGCGGAAGCCCTCGGCACCGGCGCCAAGACCGTCGCCGTCGGCTGCCCCTTCTGCCTCACCATGATGACCGACGGCGTCGCCGCCAACAACGGCACCGACGTCCGCGTCATGGACGTCGCCGAACTCCTCGTCGAAAAACTCGGCCTTTGATTCCTTCCTTTTTTGCGCCTACGTTACAACACAACCCACCGCCCGCCATGTCCGACCAAAAAGATCTGCCTGCCCACCTGACCGGTGGTAACTTTCTGTTCACCGAGACCAAGCCCGGGCTCGTCTTCACGCCCGAGGACCTCACCAGCGACGAGCGCGAGATGGCGGCCACCGCCGAGAAGTTCATGGACAAGGAGGTCTTCCCCAACCTTGAGGCGCTTGAACACCGCGAGGAGGGTCTCGCCGTGAAACTCTTCCGCCAGGCCGCGCAGCTCGGCCTGCTTGGCCTCGAGGTGCCCGAGGAATACGGCGGCCTCGGCCTCGGCAAGGTCGCTGGCATCGGGGTCGCCGAGCAGTTGAGCCGGCTCGCGGGCTTCGGCATCACCTGCGGGGCGCACAGCGGCATCGGCACGGGCCCGATCACGTATTTCGGCAACGAGGCGCAGAAGAAAAAATACCTGCCGCGCCTCGCGCCCGGCGAGCTGATGGCCGCCTACTGCCTCAGCGAGGCCGGCTCCGGCTCCGACGCGCTCGGCATGAAGACCAAGGCCGTCCTCAACACCGCCCAGACCCACTACGTCCTCAACGGCGCGAAAATGTGGATCACCAACGCCGCGTGGGCCGACGTCTTCATCGTCTTCGCCAAGGTCGACGGCGAGCACGTCACCGCCTTCATTGTCGAGAAGACCTTCCCCGGCGTCTCCACCGGCCGCGAGGAGCATAAGCTCGGGCTCAAGACCTCCTCCACGCGCCGCCTCATCCTCGAGGACGCGCCGGTGCCGGTCGAGAACGTGCTCGGCGAGATCGGCAAGGGCGCCTACATCGCGTTCAACATCCTCAATCTCGGCCGCTTCGCGCTCGGCGCCGGCACGATGGGCGCGGCCAAGGACATGCTCCGCACCGCCGTCAAATACGCCGGCGAGCGCCAGCAGTTCGGGAAAACCATCGCGTCGTTCGGGATG
>JAHFTD010000006.1 GCA_023269565.1 Opitutaceae bacterium | reverse complement strand
GGAGCGGTCCGCTGCGGGGGCGCTCAAATTATCTTTCCCCAGGGATTGCATGGGTCCGATTCCCCGAGGATACCCGCGCGGGCCACCCGCTCAAGGGCGAACTCCGGTCTGGCTATCTGAGTCCCATCACCTTTGAATCCCACCTGAACTAAATCACCCCCGGCTCACTGTCCGAGGATTTAGGGCAAGCCCATGCTCCTGGTTTCAGGCCTTCTGGACCAGGCCGGCCTTGATGGCCTTGACGGAGACCCAGACGCGCTTGGTGCCGCCGTTCGGCATCCGAATGCGGATTTTTTGCAGGTTCGGACGGAATTTGCGCCGGGTCTTGCTGGTGACGTGCGTGCCGATGCCGCCGCTCTTCTTGGACTGACCCTTGCGATTGATAATGCGGCCCTTGACGGGGCGCCGGCCGGTGATTGCGCAAATTCTTGCCATGGTGTTTCGGTTGGTGAAAGGGTCGCAGTAAAGGCTCGCGAGTTTGCTTAGCAAGGGAAATCTCCTCCCGGCCGGTGCGGTCCGCGTCACTCGCGCAAAGCATGGAGCGCCTGAAACTTCTGCCCCATATTGCCCGGGTGGAGAAGCTGTAGCAACGCCTGTTTGCGCGGACTGAAGGTCTTGGCCTCCGCCGCCATGATCACCGCCAGTTTATCCGGGGCATGCCGGGCAAAAAAACTTTCCTGTGACTCCACCACCGCCTCGCCAAAGCCGCGGGTTTGCAGGATGTCGACCAGCCAGTCCCAGCAAATATGGCAGGTCAGATCCAGTTTGCCGGGGCGCGCGAGCAGGTCGGTGCCCATTTTCTGGTGGGAATAGGTGCGGCCGGTGCCGCTGGGAATATTTCCGGCCAGCTCGCGCCAGGATTTGCCGTAGTCGAACGCGAGAAACAAGCCCGTCCAAGGCAGTGCGACAATCCGCTCCAGCAGTGGCACGGTCCGTAGCGGCAGGTCGATGTGGTAATATTCCACCGCCGTGTGCGGCAGCCGGTCGGCCGCGGCGGCCACTTCCGGGGAAAATTTCGTCAGCGGCACGGTTGAAAGCTTTCCGTCCTGAAGCATGACACCCAGCTCCTGCCAGCGGCCTGCGCGCCATACCACCCGGTGGAAGGGCTGCGCGTCGAACAGCTCGTTGGAAAAAACCACGCAGCGGGGAGGCAGTTCGAACGGCTGGCCGAGCGAAATCGTCTGGTAGCCTGCGAAGGGGTGTTCGATGCCGCGCAAGGCGCCGCCACCCGGCTCTGCGCCAATTTCCACGAAAATCAGTCCGGTCGGATCGCGGCCGCCGAGCAGCTGCAGCGTCGCCGCGACCAGCAGTTCGCCGAAAACGGGATTGAAGGAGGTGGAGGTGAAGAAATCCGCGCCCTTGTCCCGGCCCACGCGCCGCCGGTCGCTGGTGTAGTAGCCCACCTGCGGGTGATACATGGCGAGTTCCATGAAGCGCGCAAAGGACACGCCGGCGGCGGCCTGCGGCTCGGTGGCGAAAACGTCAAGGAACTGCGGAGAGGAACACATTTACAAAGTAAAGCATTTCTCCTTAGTGAAAGCCATGCTCAAACGGTTGCTTCCCCTCACGGCTGCGGTCGCCGCTGGTTTTCTGCTCGCGCAATACGCGGCGCGGCACCACGGCGCGCCCAGTTGGTGGCCCGACCGCGACCGCGACCGCAACGTTCGTTATTTCCGCGACGTGCTCCAGACTGTGCGCGAAAACTACGTCGACCCCGCCAAGGCGGACTACGACGGCCTTACCCGCACCGCCCTCAAGGGCATGCTGAGCGAACTGGACCCGCACTCCGAGTTCCTCACTGCTGAGGAATTCCGGCAGAACGAGGATGACCTGAGCAACGGATTCGACGGTGTCGGCATCCAGGTGGAGCAGCGCGACAACCGGATCGTTGTCATCACGCCCATTGCCGGCACCCCTGCCGAGCGCGCCGGCATCCGCCGCGGCGACCAACTCGTAAAAGTCGACGGCCGGCCGCTCGAGAATGCCACGGTGCAAAAGACTGTCGGGCTCATCCGCGGGCGGCCCGACACGGAGGTCGTGCTCACGATGTATCGCCCCGCGCTGGATCGCAGCCTCGATTTCAGACTGAAGCGCGAGCGCATCCAGCTCGCGAGCGTGCGCCGGGTGTCGCTGCAGTCCGGCGGCATCGGCTACCTCCAGATCACGCAGTTCAGTGAACGGACCGGGGCGGAATTTGCTGGAGCGCTCGCCGAGCTTGAAAAGCGGGGCCTGCGCGCCCTGGTCATTGACATGCGCAACAACCCCGGCGGCCTGCTCGACGCGGCCATCGAGGTGTGCAGCGAGTTTTTTGACCATAACGAACTGATTGTCTACACTCAGGGCCGTTCCTCCGAGTCGCGGGACAACCGACTGGCCGAAGGCTCGCACCCTCGCCGCGCCTATCCGGTCGCCATCCTGGTCAACGGTGGCACGGCCAGCGCCGCGGAAATTGTTGCCGGGGCCATGCGCGATACCCGGCGCGCCGTGATCGTCGGCGAGAAGACCTTCGGCAAGGGTCTGGTTCAGACGGTGATTGAGCTCAAAAACGGCGAAGGCCTGCGCCTGACCACCGCGCGCTACTACACGCCCAGCGGTATCAGCATTCACGAGAAGGGGATCCAGCCTGCGGTGGAACTCGAGATCGCGGCGGATGATGAGGCCAAGCTCCGTCTGCAGCAATCGCGCGAGGATCTGGTGCCGCCCAAGGAGTTTGCCGAGCGCTACGGGTTTCCGCCCATCGAGGATGTCCAGCTCAACGCCGCGACCGAGATCCTCACCGGCCTGCTGGCCCGGCCCGGCGCCAAGCCATGATCCTGGGCATTGAAAGTTCCTGCGACGAAAGCGCGGTGGCGGTCTTCGACCCGGCGAAGGGCATGGCGGATGAGTGGGTGCACAGCCAGATCGCGCTGCATGAAGCCTATGGGGGCGTCGTGCCCGACCTGGCGAGCCGCGAGCACCTGCAGCACTTCGGTCCGTTGCTGCAGCGGGCACTGGCCGCCGTGCCGGCGGAAAGGATTTCCCAGATCGCCGTGACCAACGGGCCGGGCCTCGCTGCCTGCCTTGCGATGGGGCTGTCGACCGCGAAGAGCCTTGGTCTCGCGTGGCGCGTGCCAGTCGTCGGCGTGAACCACCTGCGGGCGCACGCGTTCTCGCCGTTCATCGCCCTGCACGCCGCGGCGCCGGCGGACTTCGACGCGGAGTTTGCCAAGCTGCTGCCGCACCTCGGGCTGCTGGTATCGGGCGGCAACACGGCGTTGTTCAGCATCGACGAGTCGCGGCGCATCCGGCTGCTCGCCTCGACCATGGACGACGCCGCCGGCGAAGCGCTCGACAAGGGCGCCAAGCTGCTGGGGCTCGGCTATCCGGGCGGACCGCAGGTGGAGAAGCTCGCCACGACGGGCAACCCGGCGGCGTTCGCCTTTCCGAAGGCCGTCGCCCGGCGTTCGTCGCTGGAGTTCAGTTTCTCGGGACTGAAGACCAGCCTGCGTTATCAGCTGGAGAAAATGACGCCGGCCGACATCGAGCGCCGCCGCGCGGACCTCTGTGCCAGCTACCAGCACGCGGTGTTCGACCAGCTGGTGCGCAAGACGCAGCTCGCGCTCGAGCGCGGTGACTGCCGCAGTTTCGGGCTATCCGGCGGCGTGGCGAATAACAAGACGCTGCAGGCCGGCCTCGCGCAGGTGGCGCGGCGGCAGGGCGTGCCGTATCTATGCGCGCAGCCGCAGCACACCGGCGACAACGCCGGCATGATCGCCTTTGCCGCGTGGGCCGAGCGTGAGGCCGGTGGTGTCAACGAGGCCGGTCTCGCCCTGCAGATCGAGCCGAGCCTGATGCTGGCCGGCGGTTGAGTGGAGGGACGGTCTCCCGACCGTCCGCGGCCCGTCAGAAGACGGGCCCTCCGGATTACTTTTTCAATTTCCGCCGCAGATACGGCGCGGTCGGGCTGCACTTGACCTTGAGGAGGCCGGCAAGCGGGCCTTGGTAGATGATCACGCCGCCGTTCGGTCCGCCGCCGGGGCCGAGTTCCACGAGCCAGTCGGCCTCGGCGAGCAGATCGAGGTGGTGCTCGATGACGACTACCGTGTGGCCATGGTCGACGAGGCTGTGCAGCACGCGGATGAGTTTCTCGCAGTCGCTGAGGTGCAGGCCGATGGTCGGCTCCTCGAGGAGGTAGAGATTACGGATGCGGATATCGTGTGATCGTTCCTTGTAGGTCTGCAGGCCGCGCGTGAGTTCGGTGACGAGCTTGAGCCGCTGCGCCTCGCCGCCGGAGAGCGACGGGCTGCTCTGGCCGAGCGTCAGGTAGCCGAGGCCGCAATCGACCATCAGTTGACACACCTGCGAGAGCTGCGAGTGGAAATCAAAGAACGCCCGCGCTTCATCGAAGGAGAGCCGCAGGACGTCGCCGATGGTCTTCCCCTTCCAGGTGATGTCCGCGAGGTCGTGCCCGTAGCGCGAGCCGCCGCAGGCGTCGCACGGCAGGTAGGAGTCGGCCATGAAGGCCATCTCCAGTTTGATCCGGCCGGCGCCAGCGCAGGTCTCGCAGCGGCCGCCGGCCGTGTTAAACGAAAAACGGCTGGCGGTGTAGCCGCGCATCTTCGCCTCGGGCAACGAGGCAAAAAACTGCCGGATGCGGTCGAAGATGCCGAGATAGGTGGCGGGGGTGGAGCGAGGCGTCTTGCCGATGGGCGACTGGTCAACCTCGATGACGGAGCGAAAGCCGTCCGCTCCGGTGAGTGCGGAGAACGGTGCGATCGCGGCGCCGGTGTCATCCTCGAACGCGGCGTGCTTGCAAAAATCCTTCCCGGTGAGTTTCGCCTTCCGTCGCTTGATGGCGCAGGTGACGGCGGGGTGGAGGATATCGCGGAAGAGCGTGGATTTGCCGGCCCCGCTGGGCCCGCAGGCCATGATAAGCCGGCCCAGCGGCAGGCGCAGGGACTGATGCTTGAGATTGCGGTAATTCACGCCGCGCAATTCCAGCCATTCCGGCGCCGGCTTCCGGTAAGCCCCGCGCAGGGGGTGCGCGATACCCTTGGTGAGGAACAGGCCCGTCAGCGACGAGGCGTTCTTCTTAATCGCCGTGGGGGTTTCATTGGCCAAGACTTCGCCGCCGTGGATGCCGGCGCCGGGCCCGAGGTCGATGATGCGGTCGGCACGCGCCATCACGACCTCGTCGTGCTCGACCACGAGCACCGTATTGCCCTTCTCGCGGAGCGTCAGGAGCGTCTCGACCAACCGCGCGTTGTCTCGGGCGTGGAGACCGATGGAAGGCTCGTCGAGGACGTAGAGCACCCCGGAGAGATTTGAGCCGAGTTGCGCCGCGAGGCGGATGCGCTGGGCCTCGCCGCCGGAGAGCGTCTCGGTCGGGCGCTCCAACGACAGGTAGTCGAGGCCAACATGTGCGAGGAACCGGAGCCGTTCCTCGATCTGCGGCACGATATCCTGCGTGATCAGCCGACCGCGGCTCTCGAGTTTGAGACTGCGCAACGTGGCGAGAAGCTCGTCAGGGGTGAGCCGGAGGAGGTCGGGCAGCGAGATCGGCACGCCGCGTTTGAGCGGAAGCTTCACGGCGCGGGCGATGCGGTTGAGCCGTGCCCCGTGGCACGTCGGGCACCGGTTGCCGTGCGCCGCCGGGTCGTTGGGGTCGAACGAGCGCAGCGCGTCGGCGACCTCGTCGGACATCTCTTCGTTCTCGTCGGGTTTGAGCATCCAGTCGTAGATGCGGCCGTGGCCGCGGCAGGTCGGGCACCAGCCGCGTGGCGAGTTGAACGAGAAATGCTTTGGGTCGAGCTCGGGAAAGGACTCGCCGGTCTCGACGTCGGTGCGCGTGGTGGAGAACCAGGAGAGAATCCGGCCGTTGGGCGTGAGGAGGAAGCAGGAGCCCTTGCCAAGTTTTAAGGCGAGCGCCAGCGTAACGCCGGTCTCCCTGGCGGGTTTCATTTTCAAATCGGCGACGACAACCTCGATGTCGTGCTCCTTGTAGCGGTCGAGCTTGGTGAAAGTGTCGACGCGCAGTAGCCGGCCATCGGCGCGCATGAGCTCAAAGCCCTGTCTGCCAATCCACTTGGCGATAGGCTCGTGGTGGCCCTTGCGCCCGCGGATAAGCGGGGCGCAAAGGTAGAGGTGTTTCGCCTTTCTCGCCGCAGACGTGGCGAGCGTCCGGTCGAGCAATCGTCGCAGCTGGGCGGGCGAGAGTGGTGTGACGGGCCGGCCGGTGTCGGGATGATGCTGCACGCCGAGCCGGGCGTAGAGCAGGCGGAGGTATTGCGCGACCTCGGTGATGGTGGCAACGGTGGACTTGCGCGAGCCGCGCGTCACCCGCTGCTCGATGGCCACGGTCGGCGGGATGCCGGTGAGCCGGTCGATGTCGGGCCGCGGCAGCTGCTCGACGAACTGCCGCGCGTAGGGCGACATCGACTCCATGAAGCGCCGCTGGCCCTCGGAAAAGATGATGTCGAAAGCGAGGGTCGATTTGCCCGAACCGGAAACGCCGGTCACGACCGAGAGCTGGCGGTGCGGAATGGAGACCGAGATATTTTTGAGATTATTCTCACGGGCGCCGAGCACGGTCAGCTCGCCAGCCGACAGGGAAAGCGGCGTCTGGTAGGGCGCGGCGTCCTCGGCGGCCCTGTGGAGATTGTCATATATTATATGACATTCCGCGAGTGCCTGCTTGAGGAACGGCGAGGTGGCGGCGGCGGCGCGCGCGATGTCCTCGGGAGTGCCCTCGGCGACGATGCGGCCGCCACTCGCGCCGGCCCCGGGACCGATCTCAAGGATCCAGTCGGCGGACTTGAGGACGTCGAGGTTGTGCTCGATGACGACGATGCTGTGGCCGCGGTCTACGATGCGTTGCAGCACCTCGAGCAATCGCTTGACGTCGTGGCGGTGGAGACCGGTGGTGGGCTCGTCCAACAGAAGCAGGGCACCGGATGGGGAGGCCAGTGACATGTGCCTGGTCACGAGTGACGAGTCGGCGGTGTAATCGGAGAGGTAGCGGACGAGCTTGAGCCGCTGGGACTCGCCGCCGGAAAGAGTGTTGAGCGGCTGGCCCAGCGGCAGATAGCCGAGGCCAACCTCAGCCAGCGCGGCGAGACGGGCGCGGATGGCGGGCTGGGTGGCGAAGAAAGCCAGCGCGTCGGTGACGGTCGTGGCGAGCAGGTCGGAGACGGACTGGCCGTCCCACTGGATGGCGAGCACCTCGGGCTTGAAGCGCCGGCCCGAGCAGATGGGACAGGGCACGAAAACGTCGGAAAGGAACTGCATCTCGACGCGCTCGCTGCCGAGGCCCTGGCAGTGGTCGCAGCGGCCCTCGCCGCTGTTGAAGGAGAAGCTGGAGTGATTAAAACCGGCCGCGAGCGCGCCGGGCGTCGCGGCGTAGAGTTCGCGGATCAGTTCCCATGCCTCACAGTAAAGGGCGGGATTCGAGCGCGGGGTGCGACTGAGTGGCGACTGGTCGACCAGCACGACTTCGCTGAATTCAATGCCGGATTTGATGCCCCCGATGGACCCCGGATCTTCGGTCATCTGGCTGCGCTGTGTGAGCAGGCCCTGATGGATGACGTTGTCGAGCAGGGTGGACTTGCCCGAGCCGGAGACGCCGGAGAGGCAGACCAGACGCTGCAACGGCAGCCGGAAGGAGAGGTTTTGCAGGTTGTGCTTGGTGGCGCCGGTGAAATGCAGCCACTTCGCCCCGGCCACTGGACGCCGAGCTGCCGGGGCATCGAGCCGCTGACGGCCGGAGAAATAAGCCCCCGTGATGCTCCGCGGCGCACCCAGCATTTCACCGACGCTGCCCTGAAAAACGACCTCGCCGCCGCGGGCGCCGGGCTCGGGACCGATTTCGATCACATGGTCGGCGGCGCGGATCATGGCCTCGTCGTGCTCGACGACGACGACGGTGTTGCCGGAGTCGGTGAGCGTGCGGATGATGCCGAGCAGCCGGTCGATGTCGCGCGGATGCAGGCCGACGGAAGGCTCATCGAGCACGAACAGCGTGTCGACGAGCGAGGTGCCGAGGCAGGAGGTGAGATTGACGCGCTGGACCTCGCCGCCGGAGAGCGTGCGCGAGCTGCGGTCGAGGGTCAGGTAGCCGAGGCCAACCTGTTCCAGGTAGCGCAGCCGCGTGACAATGGAATCGTGGGCGAGGTCGCGTTGGTGGACGGAGGCCGCGTTGTTGCGGGGTGTGGGCGCCCCGCCCGTCTGGGCCGCGCCGTGTTGCTGAATCAGCGCCAGCAGTTCGCTGACCGGCAGCTGGTAGAGTTGCGGCAGCGTGCAGCCGCGCCATAGCCAGCAGAGCGCCTCGGGCTGGAGGCGCGAGCCGCCGCAGTCCGGGCAGCGGTTGTAGGCGCGGTAGCGCGAAAGAAAGACGCGCACATGCATCTTGTAGGTCCGCGCTTCGAGGTAGCGAAAGAACCCCCTGATCCCATACCAGCAATCCGGCCACTGCCGGCCCGGTTCCAAGGCATAGCCCGGTTCACCATCAATGACGAAGGCCTTCTGCGCGGGTGTGAGCCCGGCGAAGGGGATGTTGGTCGGCAGCTTGAGTTTCCTGGTGAACTTCAGGAGATCGCGCTTGGATTCGCTGAAGATCTCTCCTTCGAACGGTTTGATCGCGCCGTCGTCGATCGACACGGAGTGATCGGGAATCGCGAGGCGGTAGTCGATGTCAATGACCCGACCGAAGCCGCGGCATTTCGGGCAGGCACCGAGCGGGGAATTGAAGGAAAAGAGACCGGGCGAGGCGGGCCGGAAGGTGCGGCCGGTCTTCGGCGAGTGGAGCCCACGCGAATAATGTCCGGCGGGCGCGAAACCGTCGGCGGCGAACAGCTGCAACTCGCCTCCGCCGAAGTGCAAGGCGGCTTCGGTCGCCTCCAGAAAGCGCGATTTGTTCTCCGCCAAGATACGGAGCCGGTCTTGGATGACGAAGAGATGAGCGGCATGCTTCAGCGCTACGCCGGGCTTGGCGGCGAGGAGTTCGTCGAGTTTGGCGACGCTGAGTGTGCCGGACTTGTCCGGTGCCAGCACGCGCGTGTAGCCCTGGCCTTTGATGCTGGTAAGCACCTCGGACCACTCCAGATTTCCCGGCTTGGTGATGCGGAAGCAGAGCAGCAGCGTGGCGGCGGGGTGGGCGGCGAGGGTCTTGGCCCAAATGGTCGACGGGTTGTCGTCCTCGACCTTTTCACCGGTCGCGGGATCGAAGCACTCGGCGACGTGGCTGAACCAGATTTTGCCAAAATCGGTCAGCTCCGTCATGGTGCCGACGGTGGAGCGGGAGGTCTTGACCGTGTTGGTCTGCTCGATGGCGATGGACGGGCGGATGTTCTCGACGGAGTCGACCTTGGGCTTGTCGAGCAGCTCGAGGAACTGGCGGGTGTAGGCGGAGAAGGTCTCGACGTAGCGGCGCTGGCCCTCGGCGTGCAGCGTGTCGAAGACGAGCGAGGACTTGCCCGCGCCGCTGAGGCCGGTGACGGCGATGAATTTCCCCAGCGGCAGGTCGAGATCGAAACCCTTGAGGTTGTTCTGGCGGACGCCGCGCAGGCGGATGGACTCGGGGGCGGGTTTAACCACAGGCGGACACGGATGCGCAGACGGTGCGAAAACTCAAACGCGCAATTGCCGGACGGGTCTCAGGCCGCCGGGACGACGAACTTCTTCAGGAGGGCGAGGTGGGCCTGCACCTGGCGTTGCGGGAGGAAGGTGCGGCGGGCGTAGGCCTGTGCCATGAGGGAGAACCGGTGGCGACGGGCGGGCTCGCGCATCAGATGCAGGAGGGCGTCGATGAAGGCGCTGCGGTCGCGGTTGGGGATGAGGTAGCCGGAGCGGCCGGGCAGGAAGCACTCGCCGACGCCGACGACGTCGTAGGCGACGGCCGGCAGCCCGTGGAGCTGCGTTTCGATGAGGAAATTCGAGAGCGACTCGCTTTGCGAGGAGAGGACCGCGAGGTCGGCGGCGTTGTAATAGGGCACCGGGTTGGGCTGATAGCCAAGAAACTTGACCCGGGAGCCGAGCCCTAGCTGATCGGCGAGCTTGGCGCACGCCGTCCGGGTGGGACCCTCTCCCACCAGCCACAGCTGCCAGTCGAGGTAGCCGGGCAGGCGCGCGCAGATTTCGATGAGCTCGCGCTGGTTTTTCCCGGGATAAAACATGGCGACGTTCAGCAGCACCGCGGTGCCGGGGCCGGCGCCGTGCACCTGGCGGAGATTCAGGTTGCGGACCGGTGCCTCGACCGTGAAGCGCAGCAGGGGGTTGTGGATGACCGTCACCTTCACCTCGGGCACGAGATAGAGCTCGGAAAGAATGCGCTTGGCGACAAAGCTGTTGGCGATGATGTGCCGGCAGCGGCGCAGCGAACGCACATAGAGAAAGGGCAGCGGCAGCCCGGTGCTCATGGTGCAGATGACCGCGGTCTGCGGCAGCCGCCGCTGGATCAGGCTGCCGTAGCAATTGGCGTTGCGGCCCATGCAGAGCACCAGCTGCGGGGAGATTTTTGTGACCAGCCCCCGCAGCCCGGGCGCAAACCAGTCGAGGTGCCAGTCGCGTTTCTGGAGCGAGTGGTAGGCGAAGTTGGGCTGCCAGTTGTCCGTGGCCAGCCGCCCGCCCGGACGGAAGGTCACCAGCGAGACATCGTGCCCGGCGTCGGCAAAGGCCCCGGCGAGGAAGACCGACTGGCGCTCGGTGCCGCCGCTGCGGAGGTAGTCCTGCAGGATGAGAATTTTCATTGCTCCGCGGGAAGAGGTGGCAACATTCCCGGCATCATTCAATGCACAACTCGCTCGTCAACCTGCTGGTGCGGTGGCTGGTGCTGGCCGTCGGCGTCGTGCTGAGCACCAAATTAGTGCCCGGCATCAGCTACGATGACAACCTGGCGCTCGCCGAGGTCGTGCTGCTGCTGAGCGTGTTCAACACCGTGCTGAAACCGCTGCTGGTGCTCTTCACGCTGCCGTTCATCTTCCTGTCGCTCGGCCTCGGCCTGTGGCTGATCAACGCGCTGCTGCTCTACTTTGTCGGCCGGCTGGTGGACGGCTTCCACGTGGCCGGCTTCGGTGCGGCGCTGTGGGGGGCGCTCATCGTGAGCGTGACCAACCTGGTGCTCAGCCGGCTGCTGGCGCCGCGGCCGACTGCTCCGCCCCCGCCGCCCACAAAGCGTGACGACGTGATCGACATCTGAGCGAAATGCAGGGCGGGGTCGCCGACCCCGCCGGACTTCGGAGTTCGGCGACACAGACACGGCGGGATCAGCGATCCCGCCCTACAGCGCTGACTTTCCATTTGACCCTCGGTGCAGCCGGCGCGACGTTCCCGCTCCACATTTTTCTCCTATGTCTGACACAATATACGACTTGGTGGTCATCGGCGGCGGCCCGGCGGGCTATGTCGGTGCAATCCGCGCCGGCCAGCTGGGCAAAAAGGTTGCCTGTATAGAAATGGAGCGCGCCGGTGGCACCTGCCTCAACTGGGGCTGCATCCCGACCAAGGCCCTGCTCAAGAGCGCCGAGCTTTATCGGACATTTCAGAAGGCGGAGAGCTACGGCCTGAGCGTCACGGGCGTGGGCTTCGACTTTGAGAAGGTCATCGCGCGCTCGCGCGGCGTGGCCGGCCAGATGGCCAAAGGCGTGGAGTTTCTTTTTCGCAAGAACAAGGTCGATTACTTCGTCGGCAAGGCGCAGGTGACCATCCCCGGGATGGTCGAGATCCGGGAGGGCGAGCATCTGGGGAAGTTTTTCCGGACGAAAAACATCCTGCTCTGCACCGGCCAGCGGCCGAAGCTACTGCCCGGCCTCGCGGCCGATGGCGTGCGCGTGCTGACCTCGCGCGAGGCGCTCGTGGCCAAGGCGCCGCCGAAGTCGCTCGCGATCATCGGTGCCGGCGCCATCGGCGTGGAGTTCGCCTATTTCTTCAACGCCTTCGGCACGAAGGTGACGCTCGTCGAGATGCTGCCGCAGGTCCTGCCCGTCGAGGACGAGGAGGTGGCCAAGGTTCTCCACCGCAGCTTCGAGAAGCAGGGCATCGCCATCCACACCGGCACCAAGAGCGAGAACATCCGCGTCGGCGCGCAGAGCGTGAAGCTCGACCTCGTGAAGGACGGCGCGAAGACCGAGCTGGAGGTCGAGAGCGTGCTCGTGGCCATCGGCATCACCTCCGCGCTCGACGGCCTGCTGTCGTCCAGGGTCAAGCTGGAGCTCGATCGCGGCTTCGTGAAGGTCGGCCCGGATTACCAGACCAGCGTGCCCGGCATCTACGCCGCCGGCGACATCCAGGGGCCGCCGTGGCTCGCGCATGTGGCGATGTTCCGCGCGATCAACGCGGTCGAGGGCATGTTCGGCCACGCGAAGCCCAAGCAGGTCGGCGTCTTCCCCGGCTGCACCTACTGCCAGCCTCAGGTCGCCAGCACGGGACTGACCGAGCGTGCCTCCAAGGAGAAGGGCCTCAATTACAAGGTCGGCAAGTTTCCATTCACCGCGGTCGGCAAGGCCGTGGCCGCGGGCGACACCGAGGGCTTTGTCAAAGTCATCGCCGACGCAAAGACCGGCGAGATCTACGGCGTGCACATCATCGGCAGCGAGGCCACCGAACTCATCGCCGAATACGGGCTGGCGATGAACCTCGAGGCCACCGTCGACGAGATCCACCACACAATCCACGCCCATCCGACATTGTCAGAAGCACTCGGCGAAGCCGCCGCCGCGACCACCGGCGAGGCGATTCATATCTGACAAACATTTGGTCGCTTTTTGACCTGCGGATGCAGGAGCTTCAATCAAAACTGGGTTCAATTGGTTGACCAGTCCAAGCTTGGAAACTGGTCATTCCTGCGCCATTAACCAGTCCATGACACACTGGCGCGGAAACTTTATCGCCGCCGGTTTGGCCATCCTAACATTGATGGCCTTGGTCTATTGGGTAGTGGGACCTCATGAATTGGCTCCCTGGCGGCCGTTTGGCCAAGTAATCAAGGTCGGCGACCATACGATCAGGCCCCGCAAATTACTGTGGCGGAAGATGGCCGGCGAGAATGTGGATAGACTAGACCACATCAGCCTGCCGATCCTCGTGCAGGCTTACATGCGGCCTGGATTCAACGCGCGTGTCGAAGGTGAACCCGCCAACTGGCAAGAGCTGGCGTTTACCCGCTTCCTCGCCTTCGATGCTACCACGGCGGCGTTGCTCGCCTTGTCCCTTCTGATCTGGCGGCGGCAAAATGCACCGGCCCGCCAACTGGCCCTGGCCTTGGCTCTGTTCGCTTTCTCCCTGGCTGGATTTCTGATCAACGGGCAGGCGCGTTTGCGGGAAAATATATTTGTCTGGGCCGGCTGGCCTCGTCTGGGCCTCGACCTGGCCGTGACCCTCGCATTCGGTTTGTGCGTGCTCAAATTGGAGCGCTTTTTCTCGTCCTTTCCGACCAAGCTCGAGGACTGGCATGTGATGCAAATTCTCCTGCGTTGGCGCGGCCAACCACTCGTGGCGGAGAAACAAGTGCACCTTTTTTATCGCCCGGGGCACACCAATCTACTGGCGGTCTCGCGCCAACTGCCGGTCGCAATGACCGGCCTGCTCTTGTTCGGAATAAATCTGAGCACGCTGCCATACCTGATTTTCCCGGTCCAGGCGCCCACTTTTAGTCCCGAATGGGGAGGGACTTTCTCCGAACGGAGTCAGCAATTCGGATTATTGATCGGACCTTTGATTGGCCTTATCGTCTTGGCGTTGCTCATGGCGTTTGGCTGGCTCTTCTCGATTGGGTTGGTGGGAAAGCTCCGAGCAGGCCGGGAGAATTGCACTGAGGAGGAGAGGCGGCAGATCGATTGGCTGTTTGCGGGGGGCCTTTTGGTGGCCCTTATGCTCATGGCATGCAGTGTTGGACTGATCCTTGAGCTTGCCCTCAAGGCTTTGGGAGTCGAAAACATCTGGTTGCGAGACTACAGCGGCGGAATTGAAATGCTGTTTTTCCCCAGTGGCTGGGCCTTGATCCTGTTCGCGCTGGCTGGAGCAATCTACTTCAGCCGGACCTTCGGGCCGAAGCCGCTGCTCAAGCGGACGATATTAATCGCGGGCGTCGGTCTCGCCTTGAGTTGTGTCCTGGTGATTGTGCAACAAGCCGTGGCCCTCAAACTCCTGGGCCAGTTTCCCTCGGGCGTGCAGCACGGCTTCAGCACCATGCTCTCGGGTGGGATAGTGGCGTTTTCCTTTAATCTCTTTCGCCATCGGATGGAGCACGGGATCGACGGCTTCCTCAATCGCTTCATGCCGGCAAGTGTCATCGCCGACGGGAAGAGGCGCGAGGCGACGGTGATGTTCTCGGATCTGGAGGGCTACACGGCTCTTTCCGTTGCTCACGAGTCGCAGGCCCTCCTTGTGGCGGGACATTTCCAGAAAGTGGCCACCGAAGTCGCCCGCACTACCGGCGGCAGGGTGGTGAAGACCATCGGGGACGCTGTGCTGTGGACCTTCCCGAATCCGTCAGCGGCGATGGCGGCGGCCACCCGGTTACCTGTGGAATTCCAACGTGCCCTGAAAAGCGAAAACCTGCCTGGCTTACCAGTCAACTCAGGGATTCACCAAGGCTCGGTCGTCGAAGCGCCGGATGGTGACGTCTATGGTGCGGCGGTTAACCTGGCGGCCCGGTTGCAGGGCGCCGCCAAGGAAGGGACGATCGTGGCTTCAATTGAAGCGGTGCAGGAGGTGACTGGCGGCTTCAAACTCGCGCCGCTGGGCAAGATAAACCTAAAGAATGTCCCAATGCCGGTAGTCTGCTTTGCCGTCTCAGCGGCCTAGTGATCGAGGCAGTGTTGCCGGATTTTTTTGCTGCATGGAGGAGAACGAGGAACCTCACGAAGGCCAAGGCGCCTCCCGCCTTATCTTATCTGTGCAGCTGCGCAAAGCCCGACGGATTCAGGGTTTCCTCGCTACGACCGGATTGCTTGTGAAGCTGGCCCGCACGGCCGCCTCCGCGGCCGGTCCCTCTATTAGCTCGTTAAATTTCTTGCCGTCACGGGTGTAGAGCCAGCAGGGCCCAACGATTCGTCCTCGCACGTAAGTTGTCTCTCCCTTGAGCAAGCCATCGGAGTAAAAGGCGCGGAACGGGCCGTCAGGCACGCCGCCGTGATAGGTGATCTCGTAGAGCGGGCCCCCGGAATCATACGGGACTATATGCACTCCGTCCTGCCTCCGGCCCACAGGATCGTCGAGAACTGCCCAACTGACCTGCCGTCCGTCCGGCAGGGTCATAAGCAGGATTTCCGTTCGCTGAACTATGCGGCCGTCAGGTAATTTTACGCGCAGCGCCTGGTTCACGTCCAACCGGACGGGAAAGAGTGTATGATAATCCTCGCCGACGGCAGAACCGACGTTCTTGAGATAACGCCCAGGCCCAATGATTTCGTCGTAGGTCACGAAGAGGCGACAGGATTCGGACTCCAGATTGAACTGCTCTAAACCGGCAGTAATTCCATGCAGGTAGCTCATCACGACTGAGGCTTCCCCCCTCCGTTTGATCTTCATTATTCCATTCGCGATGATCAAACTAGACACGACGACGATCAGTCCCGCGATCCACCGGGTCCGTCTGAGGCCTTTCGGAGTAGCCCATCTGCGCCACAGGCCGAGGACAGGCACGGCGATTGAAACAACGATAGCCAAGCGGAGAGCCAGGCGAGAATAATTGCTCAGGAAAATTACGGCAGCAAAACAGGGCAGGGCCGTCAGAATGACCAGCACGGACCAAGCGATTGGGCGCAATCTGCCCGAGTCTTTTTCCGCCACTGGAACATTATTCCCCGTGATCGATGGCGAAGGTAGCTCAGGCTCGGTTGGCGGGGTGGAATCCATGGAGCGAACATACGGGACCGATCCGAACGGTTCCAATGTGAGCCCAGCCTACCGCCGTTGCGCAGCTAAGCGAATAAATTCCAGCGATGGAATCCCTCGAATCCGACAAAACGTTTAGCAAGATGGATGCGTGAGGTGTTAGTCTGCTAAGATGGCGTCGTCGGAGTCGGCAAACGTGCGCCTGACGCGCTGTCCGGCGAATGAATAGGTGAGGACGTGCTCTTGGTAGGTCCTGCCGTTTTTCTGGCGCGGGCAGGAATAGAGCTTGGCATAGCAGGAACCCACGTGGAGTTCTAGGTAGGGGCGCTGACCGGGCTTTCTTATGGTGACAGTTTTCATGACATGAACTGCGCCCTGTCCGATTAGGGAGGGCGGTATTGTCAGGACACTGTCCGGAAAACCCGGTTGGCCGCTGATCTAGCTGGTGCGAGTGCCGGGAGTCGAACCCGGATCGACGGCTTCGGAGGCCGCTACACTATCCATTGTGCTACACTCGCAAAAACAGGAGCCCAGCTTTTGCCGCCGCCGCTTATTTTCAAGCTGTTTCAGGCCGTCACTTCCGCTCCGCTTGCATGTGGCGGTGCACGAAGAACCAGTAGATGACCCCGAGCACAGCAAGGATGCCCGCGGCCCAGAGAGTCAGCGAGCGGAGTTCGCCGCGCATCAGCGCCTCGTCCTGCCCGGCCTTGACGCCGAGCCAGCAGAGCACGCCGCACCAGAGCCCGGAGCCCACCAGCGTCCAGAGCGAAAATTTCCCGTAATCCATCCGCACGATGCCGGCGGGGATGCCGATGAGGTGGCGCACGACGGGCAACAGGCGCGCGGCGAAAACGCCGAAGTTGCCGTAGGCGGCGGCCCAGCGTTCGGCGCGACCGATCTTCTCGGGCGGCACAAGGAAGTATTTGCCGTATTTCAACAACAGTGGACGGCCCGCCCAGCGCGCCGCCCAATACATCGCCGTGGCGCCAAGCCATGAACCGAAGGCGCCGGCGAGCACGATGCCGGGCAGCGACATGTGGCCCTGGGTGTAGGCGAGGTGGGCGGCCGGCGGGATGACGAGCTCGCTCGGCAGCGGCAGGAAAGTGCTCTCGATGAACATGAGCAGCACGATCAGCGGATACCCACCGGTCTCGAGCGACTTCAGATACCAGTCGAGGAGTTCCTTCAGCAGGTCGTGCATAAAAAAGGCGGGCGTGCGGCCCGCCGGTTGGCAAAATAGTCCCGGCTCAGACGTCCGGCTTGGTCTTGCGGAGGCCCTGGACGCGGTCGCCTTCCTTCCACTGGCCGCGCTTCTTGAGGATGGCGACGCGCTCGAAGCGCTTCAGGACGTTGCGCTTCACGACGAGGCCGCCGGAGGACTTGAGGCTGGGATGCTGGGACATAAAAGGAGGAGTTATTTCGGTTGCTGCGGATTCTGGAAGGGGGCGGGTGTAGAGTTCGCCATCGCCCATGACAAGTATTTTTCGCCCACGGACTCGGCGCTCATCTCGATCCATTGCGGCGTGGCGTAAGGGTGATGGGTGTGCACCCAGTCGCGCAGGGCCGAGGCGTTGCCCGGCAGGTATTTAAACCACACCCGGAATTCCTCCGCGTGCTCCAGCTGTCCCTCCGCGTGATAGAAGGAGGTGAGCGGGCCGTCGACTTGTGCGCAGGCGGCGAGGCGTTTCACCACGGCGCCGCGGGCGAGCTTTTCGGCATCGGTGCGGCTGGTGGTGGTGGTCCAGGCTACGAACATGCCGGCAGTTTCCTCCCAAAATGCCGCCATCGCAAAGCGAAAGTGCGGGCACGCGGCGGGCGGAAACGACGCAGCGCCGTCGGGCCGCCGCAGCGAGATTTGCCCTTGACCCGCCCCCGACCCGCCGTAGGGGTAGGCGCTTTAATTTCCGCCACCATGAGAGACGAATACGTCAGGGAAGCCCAGAAAACCATCCAGGACCCGAATATCCTGATCAATGTGGTCTCGCGCCGCGTCAAGCAGTTGCGCCGCGGCAGCCGTCCGCTCGTTGAGTCGCTCGAGAAACTCAGCCCCGAGGACGTCGCCTTGCGCGAAATCATCGAGGGCAAGATCAGCTACGAGCTCGCCAAGGGCTGAGTCCCGCCCGTTCCCGTCACCAAAGCGCGGCACCCGGCCGCGCTTCTTTTGTTTGCCGTGCCGCCGGCCCCCGCGCATGATTGGAGTGCCGATGTCCGCCAAGCCCACCGACTCCGCCCGCTACACCGAGCTGCGCAATTCCAAGGTGCTGCGCGACTATTTCATCCACGACAAGTTCGAGGCAGGCGTCAAGCTGGCCGGCACCGAGGTGAAATCCATCCGCGCAGGCAAGGCGCAGATCACCGACGCCTTCGCGCGCGTCGAGAGGGGCGAACTCTGGCTGCACGGCGCCTACATCCAGGAATACTCGCACGGCGGCCTCTCGCAGCATGCGCCGCGCCGCCCGCGCAAGCTGCTCCTGCACGCCAGCGAGATCCGCAAAATCCGGCAGGCGGTCGAGACCGGCGGCAAGATGATCGTGGCGCTGCGGATGTATTTCAAGGAGGCGCTCGTGAAGGTCGAGATCGCCCTCGCCACCGGCAAGAAGCAGTTCGACAAGCGCGCCGACCTCAAGAAACGCGAGCAGCAGATGGAGGCGCGCAAGGCGCTCAAGCACCGCCCATGAAAAAGTCGCGGTCATCGCCGGCCCGGACCATGCGGCTGCCGCCCGCGCCGCGCGGCCAGTTCTCCGAGGTCACCGTCCGCGTCCCTGGCAGCACGTCGAACTGCGGCGCGGGGTTCGACACGCTCGGGCTGGCGCTGCAGATCTACAACGAGGTGACGCTCGCCCGCGCGCCGCGCGGCCTGATCGAGCCGGCGTTCGGCGAGAGCATCCGCGCCCTGCCTTTGATCTGGCAGGCGATCGACGCCTTCGAGCAGCGCACCGGCGGGGAGCTGGGCTTCGGGTTGTTTTTCGCCATCGAGGGCGACGTGCCGGTGGCCCGCGGGCTGGGTTCGAGCGTGACCGTGCTGGCCGGCGCGCTGGCCGCGCTCAACGAGATGACCGGCGCGAAACTTTCCCGCCACGACCTCACCGCGCTGGTGGCTGGCCTCGAGGGCCATCCCGACAACGCGGCGGCGGGCATTCTCGGCGGCTTCTGCGTGGCGCGCACCGACCCGGCCACGGGCGCGTATCGCGACACCATCCGCGTCACGGTGCCGGATGACCTGCGGTTTGTGGTCTGCTCGCCGGACTTGGAAATGCCGACGAAGGAGTCGCGCGGCGTGCTGCCGCCGACACTGCCGTTCTTTGATGCGGTGAAGAGCGTCAACAGCGCGGCGTATCTCACCGCCGCGTTCGCCACGCGTGACTATGCGCGGCTACGCGGCGCCGCCAGTGATTTTCTGCACGAACCCTACCGGCTGCTGCGCATCCCTGGCGGGCGCGAGGCCATCGCGGCGGGCGTCGCGGCGGGCGCGCTCACCGGCTGGCTGAGCGGCAGCGGTTCAAGCGTGCTCTGCGTGGCGGAGCGGAAACACGCGTTGCGTATCGGTCGGGCGATGACGCGGGCGTTTCAGGCCGGGAAAATCGGCAGCCGGGTGTTTGCCCTGCGCGCCGACCACCGCGGCCTGCGCATTACAGCGCGCCGCCGCTAGGGAAGGGCGGGGGCGTGGGCGGCGGCCAGAAGCGCGAAATCTGCTCGGCCAGCGTCGTCCACTTGAAGGGTTTCACCACGACGGTGCGCAACGACGGCACCCGCTTGAGTTCGTCCTTGGTGAACTTCAGGTTGTAGGCCGTGATCATGATCACGGGCACGCTCGGGACGATTTTCTGCGCCTCGAAGATGAAATCGAGCCCGTTGAGTCCGGGCATCTGGAAGTCGGTGACGATCAGCCCGGCGTTGAGTCCGGGCAGCGCGCGCAGGGCCTCGGTGGGCTTGGTGAAGCTGTGAACGGGGCACGCCAGGTGTTCGCGGAGCAACTGTTCCAGCAGGTCGATGTAGGAAATCTCGTCGTCGACCAGAACGACGGATTTGCTGCTCGACGGTGGCGTGGGGGCGCTCATGGGACAATCGCGTCGGCGACGCGCGCCCGTCACCTATAGCGCAAAACTACTTGCGGTAAAGGGCAGAAACTCATCCAACGGCCCCATGCTCCACGTGGTGCTCTTTCAGCCGCAGATAGCGCCAAACACTGGCAACATCGGCCGGATGTGCGCGGTCACGCAATCGCGGCTGCACCTCATCCATCCGCTCGGCTTCGAGATCACCGACAAAAACCTGAAGCGCGCCGGCATGGACTACTGGCAATCGCTCGACGTGCACGAGCACTCCGACTGGGCGGCGTTCAAGGCCAGCCCCGCCGCGCCGGCGCGGCTCTGGCTGTTCACCACGCACGCGGCGCGGACATTCTGGGACGTGCGCTACGCCGACGGCGACGGGTTGGTATTCGGCAACGAGGAAGCCGGCGTGCCCGACTGGCTACACACCGAGCTAGACGGGAATCGCCGCGTGAAAATTCCGCACGCCAACGCGGCGCTCCGCTCGCTCAATCTCTCGACCGCCGCCGGCATCGCCACCTACGAGGCGCTGCGGCAACTGAAGACATTCAGCTAGGGCGCGTTTTCAAATCCGGTATCTGTCGGTCTGCGAGCTTGCCGCGCCCGAGTCGCGCCAGCCGGCTCCGCTTTCAGCGGCTTGAAACCGACAGCACATTGCCGTCCGGATCCTTGAACCACGCGATGCGTGCTCCACCGGGGGCGGTCCAGATTCCCACGGCATCCTGCTTCAGTCCCGGGTAGCGCTCGACGAAGATGCCCCGCTTGCGCAAGGCAGCGACGGTCTCGTCCAGATCGTCCACGCGCCAGCCTAGGATCGTGAATCCCGCTGCCTCAAAACCGGCCACCTTGACGACCCGGATGGTCGTGCCGCCGCTCTTGAACACGAGGGCGAAGTCGTCCTTGGCGACGAGGCGCAATTGGAGCTTGGTGGCGTAAAACGCTTTCGCCCGGCGAAAATTTTTCGTGGGGATGAATCCGATGACGCGGGCGGAGGCTAGAATCTTACATCCTGGTTTATTTTCACCGAACCGCGAGATGACCATAGTCGTGGGCTCTGGCGTTTTATTAGGCTGGATCGGGATCATGTGTGGGCGGTTCAGATGCTCGGCCACCATCGCCTGACCCGGCCGCAGTATACTTCATAGTCACGGCCGAAGGTGCGTCGGAGAGCGGGCTCCTCATACCACACGACCAAGCCATGAGTGGCGATCAGGAAGAGGCCTGCGTAACCAAGCAGCGGCAAGGACTCATAAACGAGCGCGGCACCGGCCAGGGCGAGTCCGGCCCCGATATACATGGGATTCCGGACAAAGCGGTATGGTCCGCGGATCACGAGCCGACGAGGCGGGTCAAAGGGCGCCGGCGTGCCGGCTCCGATGGTTGCGAAGGCCAGAATGCACCACAGGGCGACCACTGCCCCCGCCGTCCCGATCACCATTCCGACGACCTGCGGCACATCAAGCACAACCGGACGAACCATCCCGGACCACACCAGAAGACGGGCCGGCACGTAGATGAGCACGAGCCCGATGAACAGCGCAGCGTAGGTGATGGCACGGATAAAAACGAACATGTTTACCTTCGGGGCGTGAGGGCTTCTTAGTCTAACAGTGTTATCCGCCTGAGGTGGAAACAGAAATTTGGTTGGCGGCCTACGACAGCAGGCGGTCAGACAAATCGCTGAGGTTCAATCCTCGAGTTTGGGAATGAGTCTATTGTCGTTACGATTGACTACTTCGCCGGTGGCGTGGTGGCGGGCAGGACGATGAATTCGTGCATCCTGGCGGGGTCGAGGTATTGGCGGGCGAGGGCGGTTAGTTCGTCGGTGGTGATGGCCTCGTTGTCGGAATAGCGGGTGCGGCACCAGTCGAGGCGCTGCGGCTGCTCCTGTGCGGCGGCAAGGACGTTGGCGAGCCAGTAACCGTTGGTGCGGGAGGATTCGCGGAGCTGCGTGAGCACGGGCTCCTTGGCGCGCTGCAGCTCCTCGGTGGTGACGCCGTGCGCGTGCAGGTCGGCGGCGACAGCCTTGATGGCATCGGCGATCTGGCGCGCCTGCGCGGGGGCGACGACCGCCTCGGCGACAAGGAAACCGTAGCCGGGGTAGGTGTCGCTGAGGTCGGCGCCGGCCTCGGGGCTGTAAGTGCCGCCGAGTTCCTCGCGGATTTTCACGCGCAGGCGGTCGGAGAAAATTTCGGAGAGCAGGCGGAGGCGGCGGGTAAGGCGGACCTCGCGTCCGTCGGTGGCGGACCAGTTGAGGGCGACGATAGCCTTGGGAATCTCGGTGGGCACGGAGTATTGGCGGACGAGCGGCGCGGCGGGCAGGGCGACGCGGCGGGCGTCGTCGTAGGCGGGCTTGGCGGAGCGCGCGGGGAGGGCGCCGAAGGTTTTCGCGACGGCGGCGATGAGGGCGTCGGGGTCGAGGTCGCCGACGGCGGCGATTTCGATCGCGCCGTGCGCCAGCTCGGGCGCGAGCCAGGTCTTCAGATCGTCGAGCGAGAGGGCGAGCACGGCGTCCTTGGGCGGGAGGCCGAAGCGCGGGTCGCCGCTGGCGAGGAGGTGCGGGATCTCGGTTTGCAGCGGCGCGGAGATTTCGTGCTCGAGGCGGGCGTAGAGCTGGTCGGCGGCCTTGCGCAACTGGCGGAGCGACTCGGGGCGGTAGCCGGGGTTGGTGACGTAGGCGCAGAGGAGTTGGAGTTGGAGGAGGAGGTCGTCCTTGCTGGTCGAGCCGCCGAGCACGAAGGCGTCGGGCCGAGCGGAAAAGCTCAGGCCCAGCGTCTTGCCGGCGAGGATGCGCTGGAGGTCGTCGATGCTGTGGCGGCCAAGCCCGCCGGCAGTGAAGGCGGTGTTGGCGACGAGGTTGAGCCCGGGCTGGCCCGCGGGCAGAGTGAGGGTGCCGCCGCCGAGGCGGAGGGAGAGCTGGATCTTGCCGGCCTCGAAGTCGGTCGGCTTGAGGTTGAGGCGGACGCCGTTCTGGAATTCGACCTGCGTGACGCCGAGGTCGTCGACTTGGCGGCGGGAGGCGACAACACCGGCGGGGCCGAAGTCGGTGTAGGCGAAGGCCGCCTGCTCGACGCGCGCGGGCGGAGTGACGGGCGTGGCGCTGCTGGCCTGGTAGGCGGCGATGATTTCCTTCTCCGGTTCGGCAAGCTGGAGGTTGCCCGCGACGTAGATCTTGCGGCCCTGCGATTCGTTCCACGCGGCGCGGAAGGCCTCGAGGCAGGCCTCCGGCGTGACGTGGTCGAGCGCAGGCGCCAGCAGCGCGCGCTCGGTGCCGGGGTGGGTGAAGACATTGCGGTCGAGCAGGGTGTCGACGAGTTCGTCGGCCAGCGCGGGCGAGCGGCGGGTGGCGGCACCGCGCACGGCCTGCTCGAGACGGTTGCGCTGCTCGGCGACAGCTTCGGCGAGTTCGGCGGGTTGGAAGCCGTGGAGGAGCGCGCGGCGCAGTTCCTGCTCGGCGACGGCGAGGGCAGCCTGCCATTGGTCAGGGCGGCTGATGAGTTCGACAGAGGCGTTGCGGTAGAAATCGAACTGCTCGGTGACGCCGACGAGCCCGCCGAGGAAGGGGGCGCCCTCCTGCTTGGCGCGGATGGAAAGGCGGCGGTTGAGCATCTGCAGCGCGAGCGAGCGCGGGAGGTATTTCAGGCGGTTGGCGGCGGTGTCGGGCTCGAACGCGTAGGGGACGATGGTTTCGATGGACACGGTGGTGCTGCCGGCGTCGGCGTCGGTATGCAGCCGGGCGGTGAGGCTGGTGGCGGGCGGGATGTCGCCGAGGGCGGGCATGGGCCGGGCCGGGGCGCGGGATTTGAGCGGGGAGAAATTTTCGCGCAGCATCCGCTCGACCGCGGCGGGGTCGACATCGCCGACGACGGTGAGGATCATGAGTTCGGGGCGATACCAGGTGTCGTAAAAGGCGGCGAAGCGCTCACGCGTCGCGGTGGTGATGACCTCGGGAGTGCCGATGGGAACGCGCCGCGGCACGAGGGTGCCGGGCAGCAGATAGTCGATTTCCCCGATAAAATTGCGGTATTCCACCGAGTCACGCGCGCGGCGCTCGCTCTCGATGATGCCGCGCTCCTTGTCGATTTCTGCAGGGTCCAGTCGGAGGCCACCGGCGACGTCGGCGAAATAGGTGAACGCCTCGTCCACGGTGGCGGGTTTGGTGTCGGGCAGCTCGAGCAGATAGATGGTGCGGTCGAAATTGGTGGAGGCGTTGGTGTCGCCACCGAAGTTCATGCCGAGGCGCTGGAAGAACTCGACAAGTGTGCCGGCGGGAAAATGCGCGGAGCCGTTAAAGGCCATGTGCTCGAGGAAATGCGCGAGGCCGCGCTGGCTGTCCTCTTCTTCGAAGGAACCCGCGGCGACGGCGAGGCGGAGACTGGCGCGGCCGCGCGGCTCGTGGTTCGCGAGCACGGCGTAGCGGAGGCCGTTGTCGAGGCGGCCCCAGCGCACGGCGGGATCAGTGGGCAGGTCGCTCTCCTCGTGAGGAAAAGTGGCGGCGGCGAGCAACGGCGCAAACAGCAGGGATAGGAGCAGGGCTGGGCGGAACTTCATGGCGACAGACTCCCGACACCGGCACCGATGGCAAGTTTCCATCGATGGTTCCTTGGGCCCAGCCGGAGCCCGGCGGCGGGCGCTGAATTTTATCGTGGCCAAAGTTGCCGTGGGGTTTCTATCTGTCTGCAGTCATGAAAGCCAAACGCCTCCCACAACGCCTCGAGGACCTCAATGCCGCCCTCGCCGCCCCAAAGGGATCCGTCTCCCGGTTCATCGCGCAGCATTACCGGCATTTCAACGCCGCCGCGCTCATGGACGCGGCCAAAGCCTACGAGACGCACCTGGCTGCGGGCGGGCAGATGTTGGTGACCCTCGCCGGCGCGATGTCGACCGCCGAGCTTGGCATCTCGCTCGCCGAGATGATCCGCCGCGGCAAGATCGGCGCCATCGTCTGCACGGGCGCCAACCTGGAGGAGGACATCTTCAACCTCGTCGCGCACGACCACTACGAGCGCGTGCCGCACTACCGCCACCTCACCGCCGAGGACGAGCAGGCGCTGCTCGACCGGCACCTGAACCGCGTCACCGACACCTGCATCCCCGAGGACGAGGCCATGCGCCGCATCGAGCGGGCCGTGCTGGAGGAATGGGTGGCGGCGGATCGCGCTGGCGAAAGATATTTCCCGCACGAATTCATGTATCGCATCCTGCGCAGCGGGAAACTGAAGAAGAGCTACCAGATCGACCCGAAGAATTCCTGGATGCTCGCTGCCTGCGAGAAGAATCTGCCCATCATCGTCCCCGGCTGGGAGGACGCGACGCTCGGCAACATGTTTGCCGCGGCGGTCATCCGGGGCGACGTGAAGAACGTGCACACCGTCCGCACCGGCATCGAATACATGACCTGGCTGGCCCAGTGGTATACCAAGTCGGCGAAGACACTGAAGAATGGCGAGGGCTCGATCGGTTTCTTCCAGATCGGCGGCGGCATCGCGGGCGATTTCCCGATCTGCGTGGTGCCGATGCTGCACCAGGACCTCGGGCGCACCAGCGTGCCGCTGTGGGGTTACTTCTGCCAGATCAGTGACTCGACCACGAGCTACGGCAGCTACTCCGGCGCCGTGCCCAACGAGAAAATCACCTGGGGCAAGCTCGGCCGGCAGACGCCAAAGTTCATCGTCGAATCCGACGCCACCATCGTCGCGCCACTCATCTTCGCCTGGGTGCTCGGGCAGTGATCTGGCTCTACCGATTCCTCTTCCTGCCGCTGCTGCTACTGGCGGCACCCTACTATCTCTGGCGGATGCGCCGGCGTGGTGGTTACGCGGAAGGCTTCTGGCACCGGTTCGGCGAGGTGCCGGCGCTGCCGCCCAAACGCCCCGGCGGGCGCCGAGTCTGGCTGCAGGCCGTCAGCGTCGGCGAGGTGCTCGCTCTCGCTCCGCTGCTCGAGGCACTGAAACGCGACCCGGCGGTGGAAGTTTACCTGACGACGACCACCAGCACCGGCTACAGGCAGGCGCGGGAAAAATACACCGCGCTCACCTGCGGCATCGGCTATTTTCCGCTTGATTTTTGGGCGTTCAACGCGCGCACCTGGCGCCGGGTGCAACCCGACCTCTGCATTCTGATGGAAGGTGAGCGCTGGCCTGAGCACGTGCACCAGGCGCATGCGCGCCATGTGCCTCTCCTCTGTGTCAACGCCCGGCTCTCCGACCGCAGTTTCCGCCGGTTGCTGCGCTTCCGCTGGGCGCTGCGCCCGCTCGCGCGCGGCATCACGCGCGTGCTCTGCGCCACAAAGCGCGACGAGCAGCGGTTCAAGTCGCTCGGCGTGCCAGCCCAACGCCTGGCCACCACCGGCAACCTGAAACTCGACGTCCATATCCCTCTGCTCGATGCCGGGGAAAAAACCGCGTTGCGACGGGAGTTGGGGCTGGGGGAGGGATGGGTGCTCCTTGGTTCCTCCACTTGGGCGGGCGAGGAGGCGGCGCTGTTCGCCGCGTTGCGGGCGGCCCGCGCGCGCGGTCTGCGGGCGTCACTGCTGCTCGTGCCGCGCCACGCCGAGCGGCGGGAGGAGCTGCGCGGTGTCCTGGAAAAATCTGGTTTCAGTTTTCACTTCCGCACTGCGGGCGCCGCCCCAGGCGAGGTCGATGTGGCGGTGGGCGACACCACGGGCGAGTTGCGCCGGCTGACGCAGCTGGCCGATGTGGTGTTCGTGGGCAAGAGCCTTGCGCCGCACGAGGGCGGGCAGACACCGGTCGAGGCGGCGGTGCTGGGCAAACCCGTGCTCCACGGCCCGCGCATGACCAATTTCCGCGAGATCATCCGTGGCCTCACCGAGGCCGGCGCCGTCCGGCGGGTCGAAACGCACAGCGAGCTCATCGCGACGGCCGTTGAGCTGCTGCAGGACGCCGCCCAGCGCGAGACGATGGCCGCCAACGCCCGCGCGTGGCACGAGGCCAACCGTGGCGCGACGGAGCGGACCCTGGTGGTCATCCGCACCCAGTTGGCCGCGCTCAGTCTGTAGCCGGTGGACGCCGCCGGCACGATTCTGCAAAATTGAGGTTGCGCGGGGCTCGGCGAAGTTTCTAACGTCTTGCTTTTAACTTGATGCAAACCCACGGGCCCAAGCGCATCTACACTCCTCAGTCACTCGAATTCTGGTTCAACCGGCTGGAAGCGGATTGGGAGGGACATTTCGACCCGCTCCACGTCGAGCGCGGCCACGATATGTATCGCAACGGAGAGATCCGCGAGATCGAGCTCGGCGCAAAGGACGCCATTATCCATCGCAAGGTCGACAAGAAGGAAGAATACGCCGTTATCGAATGGGAGGGCGATGCCCTCAAGGTTCGTTCCTCCTCCACGGATCTCCTGCTGGCCAACGCTATCGCCGTGGCGGGACTGCATGAGATCGAGGAGTTGGTGGCCGACGAGATGACCGCCAAGTTGCCCGGCGCATTGCTCCCAGCCGAGCAGACCGTCAACGGCAACGGTGCCGTCAACGGCAACGGCGCCAAGGCCGACGGTCCCGTGCGCGACCTCCTGCTCAGTTTCACCACGACGGGCGACGGCCTCGTCTTCCTCGCCTACTGGAAGCAGGGCCGCAATCGCATCCCGGCGCTCGGCAACACGCTGCACCATCCCACCGCCACCGAACGCGCCAAACTCATCGCGCTGGCCACCTACGCCCGCAAGGCCCACTTCCGCTACAACCAGACCACCCACGCCTACGCACTTGAGGCGCTGGCCGACATCCCGGGCTTCCTGCGCGATATGCTCCCGCACTGGAAGAAGCAGTTCGCCATCGAGCTCGATACGAAGGTCAGCACGCTCAAACAGGGTGCCCGCGCCATCGAGATCGAGGCCGTCGCGGACCAGCGCAACGGCTCCGGACTCAACCTCCGCTGGATCTTTCGTGCCGGTGAAAATCTTCTCACCGACGAGCAGGCCGCCGCGCTGCTCAAGCATGGTCGCACTCCCATGCTCCTGTCCGATCTCGGCATCGTGACGATGACGCCGGACAAGTGGGACAGCCTCAACCAGTGGCGCCACTATCTGAAGGACGCACAGGCCGACGGAAGCGTGCCGCCCTACCTGATCTTCTCCCTCTTCAGCGACCAACGCATCAAGGTCACGCTCGGCGCCGAGATCGAGGCCTGGCGCCAGAAGGTGCTCACACCGCCCGCCACACCGCCGGAACTGGCTGATTTTCTGCGTCCCTACCAGCGGCGCGGCGTCGAATGGATGCACCACCTCTGCGAGACCGAGTGCCACGGTCTGCTCGCCGATGAGATGGGCCTGGGCAAGACTGCGCAGGTCATCGCCCTGCTGCGCGCCCGCCCGCTGGCCGGCCAGCGCCACCTGGTCGTCTGCCCGGCGAGCGTCGTGCCCGTCTGGCGCGAGGAGCTCGCGCGCTTTTATCCTGAGGCGAAGATCGACATACTTAAGTCCGGAAACGATTTCACGACCAACCCGGCACCGGTGATCTGGCTCGCCAGTTTCACCCAGTTGCGCAAGCACCGCGCGCTGCTCGACACCACGGAGTTCGGCTACGCCATCCTCGACGAGGGCCAGTTCATCAAGAACCCCGACGCCAAGGTCACGCAAGCTTGCTTCGCCATCAGGACGCAGCACCGGCTCGTGCTCACCGGCACGCCGCTCGAGAACCGGCAGCTCGATCTCTGGTCCATCTTCCGCTACCTGCTGCCCGGCCTGCTCGGCTCGCGCGCGATGTTTGAGACGGCGCTGGTGCAGGACCGCGAGGGCACGATGCGCCGGCTGCGCCAGCAAGTCGCGCCGTTCATCCTCCGCCGCACCAAGAACGAGGTCGCCACCGAGCTGCCCCAGAAAGTCGAGATGGACCTGCTTTGCCCGCTGACCGAGGTGCAGCGCACCGAGTATGCGCGCATCTGCACCGAGGGCCTCGCCCGGCTGGGCGAGGACATCACGGCGGCGCTGCGCGAACGGTCGTTCGGCTTTCTCGCCCTGCTCACGCGGTTGCGCCAGGTGTGTTGCGACCCCGATCTGCTGCCCTGGCTCAACGCCCCGCTCACCGACAGCGGCAAGCTCCAGCTGCTCATTGAGAAACTCAGCGAGGTCGTCGGCAGTGGCCACAAGGTCGTCATTTTCTCGCAGTTCGTGAAGCTGCTCGATCGCGTGCGCACGGCATTGGAACAGCATTACCCTGAGCTGGCGCGCTATGAGATCACCGGCATGACGCTCGACCGGCAGAAACCGGTGCAGCAGTTCCAGGCGGCGCAGGGGGCGGCGGCGATGCTCGTCAGCCTCAAGGCCGCCGGCACCGGCATCACGCTGCACGCGGCGGACTACGTTTTCTTGCTCGACCCGTGGTGGAACCCGGCGGTTGAGGACCAGGCGATCGACCGCGTGCACCGCATCGGCCAGACCAACACGGTGTTCGTCTACCGCATGGTCACCGCCGGCACGATCGAGGAGCGCATCCAGGCGCTCAAGGTCGATAAGAAGACGCTGTTCGACCAGATCGTCGGCGGGCACGCCGGCGACTTCGAGTGGACAAAGCATTTCAATTCTCTGAACAGTCTCATCCAGCTCAGCGCCACCGAGCCGGGCGAGACCGAGCAGCTGCAGAACGTGATGGCCCGCACACCCGGCGCCTGAGCCCCGCGGGCATTGTCACCTATTAAGTGACAATGCCCGGATCGCCTATTTCGCACCGGCGACGTCGGAGACGGCCGCGTAGAGGTATTCGAGGAAGGGGCGGAGGCCGGCGAGCCGGATGCGCTCGTCGTTGCCGTGGGCGCGCGAGCCGCCGTCGGCGTCGTCGAACACGGAGCCGAGGCCGTAGGCCTGCACGCCCTTTTCGCGGAGCTGGGCGGAGTCGGTCGCGCCGACCGACATCGAGGGGATGACGGCGGCGCCAGGGAAAAGTTTCTGCTGCGCGCGCTCGAGCGCGGCGAACATCTCGCTGTCGAGCCGCGAGGGCGGCGTGGCCGGCCGCTCATAACCGCCGGCGCGCGTGACCGTGACGGCGGGATCGCTGATGACGCGCTCGAGGGTCCGGACGAAGGCATCCATGTCCTCGTCGGGCAGGGCGCGGACATCGAGGGTGGCGAGCGCGTCACCGGGGATGACATTGGTGCGGAAGCCGCCCTTGATAACAGTAGGCGAGATGGAGGTGCGCAGGGCGGAATTATAGTAAAGGTGTTTTTCGCTGCGGCGGAAAATTTCCTGCACCTGCAGGCCGACAACCGGGTCGGTGAAATGGGTGAAGAGCCAGGCGTCATCGGGTGGGCTGACTTTGGCGAGCCGCTCGAAATACGTCCGCGTGGTGTCGTTGAGCCGGACGGGCGGCTGCCAGTCGGCGACCTTGGCGACGGCGGCGGCGAGGTGGGCGATGGCGTTGTCGGGCCGCGGGCGCGAGGCGTGGCCGCTCACGCCCTTGGCCGAGAGGAAGAGCGTGCGCGGGACTTTCTCGGTGGTGGAGACATTGACGAACTTCACCCGGCCGTTCTCCTGCACGATGCCGCCGCCCTCGTTGAGGGCGAACTCGCAGGCGATCTTGTCCCAATGCTTCTCGACGAGGAAATTGATGCCCCACTGGCTCGTGCCCTCCTCACCGGCCTCGGCCACGAAGATGACGTCGCGGTCGAGCGGCACGTTGCTGCGCTTGAGTATGAGCATGATTTCAAGACAGACGGTCGTCATGGCCTTGTCGTCGGAGGAGCCGCGGCCGTAAAGGAAGCCGTCCTTGATGACGCCCTCGAACGGATCGACCGTCCATTTGTCGCGCTCGACGCCGACGACGTCGGTATGGCCCATGAGGAGCAGGGGTTTCTTTTTGCCCGAGCCCTTGAGCCGGGCGATGAGCGAGCCACGCTTAAGGTCGAGGGCAACGATCTCGCTGGAGATGCCCTCCTTGTCGAGAATGGCCTTGAGGAACTCGGCCGCCTTGGTCTCGTTGCCGGGCGGATTGGAGGTGTCGATGCGCACGAATTTCTGCAGCGTATCGACCACCTCCTGGTGGGCGGCGGCGAAATCGGGCTGGGCGGCGGGTGCCGAGATGCCGAGCAGGGCGAAGGCGAGAACAAGGGAGGATGATTTCTGCATAAGGGTGAGGCGGGAGCTGAGCGTTGCCGCACGCAAAAGACAATGCCGTCTTTCCCGATTCGTCACTTGTCAGCCACGGATTCGTAACAATTGTCTGTTAGCTTTGCGTTGTGCGACGACCTCCGGGCCATCGCCGAAAACCAACCTACCATCCAACACCGATCGTATCATGTTTAAATTCACGACCAGACTTTTCGCCCTCGTGGTCTTTCTGGGCGGCGCCAGCTTCGCGCTCGCCCAGGACAGCGGCCCGCTCATCGACCTCCTGATTAAAAAGGGCGTCATCAACGACCAGGAGGCGGAAGAGCTCCGCGCGGAGCTGACCAAGGACTTCGCCTCCACCTCCGCAGGCAAGCTCAACCTTAACAATTCGCTGACGGAACTGCGCATCGCGGGCGACGTGCGCATCCGCTACGAGAGCCGCACCGGCGAACTTCCCACTGGCGACCATCAGGAGCGCGACCGTTTCCGCTACCGCTTTCGCACCGGGCTGACCGGCAAGATGCTGAACAACTGGTCGTGGGGCTTCCGGTTCGAAACTTCCACCGGCAGCCGCTCCAGCAATGTCACCATGGGCGATGATGCCGGCCCTTTCGCCAAGAACAGTGACACGGTCAACATCGGCCAAATCTGGGCGAAGTGGGAACCAACGCCGGAATTCAGCCTGACGCTCGGTCGCATGCCCAATCCGCTCGTCTCGACCCTCATGGTCTGGGATGCCGACATCAATCCCGAAGGCATCGCGGAAAAATTCACCCGCCGCTCCGGCAAGTCGGAGTTCTCTCTGACCGCTGCGCAGTTCCTCTACAGCGCCGCCAGCACCCAGAACGCCTTCGGCGCCGCCAGTGCGACCAACCCGCTGAAGGATCTCCTCCTGCTCGCCTGGCAGGGCGGCTACAAGCATTATCTGGAGGGCACCGCCACCTTCTTCCAGATCAATCCCACTCTCTACACCTATGTGCGCAACAGCACGCAGAACCCCGCGGCTTTCCGGGGAAATTTCTCGGCGAGCAATTCCGCCCTCGTCAACAATCTGACCGTCATCGACGTGCCGGTCGAGTATAACTGGCTGATCAATGGCGTGCCCGCGCGTCTCTTTGGCGACTTCGCCATCAACCTCGACGGCAAGGACCGGGCGACCAAGTTCGGCCGGCCCGATCTCGACGGCGAGAACAAGGCCTGGCAGGTCGGCTTCCAATACGGCCGCGCCACCAACACTGGCGAGTGGGACTCCCGCCTCTACTACATGTCCACCGGCGCCTTCGCCCTCGATCCCAACCTGGTCGACTCCGACCTGTGGGACAGCCGCACCAATATGAAGGGACTGGTCTTCAACGCCAATTACCGCCTCGGCGCCGCCACGCAACTCTCCCTGACTCTGGCCCACGGCTCGCGCGCCAACGACACGCTCATCGCTCCCGGCGCGGGCGACATCGGCTCCAATAACCTTCTCAACAAATACGGCATCATGCAGCTCGATCTCGTGATCAGCTACTGAGCCGCAGCTCCCTCACCGGAAATCCCACTCATGAATAACAGACTCATCTTCGCTTCCCTGCTCGCCTGCTCGGCGATATTCGCCCGCGCCGAGAAACTCGTCATCAAGGGCTCCGACACGCTCGGTGCCAAGCTCGTCCCGATGCTCGCCGAGGAATACAAGGCCCGCGCCCCTGGCACGACATTTGAAATTGCCGCCGAGGGTTCGACCACCGGCATTTCCGCCATCATCGACAGCACCGCCCAAATCGGCATGTCGTCGCGCCGCGCCCGTCCGACGGAGGCCTCCGCCGCGCTGGCCAAAGGCGTGACCATGAAGCCGACCATCGTCGCCTTCGACGGCATCGGAGTCATCGTTAACGCCGGCAATCCGCTCGGCACGCTCACCAAGCGGCAGGTCGAGCAAATCTTTTCCGGCGACATCACCGACTGGTCGCAGGTCGGCGGTGCCGCAGGCAGGATTTCCATCTATACGCGCAACACCTCCTCCGGCACCTACTCGGACTTCAAGGAGCTCGCGATGAAGAAGCGCGACTATGCCGGCTCCTCCCAGAAAATGGCCGGCAATGAGCAGATTGCCGCCGAGGTCGCCAAAAATCCGAATGGCATTGGCTATGTCGGCCTCGCCTACCTGCGGGATCCGGGGATCAAAACCGTGTCGATCGATGGTTCGCTTCCAACCGAGGAGAGCGTGCTCACGAAGAAATATCCCTACGCCCGGCCGACCTTCTACTACACGAATGGAGAACCGGTGGGCGTGGCGGCGCGCTTCCTCGAATTCACTCTCAGTGACGACGGACAGCTCCTCGTCCGTAAAGTCGGATTTGTTCCCATTCGGCCGCTGAACTAATTTCTGTTCATGGCAGTGTGTGCTGGTGCCGCCCGCAGCCCGCCCGGACTGCGGGCGGCTTTTTTGTCACCGAACCGTAACCTGCGCCGGTTGACCGGCGGGGCCCGTCCGCCCGACTATGTGATGACTTCAGGCCATGCCGTATACCGCCGCCCCTGCCGCCGCTCCCGTCCGCCTCCCGACCCGCGAGGCGCTGTTGCGCCGGCGGCGTGGCTGGATCTTCGGCCTGACTGGTGATGAGTTCGTCAAGTTCGTCTTCCAAGGGAACGCTGCCATCTCGGTGGTCGTCCTGAGCCTCATCACCTTCACAATTTTCCGGGACGCCGTCGATTTCCTTCCGCAAAATAGGGAGAACCTCCGCATCTATCGCCTCGCCGGCCTCGAGTTGGTCGATCTGCTGCGCCAGCAAGTCGACGACCACAAGGCGCTTTCCCGCTACCTCGGTGCTATCCGCCAGAGTGAATACGCGCGGCTGACCGGCCGGCTCCAACTCGCGCCAACCGAGGCGACCCGCCGGCTTGCGACCTTTGATGTATTTGCGGAGCGATTCACCGAGACCGACATCGCGCAGGAAGCGCTCCTCGGCGACATGACCGAACTGGCCTCCGGCCTCAAGGAGCGGCAAAAAATTGCCGCCGACCTGCGCGAGGCGAAGCAAAACTACCTCGCGGCCGCGCGCACCGCCGATCCTGCGCGTGCCACCACGCTCCGCCGGCAGGCCGAGGCCATCGTGGTCGAAGAGATCGATTTCGCCCGCGAAATCCAGCCGTTGCTCGGCCGGCGGGCCGACGTTGCCGCCGGCAATGCCCGGCTACTTGCTGCACTTTCCCCCATTGCAGCCTCCACTCCCCGGTTGGATGACTCCGTGTTGCAGCAGCGGCTGGAGAAATTCCAGCGCTTGGCTGTGGCTTACATCGTCGGGGTTCCCCTCACGGAAAAAAAGATGGCCGGCTGGGATCAGTCCCGACCGGTGACATGGCTGGAGTCGTTCAATGCCTTCGCGTTCGGCCGCGACTGGGTGACGGCCAGTTTCTGGCAGGACTGGTATGGTATCCTGCCGCTGTTCACCGGGACACTGCTCATCGCCGTGCTCGCACTCATCCTCGCCATCCCGCTCGGGGTTGCCGCCGCCATCTACGTCAACCAAGTGGCCACACCTGTGGAGCAGCGGCTGATCAAGCCCGGCATCGAGTTCATCTCGGCCATCCCGAGTGTCGTGCTCGGTTTCTTCGGTATCGCCGTGCTGGGCGAGACGCTGCGGCGGCTCTCCCAGTTGCCTGCGCTCGACTGGGTGCCGGGCTTCCCTATCAGCGAGCGCCTCAACGCCAGCACCGCCGCCTGCCTGCTCGCGCTCATCTCCATCCCCACCATTTTCTCACTGGCGGAGGACGCGCTCAACAACGTGCCGCGCTCATTCAAGGAGGCGTCGCTCGCCCTCGGGGCCACACGGCTGCAGACGGTCCTGCGCATCATCGTGCCGGCCGCGTTGTCGGGCATCACCGCCGCCATCCTGCTCGGCTTCGGCCGCGTGATCGGCGAGACGATGGTGGTGCTCCTGTGCGCGGGCAACCGCATCGAGATCCCGAACCTCGCCGCCGGGTTGGGCGTGGTCTTCGAACCGGTGCATACCATGACGGGCATCATCGCGCAGGAATTGGGCGAGGTGGTGCGCAACACCATCCACTACCGCGCGCTCTTCATGGTCGGCGTCGTGCTCTTCCTGCTTTCACTGCTGATCAACTGGCTCGCGCAGAAAATTGTGCGCCGTTACCGCCTCGCCCCCGCATGAACCCCGCCAATTCCGCCGCCCTGCGGGCCCGGTCCACCAAGGCCCGGTGGATGGAGTGGGGCGTGTTCGGCCTGCTGCGCGTCGCCACCTACTTCGTGCTCGCCTGCGCCGCGGTGGTCTTCCTCGACATTGGCATCAAGGGCGGGGCGGTCGTCTTCCGCCGGCACGCGCCGTTCATCAACATTCCCTTCCTGACCGAGGCGCCCGAGACGCTTAATGTCTTCGAATGGGAAGGGCGCAAGCGCACGATGGGCGATCGCGAATTCCGCACCTTCCGCGCGCAGCATGCAGCCGAGCTCAAAGGCGTGCAGGTCGAGGCCTACGTTTACTCCGCTGGCGGCATTTTCCCCAACATCGTGGGCACCATCCTGCTCGTCCTCGGCTCCATCGGCCTCGCGCTGGTGCTGGGCGTGCTCAGCGCCATCTACCTCAGCGAGTATGCGGTCGACGGGCCGTTCATCCGCTTCGTGCGGCTCTCGATCCTCAACCTCGCCGGCGTGCCCTCCATCGTCTACGGGCTGTTCGGCTTCGGCTTCTTCGTCATCCTGCTCGGCTGGAATGTCTCGCTGCTCGCGGGCTGGTTCACCCTGGCGTTCATGGTGCTGCCCGTCGTCATCACCGCGAGTGAGGAGGCGCTCCGCTCCGTGCCGGGCGGCTACCGCGAGGGCTCGCTGGCGCTGGGTGCGACCAAGCTGCAGGCCATCCTGACCAACGTCCTGCCCTACGCGCTGCCCGGGATCCTCACTTCATCGGTGCTGGCCATCGCGCGGGTCGCGGGCGAGACGGCGCCGATCATGTTCACCACGGCGTTCGTGGTGCGCGACGAGCTGCCGTGGCAGGTGAAGCAGTGGACGGATTTCTTTTTCCAGGGAGTGATGGCGCTGCCGTATCACATCTACGTCGTTGCCTCCAAGATTCCGCAGAACCAATACACGCACGACGTCCAATACGGCACGGCGTTCGTCTTCCTCTTCACCGTGGCCGCCATCGCGCTGACCTCTGTGGTCCTGCGCACGCGTCTCCGCAAAAAATACCGATGGTAACCGTCGCCCCCGCCATGTCCGACATCCGCTCCGCTGCTCCCGCCGTTCCTGTGGCCGCCCCGCCCGCCGCGGCCCGGCCTGCCATCGAGATCGACCGGCTCGATTTTTTCTACGGCGCCGCGCAGGCGTTGCACGGCATCACGCTCGGCATCCCCGAGCGGCAGGTCACGGCCTTCATCGGCCCCTCCGGCTGCGGCAAGACCACGCTGCTGCGCTGCCTCAACCGCATGAACGACCTCATCGGCATCGCCCGCGTCGCCGGCGGCCAGATCCGCTTCGACGGCGTCGACATCAACGACCCGCGGGTCGACGTCATCGAACTGCGCAAGCGTGTCGGCATGGTGTTCCAGAAATCCAATCCTTTCCCGAAGTCGATCTACGACAACCTGACCTACGGCCTCCGCATCCAAGGGGAGAAAAACCGTGCGCGGCTCGACGAAATTGCGGAGAGAAGCCTCCGTAGCGCCGCCCTCTGGGACGAGGTCAAGGACCGGCTGCAGGCGAGCGCGCTCGGTCTCTCCGGCGGCCAGCAGCAGCGGCTGTGCATTGCCCGCGCCATCGCCGTTGAGCCGGAAATCATCCTGATGGACGAACCCTGCTCGGCGCTCGATCCCCTCGCCACCGCCAAGATCGAGGAGCTCATCCACGACCTCAAGCAACGCTTCACCATCGTCATCGTCACCCACAACATGCAGCAGGCCGCCCGGGTTTCCGACCGCACGGCGTTTTTCTACCTTGGCAAATTGGTGGAATACGCCGAAACCCGCACCATTTTCACCAATCCTGCCAACCCGCAGACCGAGGCCTACGTCTCCGGCCGCTTTGGCTGACCCACCGCACCCATGACAAACTACGCCGAGGAAATGATCCGCCTGAAGGACAAGCTGCTCGCCATGGCCAGCCACGCCGAGACCGCCGTTGCCCGCGCTATGCGCGCCCTGACCGAGCGCGACGATATGCTCGCGCGGCAGGTGCAAACTGACGACAACATCCTCGATCAGCTTGAAATCGAGATCGACGACATCGCCATCCACCTGCTCGCTATGGCGCCCGTTGCCACCGACCTCCGCTTCATCACGGTGGCGATGAAAATCTCCAAAAACCTCGAGCGGGTCGGCGACGAGGCGGGCACCATCGCCCGGCGCACCCAGGACCTGAACGCGGAGTCCCGGCTGCGATTTGATGTCGATCTGCCCCGTATGGCGACCCAGGCGCTGGAGATGCTGCACGGCGCTCTCGATGCGTTTGTCCAGCGCCGCCCCGATCTGGCCCGTGCCGTCATTCCCCGCGATGCCGAGGTCGACGCGCTCAACCGCCAGGTGCACCGCGCCCTCTCCAGCTACATGATCGAGGCGCCCGCCAACATCACCCGCTGCCTCGCGCTCATGGCCGTCTCCCGCAGCCTCGAGCGCGTGGCCGACCACGCCACCAATATCGCCGAGGACGTGGTTTATCTTTACGAGGCCCGCGACATCCGCCACTCAGGTGTCCAGCCGCATGAAGCCCAAGATCCTGGTCGTTGATGACGAGCCCGACGCCCTCGAGGTGCTGGGCTTCAAGCTGCGCGAGGCGGGCTTGACGCCGGTCTTCGCCGCCGACGGTCGCCGCGCCCTCGCCGCCGCCCGCGACGAGCGCCCCGCGCTCATCGTCCTCGACCTGATGCTCCCGGAGATCGACGGCCTTGAGGTCTGCAAGCTGCTTCGTCGCGACCCCGCCACCGCCGCGATCCCCATCCTCATGCTCACGGCGCGCGCCGCCGAGATGGATCGCATTGTCGGCCTTGAACTCGGCGCCGACGACTACGTGACCAAACCCTTCAGCCCGCGCGAACTCGTGCTCCGCATCAAGAAACTGCTCGTCCGTGCCCAGCAGAGCGACGATCCCGCCGCACACGTGCGCATTGGCCACCTCGATATCGATGCCTCCCGCCACCTCGTGCAGGTGCAGGGCCGGCCGGTCACGCTCACCGCCACGGAGTTCAAGCTGCTCGACCTGCTCGCCCGCCGCCGCGGCCGCGTGCAGACACGAGACCGGCTGCTGCAGGATGTCTGGGGCTATGAAAACCCCATCGACAGCCGCACCGTCGATACGCACATGCGCCGCCTGCGCGAAAAACTCGGCCCTGCTGCCGACTATCTTGAAACCGTGCGCGGTGTCGGCTACCGCTTCGTCGCGGAAGTCCATCCCGCATGACGCTCCTCTTGCTCACGCTTCTTGGCATCGCCGCCGTTGCTCTCGGCTGGTCGGCGCGCCGTGAGCACCGGCTCCGACTGGATACGATGGAGCGGCACGAACGCGAACTGCGCGAGCTGCAACGGCGTCACGCCGCGGCGCTCCGGGAAAGCTCGCTGCACCTCGGCACGCTGCTCGACCGCATGATCGAGGGCCTGATCGTCATCGATGCCGACGGGTGCATCCGTCTGGCCAATCGCGCCGCCGCGGCCTTATTCGGTTTCGACCCACCGGCCACGGGTCGCACCCTGCTCGAAGCGGTGCGGCACCACGAGGTCGCCGGTGTCGTAGTGCGGCTGAAGTCCGAGCGCGAAGTCCTCGGCCATGAGCTGCGGCTCGAGGGCGCCACGCCGCGCATCCTCGAGGTCAACGCCGTGGCGCTGCCCGACTCTGCCGGCGCCCTGCTGGTTTTCCACGACCTGACGCGCCTGCGCCAGCTGGAGGCCATCCGGCAGGAATTTGTTGCCAATGTCAGCCACGAGCTGCGCACACCGCTTTCGCTCATCCGTGGCGCGGCCGAGACTTTGATCGACGGCGGCAAGGACGATCCCGCCACGCTCGTCCGCTTTCTGGAGATCATCGACCGGCACTCAAGCCGGCTGGCGCTGCTCATCGAGGATTTGCTGCTGCTGTCGGCCCTCGATTCGGGCCGCATCGAGCTGCATGTCGCGCCCGTGAACCTGCGGGCGGCGGTGCAGGAACTGTGCGACGACCACGCCGCCGCCGCGCGCACGCGCGGCACCACTTTGATCAACGAAGTGCCGCCGGAACTTACGGTGCGGGCCGACGCCGGCCGGTTGCGGCAGGTGCTGGCCAATCTCGTCGACAACGCCGTCAAATACGGACGCGAGCAAGGGGAGGTGCGAACCGGTGCATCCGTCCTCGGCGCCGGTTGGGTGCAGGTTTTCGTGCGCGACGACGGACGGGGCATCCCGGCCGAGGCGCGCGACCGGGTGTTCGAGCGATTCTTCCGCGTGGACAAAGCGCGCACGCGGGCGCAGGGCGGCACGGGGCTGGGCCTCGCCATCGTGAAGAACCTCGTGCAGGCGCACGGCGGCGAGGTGCGAGTGGAGAGCGCGGAGAACCGCGGCACGACCTTCTACTTCAAGCTCCCTGCGGCATGACCGGCGCGGCTCAATTGTAGCCGAGCGAGCGGCAGAAGACCATCATCAGGAAACCAATCAGGCCCGTGACCGGCAAGGTGAGCACCCAGGCCCACACGATGCGCTCGACCACGCCCCACTTGACGGCACCGAAGCGTTTCATCGCGCCGACGCCCATGATGGAGGTGGAGATGCAGTGGGTGGTGGAAACGGGGATGCCGAGGGTGGAGGCGGCGTGAATGATGATGGCGGCGGTGGTCTCGGCGGCGAAACCGTGCACGGGCTGGAGTTTCACCATCTTGTGGCCCATGGTGCGGATGATGCGCCAGCCGCCGGCGGCGGTGCCCGCGGCCATGACCGCCGCACAGGTCAGCATGACCCAGCGGTCGATATGAAATTCGGGCGTGCGGAGAAAAACGGCCCAGGCCGGCGCGTGGTCGAAGGCACCGGACTTGGTGCCGGTGAAGAGGGCGAGGGCGATGATGCCCATTGTCTTCTGGGCGTCGTTGGAGCCGTGGCTGTGGCCCATGAAGGCGGCGCTCACCAGCTGCAGCTTGCCGAACCAGCCGTTGACCGTGCGCGGCGTCAGATGGCGGACGATCAAGAGCAGCAGGAACATGAGAAACGCGCCGCCGAAAAAGCCGGCCAGGGGTGAGGAAACCATGGGCAGCACCACCTTGGGCCAGAGGCCGGCGGCGGCGCCCTTGGCGTCAACGGTGGCCCACTTGAGCACGGCCCAGTTGCCGTCGGCGGAGGCCAGCGCGGCACCGCACAGACCGCCAATCAGTGCGTGGCTGGAGCTGGACGGCAGACCGAGCCACCAAGTGAGGAGGTTCCACACGATGGCCCCGAACAGGGCGCTGAAGATCGTGGTCATCGAGACGTAATTGGTATCGACCAGACCCTTGCCGATGGTGCTGGCGACGGCGGTGCCCATGAGGGCGCCGAGCAGATTGAAGAACGCGGCCATGGCGATGGCCTGGCGGGGCGTGAGGACCTTCGTCGAGACAACCGTCGCGATGGCGTTGGCGGCGTCGTGGAAGCCGTTGATGTATTCAAAGACCAGCGCCGTAAGAAGGACGATCAGGAAGATGGTCATGGCGGCGTCGGGCGGGCGCAGCGGCTCAGGAGTATTTCAGGATGATCTGGAAGACGACCTGGCCGGCATCGCGGCAACGGTCGATGGCGGTTTCCATCAGGTCGTAGAGTTCCATCAGAATGAGAACTTCCTTGGCATCATAGGGGCCGTTGTAGAGCTCCTTGACGTTAGCGAGCATCAGCTTGTCGGCCTCGCCCTCGGCGAACTGGAGGCGGTCGTTGGCGTTTTTGATCTTGTCCAGCTGCGTGCCTTTGCGGAGCTGCTTCACCATGACGACGACGGACTCGACGGCGTCCTCCAGGAGCACGACCTGGCGCTGGAGAGTGTCGCGCGGGATGCGGGCGGGGCAGATGGTGAGGCGCTCGACGAGCTTCTCGATGGTCTTGGGGATGCGGTAAAGGGCGATGGAGAGCGCCTCGATGTCCTCGCGCTCAAACGGGGTGACGAAGGTCTTGCAGAGTTCCTCGGTGATTTCCTGGGTGATGCGCTTGTCCTTGCGGCGGGTCTGGATGACCTCGTGGATGTTGGCGGCCTGTGCCGCTCCCTCGCTGGCGAGAATCTTGGCGAGGGCGACCGTGCTTTGCCGGGCCTCGTCGGCGCTGGCCTCCAGCAGGTCGAAAAACTTGTCCTCTTTGCCCAGGAGTTTTTTGACGGAAAACATACCCTAAAGGTAGCCGCGACGCGGACGGACGCGAGACGATTTACGCGCCGAGGGCACTTTGGCCGCCGGAGGAGAAGGGTTGACAGCCGGCGGGGCGGCGGGGATGTTCGCCGGTCCTTTTTCACGGCGGTCATAGCTCAGTTGGTTAGAGCACAAGATTGTGAATCTTGGGGTCGCGGGTTCGAGTCCCGTTGGCCGCCCCATTTTAATGAGTCCGCACTGCGCTGTTGAAAACTGCAGTCGGCGACCCAATTAGCCCTTTCATTCCAAGCGTTTTGCCCAGTGGTCAGGCTGCCCCTTGCTCGATGAAATAATTAACCCTTTCCATGAGGTAGCGGGGATTGAACGGCTTGATGATGTAATCGAGGGCACCGAGCTCCAGTCCAAGGTTTCGAGAGTCGGTGGTCGACCAAGCAGATACCACAATAATGGGAATTGTCGCGGTGGCCGGATCGCGGCGAAGCAATTCGCACAAACCAAAGCCATCCAGATCAGGCAGCATTAGGTCGAGTAGAATCAGATCAGGCCGTTCAGCCCGAATCGACTCTAGGGCATCCCATCCGGTGCCTGCGGTGCGGACTGCATAGCCGCCCCGTTCCAAGTGGTAGCGGATGAGTTCGGCGAAGTCGGGTTCATCCTCGACCGACAGGATTTTTCGCGGCGATACCATGAACGCAATCTGGAGCATCGGTGTTGCATTCCCGTGACAGGGTTGTGACGTCGCGGTGATTATGGGCTGATCCCGACTGTCGCTAATTTTCCAGCTGCGGCTTGACAAGATTACCGCGAATCGCTCCCGTGCCGGCATGTCGCACCTCCGTTCCCTCTGTTTCGCACCGGCCCAAGGTTGGGCTTGGTGGTGGCATAGTGGCTCGGAGAAAGCGACGCGACGCTGACAATCCTGTCCTGCGCGCCTGCCTTTCCCCGAGCCCGGTCCCTGTGACCGGGCTTTTTGTTTTCATCCGATGAAACTCTATCGCAACACCATCCCCGCCGACCTGCTCACGCCGCTGGCCGCCTACCTGCAATTGCGCCCCGCCGGGGCGGGCCTGCTGCTGGAGAGCGCCGAGCGCGGCGAACGCGTCGGCCGGCATTCCTTTGTCCTGCTCGACACCGGGGGCGAGGTGACATTGCCGGCGCCAGCCCGCGGCTGGGTCGATGCCGTGCGCGGATTCCTGCCGCGAGTGGATTGCGGCGTGGGCTTGCCGGTCGGGGTTGGTCTGGCGGGCTATGTCGGGTTCGAGGCCCTGGCCGGACTCGAACCGAGCGTGCCACTGCCGGCGGCCAATTCGCTGGGCCTGCCCGCCGTCCACATGAAACTGATCGCTGCCGCGGTGGTGTTCGATCACCTGTATCAAACCGCCGAGCTGCAGGTGCTGGCGGCCACGGAGTCCGAGGGGAACGTGCGTCTTGCCAGGCTTGCCGAGTTGCTGGAATCACCGCAGGCCGCGCCGGTGGAGGAGGTCGGGGCGCCGGTTGCCCAACCGCTGCGAACGCGCACCGACTACGAGGCGCTCGTGCGCCGCAGCCAGACCCTCATCCGCGAGGGCGATGTCTATCAGGTGGTGCCGAGCCGGCGGATCAGGGTTACGGCTCCGCCCTCGCCGCTGACTGCCTACCGCCGGTTGCGGCGCACCAACCCGAGCCCCTACGCCTTTCTGCTGGAATGGCCCGGTTGTGCGCTGGTCGGCGCCTCGCCGGAAATGCTGGTGCGGGTGGCCGGCGGCGAGGCGGAAACCCTGCCCATCGCCGGCACCGCGGCGCGCACCGGCAATGAGGCGCAGGACGAACGCCGCGCCCGCGCCCTGCTGGCCGACCCCAAGGAACTCGCGGAACACCAGATGCTCGTCGACCTGGCCCGCAACGACCTCGGGCGCGTCGCCGTGTCCGGCAGCGTGCGGGTCGAACATCCCCTCGCCATCCACCGCACCAGCCGGTTGCTGCATATCACGACCACGGTGAGGTGCCGTGTGAGAACCGGCCTGGATGCGCTCGATGTCCTCGCCGCCGCGTTTCCCGCCGGCACGGTCAGTGGCGCCCCGAAAATCCGGGCCGCGCAGCGCATCGTCGAAATGGAAGGCGAACACCGCGGGCCCTACGGCGGCGCGTTGCTGCGCCTCGGCGCCGACGGCGCGCTCGACACGGCGCTCATCCTGCGCACGGCAATTTATGCCGGCGGCGCGGCTTACCTGCAAGCCGGCGCGGGCATCGTCCGCGCTTCCGAGCCCGCCCGGGAATACCTTGAAACCGTTCAGAAAATGACGGCCGTGGCGGCGGCCTTGGGCGTCACCTTGGACGAAGGGAGCGCTGCCACATGATCCTGCTCATCGATGCCTATGACTCCTTCACCTACAATCTGGTGCAGGCGTTCGCCGTCCTCGGCGCCGAGGTCTGCGTCCGCCGGCACGACACAATCGCACTCGCGGAGGCCCGCGCACTCTCCCCCCGCGCCGTCGTGCTCAGTCCCGGGCCGGGCCACCCGGCCGAGTGCTCCGCCCACATGGAAATCGCGGCGTCGGATTGGGACGTGCCCGTGCTCGGGGTCTGTCTCGGTCACCAAGCGCTCATCGCCGCCACCGGAGGGCGCATCACGCACGCACTCGTGCCGCGGCACGGCGAAGCCGCCGCCTGCCGGCATGACGGCACGGGGCTGTTCGCCGGCCTGCCAACGAATTTGCCGGTCGGCCGCTATCACAGCCTGATTGCCGATGGCGCCGGGCTGCCTGCCTGCTGGCGCGTCACCGGCGTGTCCTCCGAAGGCGAGATCATGGCGGTGGCGCATGCCGCGCTCCCCCGCTGGGGCGTGCAATTCCATCCCGAGAGCATTCTCACGCCCGCAGGGCTCCGCCTGCTCGCCAATTTTCTCCACCTCGCCCGATTTTTCCCATGAACCTGCTTGCCACCCACAATCCCGCCCGCCCGCTTCCGTTCGACGAAGCGCGCGAACTCCTGGCCTATTTCCTCGATCCCGCCGCCGACCCGCTCGTGGTCGGTGCCGGCTTGGCGCTGCTCGCGCAGCGCGAACCCACGGCCGAGGAACTGTCGGCTTTCGCCTGGGAGCTGCGCGCAGCGGCCAGGCCGTTTCCTCCAGTGGTGCAGCCGGTGCTCGACGTCGTCGGGACTGGGGGCGACAGCCACGGCGGAGTCTCGACGGTCAACCTCAGCACGCTGGCCGCACTGCTGCTGCCCGCGTTTGGCGTGACGGTCGCCAAACATGGCAACCGCGCCGCCACGAGCCTGTGCGGCAGCGCCGATCTGCTGGAGGCTCTGGGCTACGACCTGCAGCGCGCCCCGGAGCTGTTGCACGGCGACCTGCCGCGCTCGCGCTTCGCCTTTCTGCTCGCATCGGCCTACCACCCGCAGCTGGTGCGCCTGCGCGACATCCGCCGGCGACTCGGGGTGCCGACGATTTTCAATCTGATGGGCCCGTTGCTCAACCCGGCACAGCCCGCCTGCATGGTGCTCGGGGTGGCGCGGGCCACCTTGCTCGAGCCGATGGCTGCCGCGCTCGCTACCACCGGCGTCACCCGGGCCTTCGTGATCCATGGCACGACTGCAACCGGCCACGGTATGGATGAAGCCTCCCTCGAAGGACCGACCGAGGTGGTGGAGATCGCCGCCGGTCGCGTTCTCACCACCACACGGATCGTGCCGGGTGCTCTCGGTGCGATTGCGGTCCCAGCCGGCGCGCTCGCTGTGCGCAGCCGCGAGGAAGCCCTGGAGCTGGCCCGCGGGATTGTTCACGGTTCCGGGCACCCGCATTACCGGACCGCGGTCGCCGATGCCGTGGCCCTGCAGGCGGCCTTCGGACTGCTGCTCCACCGCCAGCTGCCGCTTACGGCGCTGCGGTCGGTGTTCGTCGAAGTGCGGGTCAGGTTGCCCGAAGGAATTTCACTGCCTTTCCCCGCGCAGGAAACATGAAATTCCCCGACCCCATCCAAATGGTGCAGGACAGTGGCGTGCCCGGCGATTCGCATCTCGGACGGGTGCTGGCCGCGGAGCTGCGGCGGGTCACGGACACCACGGCGGCGGCCGGCCGGCGCGCGCTGGGTCGGCAGGAGGCCGGCCGCTTCGAGCTGGCCCTGCGCCGCGCCCGGGAGAAACGCGGGGGCGCTGTCATCGGCGAATTCAAGCTGGCTTCACCCAGCCTTGGAGCCTTTGCCCCGAAGGTCACGCTGGAGGCGCAGCTCGAGTCCTATCAGGTCGGCGGGGTGGACTGCTTCTCCGTGCTGGCCGAGCCGCAGTTTTTTCACGGCTCCGCGGCGCACGTGCGGCGCGCGGCGCGGTTTCTGGTGCCCGTGCTCTACAAGGGTTTTGTCCTCTCCCCGCTTCATCTGCACGAGGCCGCGGACAGTGACGCGGCTGCCGTGCTGCTGATCGCCCGCGTGTTGCGCGGGCACACCGCGCTCTTTGCGGAGGCGGCGCGAGCGTTGGGCCTTGAGCCATTGATCGAGCTGCACGGGCTGGATGAAGCACCCTATGCGCAGGAGGCGGAGGCGCGGCTCGTCGGCCTCAACGCGCGCGACCTGGCCACCTTTACCGTGCGCGAATCACCGGCGGCGCCGCTGCGCGAGCTGTTTCCCAGGGCCGTGCTGATCCGCGAGAGCGGGGTGCGGACGCCGGCCGCCGCCCGGGCGGCGTTTGCCGCGGGCTTTGACGCCGTGCTGATCGGCGAGGCGCTCATGCGCAGCGCGAATCAGCGCCGGTTCCTGCAGGACATCTTCGCCCCTCTGCCGCTATGACAGTTCCTCCCGCAGAGTTTGTCCTGCCTACGCGCTTCGGGCGCGCCGCCTTCGGCGGATGCTACGCCCCCGAGACACTCATGACCCCGCTGCTCGAACTCGAGGCGGCGTTTCGCGCCGCGCAAGCCGACCCGGACTTTGGCGTCGCACTCGCGCGCGAGCTGCGGGAGTTCGCCGGCCGGGCCACGCCGCTGACGCCCGCGCCCCAGCTGGCCCGTGCGACGGGCCTGCAGGCGCTTTATCTCAAACGCGAGGACCTTGCGCACACCGGCGCGCACAAAATCAACAATGCGCTCGGCCAGGCGCTGCTCGCCCGGCGCATGGGCAAGACCGAGATCATCGCCGAAACCGGGGCCGGACAGCACGGGGTGGCGACCGCGGCCGCCTGCGCCCGCCTCGGTCTCGTCTGCACGGTCTACATGGGCGCGACCGACATGGCCCGTCAGGCGCCGAATGTCGCGCGCATGAAATTGCTCGGCGCGAACGTGATTCCGGTCACCGCCGGCCAGGGCACCCTCCGGGCGGCGGTGAACGAGGCGATGCGCGCCTGGGCGGCCCGCTGCGACCGGGCACATTACATCCTGGGCTCGGCGCTGGGACCGCATCCCTTTCCGACCATCGTGCGCTCCTTCCAACGGGTGATTGGCGACGAGGCGCGCCGACAGGTGCTCGCTGCTCACGGAACGCTGCCCGAGGCCATCGTCGCCTGCGCGGGTGGCGGCAGCAATGCACTCGGCCTGCTCGTCCCTTTTGCCGAGGACAACCTGCGCCGGATGGCGGTCGAGGCCGGCGGCCATGGCCGGGAACTGGGCGAGCACGCGGCCCGCCTCGACGGCGGCCGCACCGGCGTGCTGCACGGCTGCAAGACACTGCTGTTGCAGGACAGCCACGGCTACACCGCCGGGACCGCCAGTATCAGCGCGGGACTCGATTATCCGGCGCTCGGACCGGAACTCGCTGCACTGGCCGTGGACGGCCGAGTGGAAGTCTGGCGGGCTTCCGACGAGGAGGCCTTCGCCGCGGCACAGCAACTATGCGCACTGGAAGGCATCCTGCCCGCGCTGGAAAGCAGCCACGCGCTCGCGGCACTTCCGCGACTGGCCCGTGAAGGCGTCCGCGTCGTCCTGCTCGGGTTGAGCGGCCGCGGCGACAAGGACATCGCCAGCTACGAGCGCGCGCTCAAGTCGGGAGGTGCGGCGTGAAACCCGTGCTGCCCTTCATCATGGCGGGCTCACCTTCGTTGGAGCGACTGCCCGCACTGCTGGCCGAGGCGGCCGCGCTCGACCTTGAAGCCATCGAGGTGGGATTGCCGCACAGCGACCCGATTGCCGACGGCCCGGTGCTGCAGGCTGCGGCCCAGCGGGCAATCGCGCGCGGTGTCACACCAGTCCAAGTGCTGGAATGCCTGGCGCGCTGTCCATCCAGTCCGTCGGTGATTTTGTTTAGTTATTTCAACCCCCTGCTGCAATTGGGGACCGGGCGGCTGATTGCATTGTTGCGTCCAACGCCGGTGCGGAGCCTGCTCATCGTCGATCTGCCTCATGGCGAGGAAGCCGAATTCGAGAGGGAACTGCGCGCCGCGGGTTATCCCCTCGTGCCCTTGCTGGCGCCGACCACGAGTCTGGATCGCGCCATGCGTTTGTTGCAGGAGCGGCCCGATCCGGGACCGTCGGTGCCCTTTGCGCAGCGTTTTGCCTATGTCGTCGCCCGGCTGGGTGTGACCGGTGCGGCGGGTGCGCCGGATCTTGGACTGGTCCGCGACCGTCTCGCGGCCCTCCGGAAAATCACGGGCCGTCCATTGACGGTCGGATTTGGGCTCGCGGATGCCGTCTCGCTGGAGTCGGTGCGGGCGATGGGCGCGGTGCCCGTCGTCGGCAGCGCGGTGGTGGCGGCGCTGTATGAGGGCAAGTCGCTGCGGGCCGCACTTCATGCGGAGTAAATGCCCGGGCTACGGGCCCGGTCAGCCGCCCGGCGCGGGCTTCACTTTTTCAGGCGGCCCAGCGCGGCGGCCAGCGACTGCAGTTTCGCGGGATCCTTGCGACCGGGGGAAGATTCGACGCCACTGTTCACATCGACGAACTTGGCGCCAGTAGTCGTCACGGCGGCGACGATGTTGCCGGGATTCAATCCGCCGGAGAGAATCCACTCGTGTGCGGGATGAGCCGATTGCTGACACCGGAAATATTCCCAATCGCCGAACTGTCCGGTGCCGCCGAATTTTTCCGGATGAAACGCATCGAGCAGGAAGGTCGCGGCCAAGGACAGCCATTCGGGCTTGATTTCCTGCGGGGGCGCAAGTTTTGGCGCGAGCCACAGCCGGGAGCGGCCGACGGCGCCGGACCAGCCGGCAAGGTGCGGCGGCGGCTCGTGCGCCTTGAAATGGATCTGGAAATAATCGAACTCCAGTCCGGCCAGACGCGCGAGGTCGTCGGCGGAGGGCGCGACGCAGACGGCGACAAATTTCCGCGGCGGCAGTTGCGGCCGCATCCGCGCAAATTGAGCGGGCGAAATATTGCGTGGCGATGGCGGGTAGAAGACAAAGCCGAGGTAATCCGCCCCCGCGGCATGGGCCGCACGGGCATCGGCCTCCGTGGTTAGGCCGCAGACTTTCAGCCGGATGTCAGTGCTCATTTCATGGATGGGGAATGCGCGCCTCGTCGCCTTTGGGAGCGAAGCGATGCGTCTCGGCGAGGTCAAGGGCGGCGCAATTTCGTCGGCAATGCCAAAGCCTCCGAACCGCCGCACCCGGCCGATCGAACGGCACAGCCAGGACTGTTGAAAAGCGGGATAATGTGATAACTTCCGGCATGTCGCGCCACCGACTGCTGACTTTCAACATCGC